>NZ_AP022613.1:311856-623713 GCF_010730195.1 Mycobacterium conspicuum
TTCCTGCCCCGCACGCTGGCCGAGCTGACCGGCGGCCGCCAACCGGAATCGCGCGCGGCGTGGGTCATCGAGAACGTCGCGGCGGTCCTCCCCGGCATCCACGGGGCGCTGGGCGTCGACTGTCCCGAGCAGGCGCTGGTGCTGGCGCTGGGCGAGGGCGCGACCGCCGGGGCGCTGGTGGTGGGCGTCAGCCCGCGGCTCCCTTTCGATGCGCTTTATCGGGGCTTCTGTCAACTGCTCGCCGACCAACTGTCGTCGACGTTCGCGACGGCGGTCTCCTATGAGCACGAGCGGCAACGCGCCGACGCCCTGGCCGAATTGGATCGCGCGAAGTCGGCTTTTCTCACCAATGTCAGCCACGAGTTCCGCACGCCCTTGACGCTGTTGCTGGGCCCGCTCGACGACGCGCTGGCCGATGCCGGGCCCAACACCGTGCTGGCCGACCGGCTGACGACGGCCCGGCGCAACGCGCAGCGGCTGCTGCGAATGGTGGACTCGCTGCTCGACTTCTCGCGGATCGAGGCCGGTCGCGCGACCGTGCGGCTGGTGTGCACCGATGTCGGTGCGCTCACAGCGCACATTGCCTCGTCCTTCACCGAGCTCTGCGAGCGCGCCGGC
Organism: Mycobacterium conspicuum; assembly: GCF_010730195.1. NCBI lineage: Bacteria > Bacillati > Actinomycetota > Actinomycetes > Mycobacteriales > Mycobacteriaceae > Mycobacterium > Mycobacterium conspicuum. Next base: position 312,475 of record NZ_AP022613.1, read on the forward strand.
CTCGAGTACGTGATCGCCTGCGATCCGGTGTTGGCCGACGTCGATCCCGGCATGTGGGAAACGATTCTGCTCAACCTGTTGTCCAACGCGGTCAAATACACGCTGCGGGGCTCGATTTCGGTCGAGGTGCGCGCCGAGCCCGCGCAGTGCCGAATTACGGTGCGCGACACCGGAGTTGGGATCGCCGCCAAGGACCTCGACCGGCTCTTCGAACGCTTCTACCGCGTCGAAGACGCCCGCGGCCGCAGCGTGGAGGGCAGCGGAATCGGGCTGTCGCTGGTGCGCGGACTCGTCGAACTGCAGCGCGGAACGGTCGAGATCGACAGCGAACCGGACCGTGGCACCGCGGTGACCATCCGGCTGCCTCGGTCCGTGGACGGCACCCCGCTGCAATACTCGCCCGACGGCCAGCTCGACGCGTCCAATCCTTACGTCGCCGACGCCCATCAGTGGTTGGCATCCGCGCCAGGAATGTTGGTGCGCAAGCAAAGTCGGCCTTTGTCCACGCCGGCGCGGGACCGCCGTGAGCTGATCTTGATCGCCGACGACAACGCCGACATGCGGAATCACCTTGATCGCGTGCTGTCGCCGCACTGGGAGACGGTGCTGGTCGCCGACGGCCAATCGGCGCTGGACGCCACCCGCGAGCTACGCCCGGACGCGATCGTCACGGACGTGATGATGCCGGGCCTGAATGGGTTCGAGTTGGTGGCGGCGATTCGCGCCGAGCCCGAATTGGCCGGCACGCCGGTGCTTATGCTGTCCGCCCGGGCCGGCGCGGAGGCGATCAGCGACGGCTTTGCCGGCGGCGCCGACGACTACCTGCCCAAGCCATTCCGCTCCCAGGAGCTGATCGACCGGGTGTCGGCGAGGCTTTCCGCCGCGGCCCGCGAGCGAGACGGTCAGCAGCGCGCCGCCGAGTTGCGGCTGTCATCGGAGTTCGAGGCCGCACTGCACGGCGCCGATTCCGTCACCGCCATCCTGGCCGTCCTGGTCGACCCCCGATTCGGATTGGGGGAAGCCGACGCTGTTGCCATCGGTCTGCTGGATCCCGACGAGGACAACGTCCGATTCGAATACGCCGGGGCCTTTCCCGCGGAATTGCGCGACCGCTACCACGTCGCCCCGATGGACGCCCCCTTGGTCGCCATCGACGTCATCAAGCGCGGCGAGCCGCTGACCGTCCCCGACACCTTCGACCTGCCCCCACGGTATGAACACGCCGTGCACGACACCGCGTCGAGTGTGCGCGCCTGCGTTGTCCAGCCCTTGCGCGGCGGCCTGGGCCGCGTCATCGGCGTGCTGTCATTGCTGTGGTCGCAGCCGCGCCAATTCGGCGCCACCGAACTCGACATGTTCGCCCACGCCGCCGAGCTCACCCAGTTGGCCCTGGATCGCGTCCGCGTCCTGGCGCGTGAGCACCGCATCGCCATCGAATTTCAGGAGCAGCTGCTCGACCTCGACCGCGGGTCGACCGCCGCGGCCGTGGCGGCGGTCTACCAACCGGCCGGCGAGGCGATGCGGGTGGGCGGCGACTGGTATCTGGTGACACCGCTCAACCGGCCGGGGCAGATCGGGATATCGGTGGGCGACGTCGTCGGGCATGGCCTGCCGGGCGCAACCGTGATGAGCCGGCTCCGCGCGGCGATGGGCGCCACCGCGCTCAGCCAGGCCGACCCGGCGGTGGTCCTGAGCACCCTGGACGCCTATGCGGCCACGGTGCAGGGTGCGCGCTGTGCGACGGTGGCCTACGCCCTGATCGACGCCGGCCAGCCGGCAACGGGGCGCCCCGCCACCATCAGTTACACCTGCGCGGGACATCCCTACCCGTTGCTGGTCAGCCCGGACCTCGCGGTTGCTCCCACCTTCTTGGAGGACGGTCGACGACCGCCGGTGGCCACCGCTCGAGTCGACGTGGCCGACGGCACCGCGCGGGCGGACCTGCCACCCGGCGCCCTGGTCGTGCTCTACACCGACGGGCTGATCGAGCGGCCCGGCGAGGCCCTCGACAAGGGATTCGACCGACTGAGGGCCGCGGCCGCCGCGTGTGCCCACCTCGCGGTCGACGACGTCTGCACCGAGCTATTGCGCCGGATGGCGCCGCCGGACGGCTACCGCGACGACGTCGTGGTGCTCGCGCTGCGCCCGAGCCATTCCGGGCCGCACAGCTTCACCATCGTGGTTCCGGCGACGGGCACCGAGGTTCCCGTCGTGCGGGATCGCTTGCACGAGTGGCTGGACGCGGTCGCCGTCGATCCGCCCCGCGCACAGGACATTCTGTTGGCGGCCGGTGAGGCCGTAACCAACGGCATCGAGCACGGCAGCCATTGTGATCCGCGCAGGACCGTTTCCCTCGAGGCGTTCATTCGCGACGACGCGATTGTCATCACCGTCGCCGACTCCGGTCGTTGGTCGGGCGACTCCTCGGCCAGCCTGCGCAGCGACCGACGCGGACGCGGGCTCACGCTGATGAGCGGCCTCGCCGATCGGGTCGACACCGTCCGCGATCGCTGGGGGACCCGGGTGACGATGCTGTTCGACCACGCGGTCGCCGGACTGACCAGCTGACCCTAGACCTCTGCTAGGCCTCTTCCATGGCTTCGCCGAGCTCCTCGAGGATCCGATTATGATGGTTCGACGCCAGCAGGTGCCCGGCCGCGATCACTAGGGCGACCGGCCAATCGATGAGTTCCAGGGCCGCCAGCGCCGCTAGACCGCCGTAGTAGGCGAGCTGCTCGGGCCGTGGAATCTCGGTCTGGCCGAGCAGCGGCAGGTTCACCACGAAGGTTTCGCCTTCGCGGATCTTGTCCACCGCCTCGCGCTGGGACGTCGCCCGCCGGGGCTTCTTTTCCGCCATCATTTGCCTTTCGGTAACGAAAGATTTGCCGGTGAGCCGGATGGTGCGGTCACCGTCGGACGTATGGGGAGGACCGATCTGCCGCAGGCCGATCCGCTGATTTCACCGATCGCCTCGTTCCTGAATGTTCCGTTCCAGCAACTCTATGCGTTGTTGTGGCGCGCGGGCGTCCTGGAGATCGTGGAGGCTCAGGCGGCTGGGAAGGCGGCTGGGGACGCTGAGGAGGTTCTGGCAGCTCCCGATCGTCAAAGACACGGCTGAGGGCGGCGACGGCGAGCGTCGCGACCGCCGCGGACCCGAGGGCTTCGATCCAGCCGAGCGGATCGAGCGGTGTGCAGCCGAGCAGCTGGCTGACCCCCGGAATGCTGATCAAGCCGCCCACCAAGCCGAGTGACCCCAGCGCGGTGAGCACCACCAACGGAGCCTGCGACTCCACCACCGTCTGGCCCAATTCGGTCGCGATCAGCGCGACCAAGGCCACTGTCGACGCGCGTTGCGGCAGTCCGGTGGCTCCCACCAGGGCGTTCATCCCGGGCACGGCGGGAATGCCCAGCGCGCCGCCCGCCATCACCCACGCCGCCGTCGTCGCCGCCGCGGTCGTACCGGCGCGCAGGGCGACGGCATGCCACAGCGCGGGCTGATCCACGCCGCGCAGGCTGGAGTCGACCGTCGCGCGCGGCTTGCTGACGGCCAGGGCCGCGGCCGGGAACGCATCGGTGACGGTGTTGACCAGCAGCAGCTGGCGGGTGTTCAGCGGCGACGTGCCGGTGATCGCGCTGCCGATGATCGCGAAGATCACCTCGCCGGCGTTGCCCCCGAGCAGCACCTGCACGGCCGCCTGCACCCGCCGCCACAGCTGGCGGCCCTCTTCCACGGCCTCCAGCAGCGCTTCGATACGGCCATCGACGAGCACCACGTCGGCCACCAGGTGCGCCGAGTCGCTGCCGTGCGCGACCACGCCGATGCCGACGGTGGCCGCCCGGATGGCGGCGGCGTCGTTGGCGCCGTCACCCACCATCGCCGTCCGCACGCCGGCGTTCTCCAGCGTCTGGACGATCTGGACCTTGTTCTCCGGCGTCATCCGGGCGAAGATCACCCGCTCGGTGACCACGCGTTCCTGCTCCTTGCGGGACAACGCATCCCATTCGGCGCCGGTGATCACCTGCCCGGCGGTCACCGGCAGGCCGAGCTCCTCGGCGATCGCCTTCGCGGTGATCGGGTGATCGCCGGTGATCAGCTTGATGCCCACCCCCTGGGACCGCAGCGTGGACAGCACGCCGGCGGATTCCGGGCGCGGGGTGTCCGACAACCCGAGGAACCCGGCCAGGGTCAACCCGTCCCGGCAGTACTCGGCGATCTCGTCGGGGTTGTCCTTGACCGCCGCGGCCTGCTGCGCCGTCAGCGTGCGCCGCGCGACCGCGATCACCCGCAACCCGCCGGCCGCCATGTCGGCGACGGTGCCGTCTAACGCTGTTATGTCGCCGCACGCGGCCAGCACCACCTCGGGTGCGCCCTTGACGGTCAGCTCGGTTCCCGTTGCCGAGGCCGAGAACGACCTGCCGGAGCGGAACGGCAGGTGAGCGGTGACGCCGCCGTTACCGTTCGGATCGCTCACCCCGGCCGCCTCCGCCGCCTCCACGATCGCGGCGTCGGTGGCGTGCAGCTGCGGCCCGCCGTCGGTCACGGGCGCGGCGTGCGCGGCGCAGCGCAGCACGTCCGGCTCCGACCCGCCGGGCGCGGGGTGGACCCGCGACACCCGCAGTCGGTTCTCGCTCAGCGTTCCGGTCTTGTCGAAGCAGACCACTTCGATGCGGCCGAGAGCCTCGACCGAACGCGGAACACGAACCAGCGCACCGAACTTCGTCAGCCGTCGAGCCGATGCCGCTTGCGCCAACGTGGCCACCAGGGGCATCCCTTCGGGGACCGCGGCGACCGCGATCGCGATGGCGCTGGACACCGCGTGCTGCAGCGGGGTGCGCCGCAGCAGCCCGAGCGCGCCGACCAGTGCGCCGCCGGTAATGCTCACCGGGAGCGCTTGATTCGTCAGCTGTCCGAGCTGATGCTGCAGGCCGATGTCGGATGACAGCTCACCGGAGATGAGATCGGCGGCACGCCGCTGCTGAGTGTCCGCGCCGACCGCGGTCACCAGCGCGACGGCGGTTCCCGCCACCATCGTGGTCCCGGCGAACAGCATGCAGCGACGCTCGGCGAGCGGGGCCCCGGGCGTCGCGTCGACCTGCTTTTCCACCGACAGCGACTCACCGGTGAGCGTCGACTCGTCGACCTCGACGTCGACCTCCTCGATGAGCCGGGCGTCGGCGGGCACCACCTCATGGGTGCGCACCTCGATGACATCACCGGGTCGCAGTCGCGCGGCGTCGACCTGCCGGTACACCCGCTGACCGTCCGGACCGGTGACCACCAGGCGCGCCGGCGGAGTCTGCTGAGCCAGCAGCACGTTCAGCCGCTTCTCGGCCCGAAGCCGTTGCGCGGCAGCCAGTATCGAGTTACCGGTCAACACCGTGCCGACCAGGATCGCGTCGACGGGTGAGCCGAGGATGGCGCTGGCGGCCGAGCCGAGCGCCATCACCGGGGTCAACGGGTCGGACAGCTCGGCCCGCACGGCCCTGGCGAGCTGCCAAATCGATTGCAGCGGTGAGTCGTTCGGCGGGGCTTGGTCCATTTCGGGGACGTCACCATCGGGTGCGGGCAGCAGCCTGCGGACCTGCTCGACCGACATCGCATGCCATTCGTGCACGGCCGCCGGGCGCGGGGTTTCCGCGTTCAGGATGCCGCGGGCGAGCAGGTATCCCGACATGAGACCGGCCGCCGCGCCGACGTTGACCACCTCGGATCCGAGATTGCCCCGCACGCCCGGGATCAGAAACAGCGATCCCATGGCCGTCGCGCCGGCCGCGATCCCGACGCCGCGTTGGATCGCCGTCTTGGCCGCGGGCAACGCGTGCAGCAGCCGCCAGGCGGCCGCCAGATCCGGCAACAGCAGGTCGGCGTTGAACGGCGGTGCGCCCCGCTTCGGTTTGATGCCCAGCATCAGGCTGGCCGACGAAATCGATTGCGCGCCAGACGACGACAACACCGCCACCGTCCGTCCGGACTGCTCCAAATCGAACACGGCCGCAGCCAGCGCTGCGTCGATCGCGCTGTCTGTCCCGGTCTTGACCGGCCGGATCTCGTCGAACGCCGGCCGCAGCTCGTCGAGCGACTCGACATCGACCGAAATCAGTTCCGCCCCGGTGCGATGCGCCTCGGCGACGACGGCCGATGCCAGCGGTTCGTGCGCGGGCAGGAAAAGCGCTTCGACTCGCGCGTTCGGCCGGTTGCCGGATATCCCACGCAGCGCCCGCCAGCCGGGCCGCAGGCTGTTTTTCTCCAGCATGAGTTGGGCGCGGTTCCACGCGGCGGTCAGCTCGCTGTCATCCAGGCCGCCTTCGCCGCGGACACGGGCGACGCGCAGCGTGTCGGAGCACAGAATCCGAGGGTCGATGACGATCGTGTCGATCTTGTCGAGCCGGCGCAGGCTTTCCGGCCGCAGCGGCAGGACGGCGTGCTGGTCGGCTAGGCCGCGGCCCAGGGTGGAGGCGAACGCCTCGGGCGTCGTCCGGGTGGCCTTGGGGGTGGTTACCTGCACCGCGGTGGCGGCCATCGCAAGGTTGCGGGTGCCCGCTCCGATCGCGCCGGCGCTCAGCGCCTGCAGCAGCGCGAACCGGCCCGCGGCCCGCTCGACCGGCCTGGACGGCTGCGGCCGCGGTGCCGGGTGCGGCCTCGGCTGATCGGCGTGCCGCGCCAGCTCCGGTTCGTGCTGCGCCCAGCTTTGGGCCTCCGCGCGGACCTCGGCGGCCTTCATCGACTGCATCGTCAACCCCAACGCCAACGATGTCGGCGACTGCGTGAGGGTCTGCGCCGCCGCGGCGGCCAGCGTCAGCACCGTGTCGGTGGTGGGCCCGCCGAGCCGGTCCGCGAGCGCGCGGCGCAGCCAGGGCTGGTAGTCCACGAAAGCCACGCTGGCGGAGACGGCGGCCGGCAACGGCCGCACACGCAGCGCCCGGCCGGTGAGCGCGATGCCCAACCCGGCCGCGTTGGCCGCGACGGTCAACGCCCTGGTTGCCAGCACCACGCCGTCGCCCGGCAGGCTCCTGGTGAACACCGACTCGTCTTTGGGCTCGCTGCAGCGCTTTTCGGCGGCCTCGACCGTCCGGCACAGGTCCCGCAGCGAGAAGCCGGGGTCGTCGATATCGACGACCGCGCGCGACAGCGGGTGATTCAGGCTGACCGAGGTGACGCCCGGGTGGGCCAGGATCGCGTCGGAGACGATCCGCCCGAGCTCCCCGCTGTCGTCGTCACCGAGCCCGCGCACCTCGATCCAGGCGCGGCTGTCGTTGCGCCAGCAGTTGCGGCTGAGCGTCTCGCGGGAGATCTCGCCGGACAGCAGCTTGGCGCCTTCGCGCACCGGGATGACGGCGATCTCAACGCCGGTCCTGGCCAGGGTGGTGGTCGCCTGGACGCCGGAAGCGACGAAGCGCAGCGGCAAAGACCGGCGTATTGACGTGGCAAAACTCAATTGGTGCTCAGTCAGTTGGTACTGCGTAACGCCGCCGAGCCGGCCCGCCGCCCGCTCGCCTTCTTCGCCGCGGCTTTGCGGGAAGGGGCCTTGGACGGCGTCGCCTCGGCTGGCTCGGGCTCAGTGGGTACGGTCGTCAACTTCGCCTTCGGTGCCGGGTCTTCGGGCTTGCGGTTCATCCGCTGCAGCACCAGCGCCCCGCCGCCGACGGCCATCAGAATCGGCCATTCCACCAAGCCGGTGACGCCGAGCGCGCCGATCGCCAATGCGGCCGCGGCCGTCGACTTGCTGCCGGATCCGATGCCGCGCTGGATGCCTTCGGCGGCTCCCTTGACCCCGCCGACAACGCCGTTCACCGCGGCGCCGCCTACCGCGCCCGCGGTCGCTGTGGTCGCCGCCGCCGCTCGATTCACAGTTCGACCGACGCCACGAACCGCTCCACCGACGACACCCATGATGACTCCCTGGCCTTTAATCTCGGTCGCTGCAGATCTCGTTCGCTACGTCCGTGTATACACGTTGATCGCACAGTTAACAGGATCTACGCGATTGTTAACAGCGGCTTTCATCCGAAAGCCAGCTGTGTTAAGCCTGCCATGTCGCGCGCAACGATGTCGAGGCTTACGGGCTCGGGGCCTGGCCCGTGAGTCATTCGGCGCGCAGGTCGACCAACACCGGCGCGTGGTCGCTGGGCGCCTTACCCTTGCGTTCTTCGCGGACGATCTGGGCATCGGTCACCCGCGCCGCCAACGCCGGTGAAGCGAGAATGAAGTCGATTCGCATGCCCTGTCTTTTCGGGAAGCGCAGCTGCGTGTAGTCCCAGTAGGTGTAGACGCCCGGACCGGGGGCGAAAGGCCGTACCACATCGGCGAATTGCGCCTCGACGATGGCATTGAACGCCTGACGTTCCGGCGCAGAGACGTGCGTGGAGCCGACGAAGAATTCGGGGCTCCACACATCCTCATCGGTGGGTGCGATGTTCCAGTCGCCGACCAGCGCGATCGGTGCCGCCGGATCATCGCGCAGCCATCCGGCAGCCGTAGCACGCAGTGCGGCAAGCCAATCCAGCTTGTAGAGGTAGTGCGGATCGCTAAGGGTGCGGCCGTTGGGCACATAAAGACTCCACACCCGCACACCCCCGCAGACGGCGCCCAGGGCGCGGGCCTCCGCCGTGGCGGCCACCTCTGGCTTGCTGCTCCAGGTGGGCTGGCCGTCGAAGCCGATCTGCACATCGTCGAGGCCGACCCGGGAGGCGATCGCCACCCCGTTCCACTGGTTGAAGCCGACGTGGGCGACCTCATAGCCGAGCTCGAAGAACGGCAATGTGGGGAACTGGCTATCGGAGCATTTAGTTTCCTGCATGGCCAGCACGTCGATATCGGCGCGGCCCAGCCAATCGGTGACGCGGTCCAGCCGGGTGCGAATCGAATTCACGTTCCAGGTGGCCAGCCGCATCGCTAGAGACTATCGAGCGGCCAGTCGGAAAAATCTCCGCCGGTGGTGCAGCCGGAAGCCTTGCGCCTCGGCGCGGGCGATCGCGTCGGTGTCGCGCTCGTCGACGCAGACGTAGGCGCCTGGCATGTCGGGCGTCACGCCAGCGGCGGCATCGGGCACGGGCGCGGCGCGCACCAGCATGCGCTGCTCGCGTTCGGGGCTCAAGCCGGCAGGAACCGCCAGCAGCCGATCGGGAATGAGCAGCCGCGGGGGCAGGCCGCGGTCGGCATACCAGGCGACGATCGCGGGGATGGAATCGGCGCGAGCCGAAATATCCAGTGGCACTGCGAAATCGGTGCGCAGCAGCCAGCCGTCCAGCCAAGTCTCGTGCGTATCGGGCCACGAGGCCGCGGCCGCCTGCTCCAGTGCCCGGATCTCGGAGGCGCGCACCGGCGCGTCGGTCAACTCCCGCACGGCCACCACGTCGGTGGGCGCGCACTCGACCACGGTGCCGGACTTCGTTTGCACCCGAACCACCGGATCGACGGCCAGCAGGTGACCCACCGCATCGGTGAGCGGCGGGATCGACCCGGCGCGGCGCCGGTAGCGGACCGTCACCCGTGTTCCGAGGCCGGGCCACGAGATCATCAGTGGCCGAACGGGTCAGGTCCCTCGCCCGGCATCCAGGACAGTCCCGGAACTCCCCAGCCGTGCGACTTGACGGCACGCTTGGCGGCACGCGCGTGCCGGCCGATCAGGCGGTCCAGGTAGAGAAATCCGTCGAGGTGACCGGTTTCGTGTTGCAGCATCCGGGCGAACAGGCCGGTGCCCTCGAGGGTGATCGGACTGCCGTCGGCGTCGAGGCCGGTGACCCGCGCCCACTTGGCCCGGCCGGTGGGGAACGATTCGCCGGGAACCGACAGGCAGCCTTCGTCGTCGTCGCCCGGGTCGGGCATGGTCTCGGGAACCTCGGAGGTTTCCAGTACCGGATTGATCACCACGCCGCGGCGGCGCTGCGTCTCGCCGCGGTCGTCCGCGCAGTCGTAGACGAACAGCCGCAGCGCGTAGCCGATCTGGTTGGCGGCCAGCCCCACCCCGTGCGCGGCGTCCATGGTCTCGTACATGGTCGCGATCAACTCGGGCAGCTCGGCCGGCAGCGAACCGTCGGCGCTGACAGCCACCGGTGTGGTCGGAGCGTGCAAGACCGGATCGCCCACAATGCGGATGGGTACGACTGCCATGATCGGCTAGCTTAAACTCGCCGAGCCGCGGGCTTTGCGGCACACTGTGCGCGATGATCCAACTAAGTCGGCCGACTCGCGGGTCTAGATGACACCTTGAGGGTTGGCCGCGTGGTTCAATATTCGCGCAAAACACGCCCCGAACTATCAGTCATGCAAGCAGTTTGAGAATCGCCGGAAGGGCCCAGGGGAGCGATATGGACAGCGCCATGGCGCGGGCAAATCAAGCGGGGGACGACGCTGACATCACCGACGGGCTCAGCCGCCGGGAACACGACATCCTGGCGTTCGAGCGCCAGTGGTGGAAGTTCGCCGGGGTCAAGGAAGACGCCATCAAGGAGCTGTTCTCGATGTCGGCGACGCGCTACTACCAGGTGCTCAACGCGCTGGTGGACCGCCCCGAGGCGCTGGCGGCCGATCCCATGCTGGTGAAGCGGCTGCGGCGGTTGCGCGCCAGCCGCCAGAAGGCGCGCGCGGCGCGGCGCCTCGGCTTCGAGGTGACCTGACGCCCGCTCGTCCCCGCTACAGTGGGCCTCGATGAATGAGCGCGTCCCCGATTCGTCGGGGCTTCCCCTGCGGGCCATGGTGATGGTGCTGCTGTTCCTCGGAGTCATTTTCCTGCTGCTCGGGTGGCAGGCGCTGGGTTCTTCCGGGCACTCCGACGACGAATCGGCCGCGCCGGCGTCGAGTGTGACGTCGACCACCACCAAGACGTCGCCCAGCCCCAAGCCGGCCCCGAACCAGGCCGAGGTCCGGGTGTACAACATCTCTTCGCAAGAGGGCGTTGCCGCGCGCACCCGGGACCAGCTGACGGCCGCCGGCTTCAAGGTGACCGAAGTCGGGAACCTGCCGGCGCCCGATGTCAAGGTCACCACCGTTTACTACAGCGACGCCGAGGGCGAGCACGCCACCGCCGACGCGGTCGGCCAGAAGCTGCAAGCGCCCGTCGAGGCGCGCATTCCCGCGCTCGCCAACCAGCCGCCGGGCGTCATCGTGCTCGTTGCCGGTTGACACGCACTCGCGCAAGCTGTTCCGGCGCGCATCGTCGCCGGGCTGAAATTTGATTGCCCGACTCCTCAGCGCGCTGTTCCAGCGCGCATCGTCGCCGGGCTAGGCTCTCGCTATGCCTAAGATTGCCGGTCGCCGTACCGTCGCTGCCGCCGCCGTCACGTCATGCGTCGCGCTGCTCTGCGCGTGCTCATCGCCCCAGCACGCCTCGTCAGTCCCGGGCACCACGCCGGCGATCTGGACCGGATCCCCCTCGCCGTCGTCTTCCAAAGCCCCTGGCGCCCCGGGGGCGGTGGCGGCGCCGCAGAAGAGCATCACCACCCACCTCAAGGCGCCTGACGGCACGCAGGTCGCGATCGCGGAATTCGAGTTCACCAGCAACCACGTCACGGTCAAGATCGACACGGTCGCGGTCGGTGTGCTCACGCCGGGCTTTCACGGAGTGCACATCCACAAGGTGGGCAAGTGTGAGCCCAACTCCGTCGCACCCACCGGCGGCGCGCCGGGCGACTTCCTGTCGGCGGGCGGGCATTTCCAAGTGGCGGGGCACTCGGCCGAACCGGCCAGTGGCGACCTGACCTCCCTCGAGGTGCGTAAAGACGGCACCGGAACGTTGCTGACCACCACGGACGCCTTCACCATGGATGACCTGTTGGCCGGCGAGAAGACCGCGATCATCATCCACGCCGGCGCCGACAACTTCGCCAACATTCCGCCGGATCGCTACAACCAGGTCAACGGGGCGCCCGGTCCCGACGCGACGACGATGAGCACCGGTGACGCTGGCAAGCGGGTGGCGTGCGGTGTCATCGGTGCCGGCTAGAAATCGAGCCCACATCGATTTCGCCGGCTCACCCCGGCCGACGATCGGGGTGGAGTGGGAATTCGCGCTCATCGACGCGCAGACCCGCGACCTGAGCAACGAAGGGCCCGCGGTCATCGCCGAGATCGGCGAAAACCCCCGCGTGCACAAGGAATTGCTGCGCAACACCGTCGAGGTGGTCACCGGCATCTGCGACTCCGCCGCCGAAGCGACGGAGGATCTCCGCGAAACCCTGGGCCCCGCACGCCAAATCGTCCGGGACCGCGGGATGGAGCTGTTCTGCGCCGGCACCCACCCGTTCGCCCGGTGGTCGACGCAGAAGCTCACCGACGCGCCGCGCTACGCCGAGCTGATCAAGCGCACCCAGTGGTGGGGCCGACAGATGCTGATCTGGGGTGTGCACGTCCACGTCGCGATCGCCTCGGCCGCCAAGGTGATGCCGATCATGACGTCGCTGCTCAACTACTACCCGCACCTGTTGGCGCTGTCGTCGTCCTCGCCGTGGTGGGGCGGGGAGGACACCGGCTACGCCAGCAACCGCGCCATGATGTTTCAGCAACTGCCGACCGCCGGGCTGCCGTTTCACTTTCAGCGGTGGGCGGAGTTCGAGGGCTTCGTCTACGACCAGAAGAAGACCGGCATCATCGACCACATGGACGAAATCCGTTGGGACATCCGGCCTTCGCCGCATCTGGGCACCCTCGAGGTGCGGATCTTAGACGGCGTTTCCAACCTGCGTGAATTGGGCGCGCTGGTCGCATTGGCGCACTGTTTGGTTGTCGACCTGGACCGCCGCCTGGACGCCGGCGAGACGCTGCCGACCATGCCGCCGTGGCATGTTCAGGAGAACAAGTGGCGCGCCGCTCGCTACGGACTGGACGCGGTGATCATCCTGGACGCCGACAGCAACGAGCGGTTGGTCACCGACGACCTGCCCGATCTGCTGACCCGGCTGGAGCCGGTCGCGAAGTCGCTGCACTGCGTGGACGAGCTTGCCGCGGTGGTCGACATTTACCGCGACGGCGCGTCGTATCAGCGGCAGCGGCGGGTTGCCGAGGAACACGACGGCGACCTGCGCGCGGTGGTCGATGCGCTGGTCGGGGAGCTGGACATCTGATCATGACGGAATCCGTTGCGCTGGCGATGTTTCCGTTGCAGTCGGCGCTACTGCCCAACGAGGATCTGCCGCTGCGCATCTTCGAGCCGCGCTACAGCGCGCTGGTGCGCGACTGCCTCGGCAACGACGATCCGTTCGGCGTGGTACTCATCTCGCGTGGCCGCGAGGTCGGGGGCGGCGATACGAGATGCGACGTCGGCGTGCTGGCCCGCATCGCCGAACACGCCGAGCTCGGCTCGGGCCGGTATGTGTTGCAGTGCCGCACCGGTGAGCGCATCCGGGTCAGCGAGTGGCTGCCCGACGATCCCTACCCACGGGCCATGGTGCGGGTCTGGCCCGACGAGCCCGGCGAGCCGGTGACGGCCGACCAGATACTCGAACTGGAAGACCGGGTGATGGCGTTGTTCGAGCGGATCGCGGCCGCCCGCGACGCGCAGCTGCCGAGCCGCGACACGTTGCTGGGCGCCGACCGCGACACCGGTGACGCGGCACGGTGGTTGTACACGTTGGCATCTCGGCTACCGATCGGTGCGGCCGACCGCTACGCCGTGCTGTCGGCGCCCTCGGTCGCCGATCGGCTAGCCGCGCTCAGTGAGGCGGTCGATACGGTCACCGAGATGGTGGAGTTTCAGCTGTCCGAATAAAGCCCGCGGGCCCCGCCTGCGCGTCAGGCTATCCGGGCGACCGCTTGCTCAAAAAACTGGTTGTAGGCGAGGTAGACAGCCTCTTTGCCGGTCCGTTCCAGGAACTCCTGGAATGCCTTGAATTCATGTTCCTCGGCGCCCGGATAGTTATAGAACTCGTCAAACACGATCACAGTCCCCGACACGATGTTGTCGGCCAACTGGTCGAAGATCACTTTCGTGGACGCATAGATATCGCAATCAACGTGCAGGAAAGCGATGGGGCCCGATTTTAGGATCTGCTCTTTAAACCCCGGCAGGGTCTTATGGAACATGCCCTTAACCAGGGACACGTTGTGCAAGACCGGTGGCATCCAGCCCTCGACGTTAACTCGGAAAGTTCCGCGGGGGACGTCGAGGTCGGGGCGCGCCCATTGTTCAGGCAGCCCGTCAAAGGAGTCGAATCCCCAGACGCGTTGCTCTGGATTCAGTGCCGCAATGAAATTGATGGTCTTTCCCGTGCACACGCCCATCTCCAGAAACGCACCGCGCAGCGTGACGTGGTCGGAACCGAATTTGAGTACGGCCGCATCGGTGTTCAGCGGCTCTGCGTTGCCGAAGTGGTTGGTGACCATCGCCCGGGCCGCCGGTGAATCGCGATAATCCTTGTCCATCGGATAAAAGTTGAGGATCTGGCGCCCGGTGTGCCATTCTTCGCTCGCGGTGGGCATCTTGACCAATTGGTCCCAGTTGAAACCGGTGCTATACGCATCATCTTGCGTCATCGAAGCAGCATAGGGGGTTCGTCGGATTGTCCGGGCCGAAATTGTAAAGACTGGGCTAATGTGAGCCGATGCCGGCGGCCTTGTCGCGCAACGGTTGTCGCTTGGATACCGCAGAAGTGGGTAAACAATCGCGTCGGGTGTAAAAGCAGGTCACTAGCCGGAAGGCGGCATCGAATGGTTCACGATGGGGGCCGGTGGGACGTCGGCGTCAAGAACAACGAGGTTTACGTCGCGCGTATCGGCGAAGACGACAAGCAGTTATTCGACGATGTGGTGGCCCCGGACGAGGCCCGCAAGCTGGCCGGGCTTTTGACGAAGTACGCCGATAAGGCCGACGACGCCGCCGATTCGGATGACTCCACGGACGAGTCCGATGAATCCGACGAGTCGTCGGATTAGCTTGTCCTTTGATTGATGGTGACGCGGCTGACCGCGGCGCCGACGAAGAACAACGCCGCCGCGACCTGGAGCAGTCGCGCGAAGCTGGCATCGGTGAGGGCGCCGGCGGTGATCAGTCCCATGCAGGCCACCGAGGTCAGCGCCGACGTGCGACCCACCGCGTTTTGCATTGCTGCGGCGATTCCGCTGTTGGATTCGTCGATTGCAGACAGGTTCACCGCGGTGAGGGGCGTGTTGGTGAGCACCATGCCGATGGCCAGGACGATCATCCCGGGCAGCAGCTGGGTAGCGATGTTGAATCCGTGACCGGGCCGGATGAGCAGCAGCCCGATCCCGGCCAGCACCGGACCTGCCGTCAGAAACACCCGTGACCCGATCCGGGTCGCGAGCGCGCCGACGCGCTTGGCGAACAGAAATGACAGCACCGGGCTGGCCAGGGTGACCAGGCCAGCGACGGTCGCGCAGTAGCCGGCGACCTCTTGGGTGTAGAGCGCGACGGCCAGCGAGGCCATGGTGAGGGCACCGTAGACGAAAGCGGTAATCAGATTGGCGCTCAAGAAGTTTCGGATGGCGAACAGACCGACGGGCACCAAAGGGTGCGGGGCGCGGCGCTCCCATGCCACGAACGCCAACAGGGCCGCGATCCCGACGACCAGGGGCGCGAGGATGCCGCGGTGGGCCCAGCCGTGCTTCCCCGCTTCGATGAGCGCGTAGACGGTGCCGGCCAGCCCGGTCGCCGACAACACCGCCCCGACGACGTCGACACGGGCGCGCCTGGCCGGCCCGGGCATCGCGGGAAGCCAGAACGTCAACGCGAAACCGATGAGCATCGGGATCGCCGACAACGCATAAATCCATCGCCAGCCCAGCAGGTCGACCACCAATCCGCCCAGCAACGGGCCGAGCGCGAAGGCGGTAGCGGTCCAGGCGGTCCAGGACCCGATGGCCTTCGAGCGCTCCGTACGGTCGAAGGTGGAATTGATCATCGCCAGGGAGCCGGGCACCAAAAACGCGCCGCCGAGGCCCTGGACGAGTCGCCCGGCGATCAGCACGTCCGGGGCGGCCGCAGTGGCCGCCAGCAGCGAGCCCGCGCCGAAGGCGAGTAACCCGAAGCGCATTACCGGCACGCGTCCAAACAAATCGGAGATGGAACCGCCGGGCAGAATCGCGGCCGCCAGCGCCAGCAGGTAACCGTCCACCACCCACTGCTGCAGGCACAACCCGCCGCCGAGGTCGCGTTCAGTGGCCGGCAGTGCCAGGTTCACGACGGTGCTGTCAAGGAAGGCAACCATCGACACCATGACGGCCACCACCATGACCCGGCTGGTCAGCGCGACCGGCCGGGCGGGAGCCGCAGAAACGAAGCCGGCGGAGGGCCGTGTCGCGATCATCGCAGCTGTTTCTCCTTGACGGCGCTCGAACGCTTCTCCCGCTTATGTATGCGATGTGGTTACGAACGCTCAGGCCAAAGAGTTCACCCGGGATTCGCGCTCCGCCAGGGACTTCAACGTCAGCAGCTGCTTGCGCATCATGACCAGGTCGCCCAGTGCAAGGACCCGCCCGGCCAGCCGGCGCCCGCCGAACACCACGCGCACGTGCAGCCGCGACCCGGCCGCCTCGGGGCGGATCCGGTAGGTCACCGCAACGCTTCCGGACCGCAGCGTGATCTGTTGTCCGCTAGCGAAGGATTGCAGCCTAAACACGGTCATGAACCGTTGCCCCACCGCGAGGTGAACGAGCCCCGGGTCGCGTTCCCGGGGACTGCGGCGCCCGAAGTTGTCCAGGACGTCATAGCTATAGGGCGCCGCGCGTAGCTGGCAGACCCAGCAGAACACGATCGATGGGGCCGCATCGATGCTGATCGCCCGGTCTGCTCGGACGCTGGTGGGCGGGCAAAGCCCGTCACAGGGTAGGGGCGCGGCTAGTTCCTGCGGCGTGGCTCCCCAGTTCCGACCGGGTATCACGACACCGCAGCCCCACGTGGATGTGCCTCTGCCGCAACCCTTTTGAGCATTCGCCGCACCGCGACTCGGTGGCCGCCGGTGCCGATGACAAGCGCGCGATACACCTTGCCGTGCGGGCCTGGGAACGCGGCCCAGGTCTGTGCGCGCACCCTGGTGCGGCGTGGTGTGGGGTCGACATCCAGCTCGAACACCAACCGGTAGACGGCGAACGGGTGGCGACCCTTCAACGCGAAACGCTCGTACGGCCGGGCCTCGTCGAGCACGAAGCCGATCGGCACACTGGCCGGGTTGAGCGGATCGCGGCACATCACCCGCAGCAACGCCGACCACGTTTCTTCGCGATTCGCGTCGACGGTTATGGCATGCTCATCGATATAGGGCAATCGTTTCATATAGAAGGAATGTACTAGATCGTGGCACCTCCGCGGAAGCACGAGACCGATGTGATCCTCGACGCAGCCCGGGCGCTGGTGCTCGCGGGCGGACCGCGTGCGGCGAGCGTCGCGGCGATCGCGAAGGCGAGTGGGGCGCCCGCCGGCACGCTCTACCACCGTTTCGGCAACCGCGACGGCATCCTGGCCGCGGCATGGCTACGCGCGCTGGAACGCTTCCAATCCCGAGCGATGGCGGCGCAGGCCCGTACCCCGACCGACACCGCCGTCGCCATGGCCGTGTCCGCGATCGGCTTCGCGCGTGAACTGCCGGAGGATGCCCGGCTGTTGCTGACGATCCGGCCCGGTGACCTGCTCGACGGCGAACCCGACGCGACGTTTCAACGGACGCTTGCCGACATGAACGCGCCGCTCATCGACAAGGTGCGCGCGCTGGCCCAACAGCTCTACGGCAGCGGCGATCCGCGCGCGATCGACGCGGTGAGCAGGGCCGTGGCCGACCTGCCCTATGCCGTGGTCCGGCGGCACGCGCACGACGAGCCGATGCCGTCGTGGCTCGAGGCCGATGTCGCGGCGTCGGCGCGGGCGATGCTAAGGAGCTTTGGCAAACGCGCGTAGGGATTCCACCTGCGCCGGATCCAACGACGGGCGCACGGCGTTGCGAGCCGCCTCGAGATCGGCGGCGGTGACGTCGGCGGCATCGATGGAGCGGCGCATCGCGGACAGCGCGGCCTCGCGCAGCAGCGCCACGCAGTCGGCGGCGCTGTAGCCGTCGAGTTCGGCGGCCACCGCATCCAAGTCGACGTCGGCGGCCAGCGGTATCGACTTCCCGGCGGTGCGCAGGATCTCGCGCCGCGCCTCGGCGTCGGGCGGCTCGACGAACACCAGACGTTCCAGCCGTCCCGGGCGCAACAGCGCGGGATCGATGAGGTCGGGCCGGTTGGTGGCGCCCAGCACCACCACGTCGCGCAGCGGCTCGATGCCGTCGAGCTCGGTCAGCAGCGCGGCCACCACCCGATCGGTGACGCCGGAGTCGAAGCTTTGGCCCCGCTGCGGCGCCAGCGCGTCCACCTCGTCGAGGAACACCAGCGAAGGCGCTGAATCCCTTGCGCGCCGGAATAATTCGCGCACCGCCTTCTCCGAGGAGCCCACCCACTTGTCCATCAGCTCGGAGCCTTTGACGGCATGCACGCTGAGCTGCCCGGAGCTGGCCAGCGCGCGGACCACGAAGGTTTTGCCGCAGCCCGGCGGCCCGTACAGCAGCACTCCGCGTGGTGGCTCGATGCCGAGCCGCGCGAAGGTGTCGGGGTGCCGCAACGGCCACAGCACCGCTTCGGTGAGCGCCTGTTTGGCGTCGGCCATGTCGCCGACGTCGTCGAGCGTCACGTTCCCAACGGTCAATTCCTCACTGCCCGAACGGGACAACGGTCGGATCACGCTCAGCGCACCAACCAGGTCGTCCTGGTTCAGCGTCGGTGTTTGCCCCGTAGCGCTGGCCCGTGACGCCGCCCGCAGCGCCGCCTCGCGAATCAACGCGGCCAGGTCGGCAACGACGAAACCAGGTGTGCGGGAAGCGATCTCATCGAAATCCAGATCCTCTGTGGGCACCGGCTTGAGCAGCGCCTCCAACAGCGCCTTGCGGGTGGCCGCGTCGGGCAGCGGCAGGCTCAGTTCCCGGTCGCACAAGTCGGGGGCCCGCAACCGGGCATCGAGCTGGTCGGGTCGCGCGGAGGTGGCGATCAACGCGACGCCCTCGGTGGCGACGGCAGTGCGCAGCTCACCCAAGATCAGGGCGGCCACCGGCTCGGCGGTGGCCGGCAGCAGGGCGTCGACGTCGGTGATCAACAGCACCCCGCCGCCGGCCCGCACCTTGCTGACCGCAGTGGCAACGGTTTTCAGCCGGTCATCGGCGCTCAGCGCGCCCACCTCGGGACCGTCCAGCTCCACCACCCGGCGGCCGGCGCAGACCGCCCGCACCAGTGTCACCTTCCCGACGCCGGCCGGGCCCGACACCAGCACGCCGAGGTTGGCGGCCGCACCCAAGGTCTTGAGCAGGTGCGGTTCGTCGAGCGCTAGCTTGAGCCATTCGGTGAGTTTGGCGGCCTGCGGCTGCGAGCCCTTGAGCTCCTCGACCAGGATCTGCGGGGTGGCGGCGCTATCGAGTTCGTGCGAGGACACCCGGGTGCCGGACGGAATACCGCTGCCCCACGTCACCAGCGAGTTGGGCTGCACGCTCACCGGCCCGTCGGGATCGACCCCGGTGACGGTCAGCAGCTCGGAGGTCCAGCTGATCCCGACCGCCGACGCCAGGGCCCGGCTGGGTTCCGACGTCGACGTGCCCGGCCCGAGGTCGCGGGGCAGCAGCGACACCGCGTCGCCAACCGTCATCACCTTGCCCAGCAGGGCCCGGCGCAGGGTGGCCGGCGAAACCGATTGGGTGGCAAGCGAAGAGCCGCTCAGCGTCACCGATCGCGCGCCGTACACGACGACCGCGCTGACGATCACCGCGCTGCCCTCGCGCAGCCCGGCGTTGGACAGCGTCACGTCGTCGAGCAGCACGGTGCCGACGGGGGTGTCCCGGCCGGCCAGCCCGGCAACGGCCGCCGTGGTCCGCGACCCGGTCAGCGACACCGCATCCCATTCCCGGATGCCCAGCGCGGCAACGGCGTTGGGGTGCAACCGGATCACGCCGCGGCGCGAGTCGACGGCAGAGGTGTTCAGCCGGGCGGTGAGCGTGAGCTGACCGCGGCCAGTCACAGCCGTCCGCCCGGCTTGCGCAGCCCCAGGCGCGCCATAGATCGGCGGTTCGGTTGCGCCCGGCGGGTCGCGCGCCGCGCCGCGCGACGTTGTCGGGGCTTGTCGTCCCACGCCTCGGGGTGGTTGGCCAGCCACCGCTTGCTGCGCACGGCGAACGGGATGTGGCAGACGTAGGAGATGATGATCACCCAGATCAGGATGTAGGGCGCCAGCACCGCGGCCGCCGCGACGGCGGTCAGCACGGCCAGCAGCGGGACCGCCAGGTTCGGTGGGATCGCCACGGTGTGCATCTTCTTCATCGGGATCGTGCTGACCATCAGGATCGACGTCCCGATGATCCAGATGGCGAGGAACCACAGCGAGGACCACCAGCCGTCGCCGTGGAACTGAAGTTTGAGGCCCATCAACCCGATCATCGACACCGCGCCCGCCGGCGCGGGCATCCCGACGAAGAACTCCTTGGCGTAGGAGGGCTGGGTGTCATCGTCGTGCTGCGCGTTGTAGCGGGCCAGACGCAGCACGACACACACCATGTACAGCAGCACCACCGCCCAGCCGACCGGCCACTTCGACAGCAGCGTCACGTAGACCACCAGTGCGGGCGTCACGCCGAAGTTCACCGCGTCGGCCAGCGAGTCGATTTCGGCGCCGAGCGCCGACTGGGCGCCCAGCAGGCGGGCCACCCGCCCGTCCAGTGCGTCCAGGATGGCCGCCGCCGCAATCAGCGCCATCGCCGGAATCGGCTGACGCTCGAGCGCGAACTTGATCGACGTCAATCCGGCGCACATCGACAGGACCGTCATCGCGCTCGGCAGGAGTTGCAGGCTCATGGTCCGCCTGCCCCGGCGTTTGTCGATCACGGCAGCTCCGCCAGCATGGTCTCGCCGGCGATCGCGCGCTGGCCGAGTTTGACCGCCGACTCGGTGCCCGGCGGCAGGTAGGTGTCCAGCCGGGAACCGAACCGGATCAGGCCGTAGGTGTCGCCGATCGACAGCTTGTCCCCGACGTGGGCGTCGCACACGATGCGGCGCGCCAGCAGCCCGGCGATCTGCACCACGACGACGTCCTCACCACTGGGAGTGCGGATCCGCAGGCTGGCCCGCTCGTTTTCGGTGCTCGCCTCGGGCAGATCCGCCGAGCCGAATCGGCCTGGCCGGTATTGCTTGTCGATCACCTCGCCGCTCACCGGCGCGCGCTGCACGTGAGCGTCCAGCAGCGACAGGAAGATGCTGACGCGTGGCAGCGGAGTGTCGCCCATGCCGAGTTCGGCGGGTGGTGCCGCGGAGTCGATCACGCAGACGATGCCGTCGGCGGGGGCGACGACGGCCCCGGGCCTCGACGGCGGCACCCGCGGCGGATGGCGGAAGAAGCCGGCGCAGGCACCGGCGGCCAGCAGGCCCGTGCGGCGCACCCACCGGTAGTCGCGCCCCAGGAGCGCCACGCCCAGCCCGGCGGCGATGAACGGCCGGCCGGCCGGGTGAATCGGCGGAATGGTCGAGCGGACCAACTCCAGCATGTGCTGCGGGCCGCCAGTGCGGGGGCGTCTAGCCACGCGGTCATCCTACGTAGCTGACCGGGTCTAGGAGCGATCGCAAGCGCGGCGAAGCCGGGCGAAGCGGGTCACGACCCAATTTCGGAGCGATCGCAAGCGCGGCGAAGCCGGGCGAAGCGGGTCACGACCCAATTTAGGTGAGGTCCCAGACGTCCAGCTGGGTTCCGGCCGACACTTCCACGACATCCTCGGGGATGTCCAGCAGCCCGTTGGCGGAAGCCAGCCAGCGCAAGTGGTGCGACGCCGGTGGGCCGTAGCTGGTGACGCTGCCGGTGTCGGCGTCGAGGATCGCACGCCGGAACTGTCGTTTGCCCCGCGGCGAGGTCAGCGACTCGGCCAGCACGGCGGGCCGCCGCGGCCGGTGCGGGTCCGGCAGACCCATGGCTGTGCGCAGCGCGGGCCGGATGAACACCTCGAACGACACCAGCGCGCTGACCGGGTTGCCGGGCAGCGTGACGATCGTGGTGGCGGCCCCATTTATTTGCAGACGCCCGATGCCCTGCGGCATTCCGGGCTGCATGGCCACCTTGACGAACTCCACGCCTTGCTCCCCGGCACGGCCGAAAGCGTCTTTGACGACCTCGTAGGCGCCGGCGCTGACGCCCCCGCTGGTGATGATCAGATCGGCGTCCGCGGCGTAGCGGTCCAGGATCGAACTGAACTGCTCGACGTCATCGCCGGCGGTCGCGGTGGCGATCACGGCCGCGCCGGCGTCGCGGACCGCACCGGCCAGCATGACCGAGTTCGACTCGTAGATCTGCCCCGGGCGCAGCGGGTCGCCGGCCGACACCAGCTCCGACCCGGTGGATATCACCAGCACCCGCTGGCGCGGCAGCACCGGCAGCTCGGCCATCCCCAGCGCGGCGGCCAGCCCCAGCGTCGCCGGGGTCACGATCTGTCCCTTGCGCAGCACGGTGGTGCCGGCGGCGACGTCCTCACCGGCTAACCGGATGTGCTTGCCGGACGCGGGCGCCTCGCGGATCGCAACCGACTCGACCCCGCCGTCGGTGGCTTCGACCGGCACGACGGCCGTCGCCCCGGCCGGCATCGGCGCGCCGGTCATGATCCGGTGGGCGGTGCCGGGTTGCAGGGTGAGTTCGTCGGTGCGCCCGGCGGGGATGTCCTCGGCGACGGGCAACGACACCGGATGATCCGCGGTGGCGGCGGCGACGTCCTCGGCGCGCACCGCGTAGCCGTCCATCGCGGAGTTGTCGAACACCGGCAGCGACAGTTGGGCGACCACATCGTCGGCCAGGACCAGCCCCTGCGCCTCGGCCAACGGCACCATGGCCGCCGGGCGGGCACGGATCAGCTCGGCGACGACGCGTTGGTGCTCTTCGACGGACCGCATCTGGATATTGTCCGCCTAGACCGGGAACGTGACGCCGGTGAGCTCCTCGGAGACGGCCCAGAGCCGTCGCTGCAGATCCTCGTCGTGGGACTGCGCACTGGAGTCGACCAGCTTCGGGTGGCCGCGCTGCTGGCCGATGCCGGCGGGGCCGTAGTACTGCCCGCCTTGGACGGCCGGGTCGGTGGCGGCCCGCAGCGTCGGCAGGGCGCCCATCGCCGCGCTCTGAGACAGCATTGGCCCGAACACATCGACAACCGGCTTGATGAACCACGGCAGGTTGCGGGTCAGCTCGGTGTTCGAGCTGCCGGGGTGGGCGGCCACGGCGATGGTGCCGTTGTCCTTGACCGGCCGGGCACTCAGCCGGCGCTGCAGTTCATAGGTGAACAGCAGGTTGGCCAGCTTGGATTGGGCGTAAGCGGCCATCCGGTTGTAGCTGCGCTCCCACTGCAGGTCGTCGAAATGGATCGCGGCGCGCAGTCGGTGGCCCATGCTGCTGACGGTCACCACCCGCGACCCGCGCACCGGCAGCAGGTGGTCGAGCAACAGGCCGGTCAGCGCGAAATGACCGAGATGGTTTGTGCCGAACTGCAATTCGAAGCCGTCCTTGGTGACCTGCTTCGGCGTCAGCATCACGCCGGCGTTGTTGATCAGCAGGTCGATGCGCGGGTAGGCAGAACGCAGCGCGTCGGCGGCGGCGCGCACCGAGTCCAGCGAGCTCAGGTCGAGGGCCTGCAGGGTGACGTCCGCGCCCGGGCTGGCGGCGACGATGCGCGACAGGGCGGCGTTGCCCTTCGCCAGATCGCGCACGGCCAGCACGACGTGCGCACCGCTGTAAGCCAGCACCGCCGCGGTCTGATAGCCGATTCCGGTGTTGGCCCCGGTGACGATGGCGACGCGGCCACTCTGATCCGGGACGTCGGCCTCTTTCCACTTGCGGGTCTCGGCGTTTGAATTCATGGGCCACAACGTACTCGCCGCGGGTTCCGATCCACATCGGCGGACGTAGAGTCGAGAACGTGATTACCGGGTTGGCCCACGCCGGGGTGTGCGTTCCGGACTGCGCGGCCGCAGTGGCGTTCTACCGCGACGTGTTGGGCCTCAGTGTGCTCTCGCCGCCATACGTGATGGCGGGTAACGCCATTCGCAACGACATGGGCGAGCTGGTGTCGGATCCCACCATGAAGGCGGCGATCGTCGGACTGCCGGGTGACGGCGATCGGGTCCTCGAAGTGATCGAGTACCTCAACGTCGACGGAGCCGCAGCCGACCGGGCGCTGACCGACCACGGTCTTTCGCACGTCGGGCTGATCTGCGCGGATCTCGACGCCACCCGCGCCGAACTCGAGGCCAAGGGAGTGCGTTTCCTGGTCAGCGGCATCGCGGACGTCGCGCGCGTGCGCACCAGTTGGTTCGTCGATCCGTGGGGCGTCGTCTTCATCCTGGTGGAGAAAAGCCGGCCCGAGCGACCGTACTTCGCGCAATGGGGGTGAGGCGCCTCAGGGTCGGCGTCATCGGCGCGGGCGCCGGCGGCATCGCGATGGGGATTCAGCTGGCCCAGGCCGGATACGACTTCACGATCTTCGACCGCGCCGACGGCTTCGGCGGGACCTGGCGCCACAACACATTTCCGGGTGCGGCCTGCGATGTCCCGTCGCATCTGTACTCGTACTCGTTCGCGCTCAACCCGCGGTGGAGCAAGACGTATGCGAACCAGCCCGAGATCTTGGCCTATCTCGAGAAGGTGGCCGCCGACCATGGGCTCGGCGCACATTTGCGGGCCAACACCGCGGTCAGCACGGTGCGGTGGTCGGACGAGGCGCGTCGCTGGACCCTGGTCACCGATGACGGCGACGAGCACGACTTCGACGTCGTGGTCAGCGCGGTCGGCATGCTCGACGTGCCGCACATCCCGGATATCCCTGGGGCGCAGCGGTTTCGGGGCCGGCAATTCCATTCGTCGCGTTGGGACCACAGCAGATCGACGGCGGGGGAGCGGGTGGCCTCCATCGGTACCGGCGCCAGCGCGATCCAGTACGTTCCCGCGATCGCCCCAAAAACCGCGCAGCTCACGGTCTTTCAGCGCACCCCGATCTGGATCGCGCCGCGATTCGACTTCCCCTTCACCCCTGAACAGCACGAGCTGTTCGAGCGCGATCCCGGTGCCGCGCAGAAGTTGCGCGACGAGGCCTTCGATGCCTACGAGTCGGCCAGCTTCGACGTCGACGACCAACAGACCCGCGATGCGACCGAACTGGCGCGCAGTTACCTGATGCGCAAGGTGGCCGACCCGGAGCTGAGGGCCAAGCTGACGCCGGACTATCCGGCCGGGTGCAAGCGGCCGCTGATGTCGCGGGAGTGGTATCCCACGTTTGCCTTGCCGCACGTCAAGCTGGAAACGACCGCCATCGCCGAGTTGACCGAGAAAGGAGTGCGCACCGTCGACGGCGTCGAACACCACTTCGACACCGTCATCTACGGCACCGGGTTCACCGCCGCCGACTATCTGTCCAGCATCGACGTGTACGGGACCGGCGGCCGTCGACTTCGCGACGACTGGGCCGACGGGGCGGAGGCGTACCTGGGCACGCTGGTCAGCGGGTATCCGAATTTCTTTATGCTCTACGGCCCCAACACGAATGGGGTCAATTCGATCATCTACATCCACGAGGCGCAGACGACCTTCATCCGCCACATCCTCGGCGTGATGGGCACCAGCGGAGCCCGCACCGTGGAGGTGACGGCCGAGGCGCAGCGGCGCTACAACGAAGAGATTCAGGCCGCGATGCAGGGCAAGGTCTGGCTCGCCTGCAAGAACTATTTTCGGCACCCCAGCGGCAAGGTGGTCACCCAATTGCCTTACAGCGGAAGACAATTCTTCGAACGCACCCGCAGCATGGTTGCCGGCGACTACACGCTTTCCTGAGCGAACTGGCTGCGCAGCCAGCCGATGACCATCGGCACCACCTCACCCGCTTTGCTCATCGCGACGTGCCCGGTGCCCTCGATGAGGTGCACCTCGGTATTCGGCCGGCCCTCGAACACCAGGGTGTCCGACTGCGGGACGAAGTAATCATCGCCGCCGTTGACGACCAGCATCGCCGAATTACGTTGCTGAGCAAGCAAACTCCGGCGGTTAAGGTCTTCTAACCCCGCGCTCAGCTCGGTAAGGGTGGGCGAATGATCCCAGTGCATCGCATTGCCGAGGATGTCGTGCATGCCGTAGGGCAGGTTGCGGACATTGTCCGATTCGAAGGCGCGATCGACCGGGCCGCCGAGTTCGACGGCGGCGTCGACGATGCCGGCCAGCCCCGACATCGCGGCGAAGTTTCCGCCGAACGAGGCGCCGAAGTGGCCGACCCTGCCGTCGCCGAGGGTCCGGGCGTAGTCGGCGAGCCCGCGGATCACCTCGTCGGCGTGCGCGTCGAGCGGGATCGCCGTCTCACCGGTGCCGGGGTGGTCGAAGGCCAGCGTGGTCATCCCGGTGCCCATGGTGAACCCGACCCACCACGGGTGGATGTCCATCTTCCAGGTGTCCACGCCGCCACTGGCGATCAACACCGGGCGGGCCGCGAAATCGCCGTTGGTGGAATACAGGTGCACGGCGACCTCGACCGAGCCGTCGCGGTACGGCACGGTGACGATGCGCCGCTCGAAGGCGACCGGAAAGTCCTTGGCCGCCAACTCGAATTGCTCCAACTGGCGTTCCATGGCCCGCTCACGCGCTGGGTCGGTCAGGCAGGGGAACTTTGCGCAACCGTAGACCAGGGAGGCCAGGTAGTGATCGCCGCGTTCGGCGTATTCCTCGGCGAGCTTTGACCATTCGTACACCCAGCCGCCCGGAGCGTCCGCCCACATATCGGTGGTGACGGCCCGTACCCGTTCTATGTCCGCGAGCGGGATACCGAACTTCTCGAATTGGCCGGTGCGGTCGGTAAACATGTCCGCGGTGGCGATCTCGTAGGTATACACGGTGTTCAGCTCCTAACCTTGGCGAAGTAGTCGACGACGGTCGTGGTGTCGTCCAGGGCGGCGACGGCCCCGATGTAGCCATCCGGGCGGATCACGACCCGCCCACCATTCTTGAGTCCGAATCGTTGTGCCACAAGCTGTTTCGGGTCAGCGATGACGGTGTCGTAGCCGGCGACCTGGGCGTCGTGCGCCGTCACGAGCACCTGGACTTCACCGTCGCCCGCAGCCGGGGCAGTGTGCCCGGGCGCGATGGTGAGCACTACGTGGCCGGTATTCTGCACCCCGCACACGGCGGCGAGCTGCTTCTGCACCTCAGCGTCGACAACATGCGGAACATGTTCGCCGGCAGCCACTTTGGCGTGTCGAGGGCTGCGGCCCACGGCTAGCGGGCTGGTGCGGTAGGCGACGTTGACCTCCTCGACGGTCTCGGCCATGAAGCGCCGAGCGGCTGGGACGTGCGACAGCAGCCGAATCACCAGGTCGCGGATCCGGCGCGGCACGCCGGACAGCGTGCCGCCCCGGGTGAGCCGATCGGTGAACGCAATGACGCTGTCGGCGACCGGGATTCGCTCGGCCTCATAGCTGTCGAGAAGTGTCTGGCCGGCTTGGCCGTCGATCACCATCGCCAGCTTCCAGGCCAAATTGAACGCATCCTGCATGCCGGTGTTCATGCCCTGACCGCCGGCCGGGCTGTGGATGTGCGCGGCATCGCCGGCCAAAAACACCCGACCCCAGCGGTAGGCCGGCACGCGTGCGTGCCGGACCTCGAAGCTGGTCAACCAGTGCGAGTGCACCACCCGAATGCCGCCGATCCGGTGGTCGAGGATCCGCTGCAGCTCCTCTTGGGTCGGCTGGGGCGCGTCGCGCCCAGCACCGGTCTCCGAGGCCAGAAACCGCATCCGTCCCTCGGCCATCGGCAGCACCACCACCGGGCCGTCCGGAGCGAAGAACGTGTGCATGCTGTCCATGTCCAGGCTGTGCTCGGCGTCGACGTCGGCGAGTAGGAAGCGTTCTCCGGCGAACGAGCCGGCGAGCTTGGCGCCGACCAGCTTTCGGACCGCGCTGTGCGCGCCGTCGGCCCCGATCACCCAGGGGGCGGTGACCAGCTCGGTCAACCCGTCCTCATGCCGCAGGGTGGCGTGTACGTCGTCGTCGTCCTGGGTCAGCGCGACCAGCTCGACACCACGTTCGACGGTGACGCCCAGCGACTGCAGGTGATCGCCCAGCACGCGCTCGGTCTCGGTCTGCGCCGTGGTCAACGTGAACGGGAATGCGCTGTCGACGCCACCGAGGGGGACGCGGAACAGCTTGCGGCGTCCCGCGTAGAGCTGCATCGCGATGGCCTTGATGCCGGTGCCGACCATCTCGTCGACGATGCCGATCCGGTCGAGCATGTCCAGGCTGCGGGCGTGCACCACGATCGCGCGGGACTGGTCGGTCGGTTGCGCGAGCTTGTCGATCAGCCGCACGCGGACACCGCGGCGGGCGAGTTCGGCGGCCGCGACCAGGCCGACCGGTCCCGCGCCGACAACCAGGACCTCGGGGTTTGGTGACGTGGACATGGCTGCTCTCCTCATTTTCACGCTTCGTTGAAACTCCGAACAAGTTTCACGGTACGTTGAAGAAAGTCTCAGCGCAAGAGGAAATTCACGCTAGAGTGAAACTCATGGTGAAGCGAGCGGTAACTCCTGGTCCGCGCGATGAACGCGGCGTGCTATCGGCGCGAATCGTTGCCGCCGCTCGTGCCGAATTTGCCGAGCACGGGTGGGCCGGAACCACGATCCGGGCCGTCGCGCGAACCGCCGACGTCGACCCCGCGCTGGTCTACCACTACTTCGGATCGAAGGAAGGGCTGCTGGACGCGGCGACCAACCCGCCGCAGAAATGGCTGGAGAACGTCGCCGAGATCTGGAAAACGCCCCTCGACAGGCTCGGCGCGGCGCTGATCACGTTGCTGTTGGCCAGCTGGGCCGACGACGAGATCGGGCCGACCCTGCGCGCCATCCTGCAGACCGCGGCGCAGGAGCCCTCCACCCGCGAAAAGCTGCGGCGCGTGGTGGAAGGAAGCCTGATGGGGGTGTCTGAATTGGGCAGCGACGAGCGGGACCGCTTGGTGCGCAGTGGTCTCGTCTCATCCCAGATGATGGGGTTCGCGCTGATGCGCTACGTCTGGAAAATCGAGCCCATCGCGTCCATGACCGATGCCGAGGCCGTCGCCGCGATCGCGCCCAACCTGCAGCGCTACGTCAGTGGGGACTTAAGCGCTCAGACCCAATAGTTGTCGTGGCGGACGAACCACTCGCGCCGCTCGTCGTCGGTCATGTCGGCCAGCGCGCCGAAACCCTCGAAGTAGGCCTCGCGGGGCGCCCCGGGGGCGAAAAGCATCAAGATTGACGCCGGCTCCTCGACCTCGTTGCGGAAACCGTGCACGCCGCCGGGCGGGACATAGAGGAAGTCGCCCTGATGGCCGTCGACCCAGTCGGTGCCGTCGTAGAGCCGCATCGTCCCGGACAGCACAAAGAACGCTTCGGACATGGCGCGGTGGAAGTGTGGCCCCGGCCCACCCCCGGCGGGAGCGATGTCGACCCGGTACAAGCCGTAATCGCCATCGGTTGCCTGCTGGTTCGCCAAATAGTGGTAGCTGACCCCGGCGGGGGATTGGTAGTCCGGGGGAGCATCGGCGCGCTTGAGCCAGGCGCTCACTTCGGGCTCGTCGGCGGTATAGCGGGCCGGTGGGTAGGGCGGCACGACGAGGGACACATCATCCAGCCTGCCAGTTAGCATCACGAAGGTGGAGCCCACCGAAGAGACGCGAGTGGCACGGCTGCTCGACGCCCAGGACAAGGCGGAGCAACTCTTCAGCGAAATCGAGCGGCGCGCCATGATCCGCCCAGGGGTCGGAGAAAAGCAGCTGTCCGACGAGATCCGCGACCTGGCCGCAGAGATGCTTGGTGTGACCCGACATTGGCATCGCCGGATCGTGCGGGCCGGCGAGAACACGCTGCACCCGTTCCAGGAGCATCCGCCCGACCGGCAGATCGCCGCCGACGACATCGTGTTCCTCGATCTGGGGCCGGTGTTCGAGGAATGGGAGGCCGACTTCGGCCGCACGTTCGTTCTCGGCGAAAACCCGCACAAGAAGGCCGTCCGCGACGCGCTGCCACGGGTGTGGCAGGCCGGCCGCGAGCATTTCGGCCGTCACCCCGACATCACCGGAGCCCAGTTGTTCGATCACGTCGTCGGTGTGGCCCACGCCGAGGGCCTCGAGTGGGGCAGCAAGATCGCCGGGCACCTGGTCGGGGAGTTCCCGCACAAGAAGATCGCCGGCGCTGGTGTCCAGTGGTACATCATGCCCGGATCGGACAAGCCGATGCGGCGAAGGGACCCCGCCGGCCGTCTGTGCCACTGGATCCTGGAGGTCCACCTGGTGGATCGTGTCCGCGGGTTCGGCGGTTTCTACGAACAGCTGCTCGACCTGCCGTGATTTCTTGCACTCGACATAGGCGAGTGCTAAGAATGACGTTGGCACTCGCGACCGGCGAGTGCTAGGTCGGGACGGTGAGGCCAGGGCCGCGCAAGCGGAAGACACCCACAGCCGTCCGTCGCGGGCACTGCACCCGGCCAGAACGTGTCATCCCCAATCCGGAGGAATCACTTCGCAATGGCCAAGCAAATTGCGTACGACGAAGAGGCCCGCCGCGGCCTCGAGCGGGGCC
The DNA here is from genome assembly GCF_010730195.1 of Mycobacterium conspicuum. Lineage (NCBI taxonomy): Bacteria > Bacillati > Actinomycetota > Actinomycetes > Mycobacteriales > Mycobacteriaceae > Mycobacterium > Mycobacterium conspicuum. The sequence goes on from NZ_AP022613.1 coordinate 343,042, forward strand.
TGAACAGCCTCGCCGACGCGGTACGGGTGACGTTGGGTCCCAAGGGCCGCAACGTCGTCCTGGAGAAGAAGTGGGGTGCCCCCACGATCACCAACGATGGCGTGTCCATCGCCAAGGAGATCGAGCTGGAGGACCCGTACGAGAAGATCGGCGCCGAGCTGGTCAAGGAGGTCGCCAAGAAGACCGACGACGTCGCCGGTGACGGCACGACGACGGCTACGGTGCTGGCCCAGGCGCTCGTCAAGGAGGGCCTGCGCAACGTCGCGGCCGGCGCCAACCCGCTGGGCCTCAAGCGCGGCATCGAGAAGGCCGTCGAGAAGGTCACCGAGACCCTGCTCAAGTCGGCCAAGGACGTGGAGACCAAGGAGCAGATCGCTGCCACCGCGGCCATCTCCGCGGGCGACCAGTCGATCGGCGACTTGATCGCCGAGGCGATGGACAAGGTCGGCAACGAGGGTGTCATCACCGTCGAGGAGTCGAACACCTTCGGCCTGCAGCTCGAGCTCACCGAGGGCATGCGGTTCGACAAGGGCTACATCTCGGGCTACTTCGTCACCGACGCCGAGCGTCAGGAAGCCGTCCTGGAGGACCCCTACATCCTGCTGGTCAGCTCCAAGGTGTCGACGGTCAAGGACCTGCTGCCGCTGCTGGAGAAGGTCATCCAGGCCGGCAAGCCGCTGCTGATCATCGCCGAGGACGTCGAGGGTGAGGCTTTGAGCACCCTGGTCGTCAACAAGATCCGCGGCACCTTCAAGTCGGTGGCCGTCAAGGCCCCCGGCTTCGGTGACCGACGCAAGGCGATGCTGCAGGACATGGCCATCCTCACCGGTGGTCAGGTCATCAGCGAAGAGGTCGGCCTGACCCTGGAGAACGCCGACGTCTCGCTGCTGGGCAAAGCCCGCAAGGTCGTCATCACCAAGGACGAGACCACCATCGTCGAGGGCGCCGGTGACCCGGACGCCATCGCCGGGCGGGTGTCCCAGATCCGCGCCGAGATCGAGAACAGCGACTCCGACTACGACCGCGAGAAGCTGCAGGAGCGCCTGGCCAAGCTGGCCGGCGGTGTTGCGGTGATCAAGGCCGGGGCTGCCACCGAGGTGGAGCTCAAGGAGCGCAAGCACCGCATCGAGGACGCGGTCCGCAACGCCAAGGCCGCCGTGGAGGAGGGCATCGTCGCCGGTGGCGGCGTGGCCCTGCTGCAGTCGGCCCCGGCCCTCGAGGAGCTCAAGCTCACGGGCGACGAGGCCACCGGCGCGAACATCGTCCGCGTGGCGCTCGAGGCCCCGCTGAAGCAGATCGCCTTCAACTCCGGGCTGGAGCCCGGCGTTGTCGCCGAGAAGGTCCGCAACTCGAAGGCCGGCACCGGCCTGAACGCGGCCAGCGGCGAGTACGAGGACCTGCTGAAGGCTGGCGTTGCCGACCCGGTCAAGGTGACCCGTTCGGCGCTGCAGAACGCGGCGTCCATCGCGGGCCTGTTCCTGACGACCGAGGCCGTTGTCGCCGACAAGCCGGAGAAGGCGGCCGCCCCGGTGGGCGACCCGACCGGCGGCATGGGCGGTATGGACTTCTGAGTTCACGGTCCTAACGAAAAAGCCCGGTTCCCTGTTGGGAGCCGGGCTTTTTCATGTGTTCACGCCTCGAGCCGCAGGCAGTCGTCCTTGCATCCGGGTTTGGTGACCGCGCCCGGGGCCGCCCGACGGTGCAAGACAGCGCGGTCGGGCACGACCTGCACGGCGGTGTCGGTCGGCTCGCCGCGACCGTCGACGATCAGCGTGTAGCCGCTACGCTCGCGCGGCGGCCAGACGAGCATGACGCCGTCGTGCTGCGCCAGGTTGCGCCGCGTGCTGTCGCCGACGGTGCCGACGTCGATGACACCGTCGCTGAGCACCGGCTCGACGGCGACCGCATGGGCGCGATGGCCGTCGTCGACCGTGACGAGGTAGGCGAACGTGAAGTCGGCCAGCGCTTCGGCCAGTTGGTCGAGGTCCACTTTCACGCTCATGACGCGAGGATACGGCGGCGCGCGTGCTACTGGCCCCCTCGCCGAGCGTGAAAGCCGGGCTGGGCGGGGGCAGCGCGCGAGTTGAGCGCGTTCGGTGTGAACTCAGGGCTTTGGGTGTGAGCGTAGGGCGGTAGATTCGCGATTTTTCCGCCCAGGCTTCACACTCAACGCCCACGATTCACACTCAACGGCGCCGGGTGGCTGGGCGCGCGTTCAGTGTGAACACAGGGCTTTGGGTGTGAGCGTAGGGCGGCGAAATCCGCGATTTTTCCGCCCAGGCTTCACACTCAACGCCCACGATTCACCCTCAACGGCGCCGGGTGGCTGGGTGAACTCAGGGCTTTGGGTGTGAGCCCTGATTGGGGCGACGGGTAGCTTTTACGCGTGGCCCTTCCGACTCCTTCACCGTCCAGCACCGCCGTCGTCACGGGCGCATCGTCGGGCATCGGCTCCGACATCGCCCGCGAATTGGCCGACCGCGGCCACGGCGTCACGCTCGTCGCCCGCCGCGAAGACCGGCTACGCGAGCTGGCCGAGGAACTCGCCCGCAGTGGCACCCGTGTCGAGGTAATCGCCTGCGACATCACGGATTCCGCCGCCCGCGCCGCAATATTCGACGAGGTCGACCGGCGCGGGTTGACCGCTGACATCCTGGTCAACAACGCCGGCATCGGCACCATCGGCTCGGTGACCAAGACGCCCGTCGACGACGAGATCGCTCAGGTGCGGGTGAACGTGGAGGCCGTCATCGACCTGACCACCCGCGCGGTCCAACAGATGGTGCCGCGCGGGCGCGGCGCGATCCTCAACGTCGGATCCACCGCGGGCTACCACCCCTTCCCGGGGCAGGTCGGCTACGCCGCCACCAAAGCATTCGTCAAGACCTACACCGAAGGGCTGCGCGGCGAACTCGCCGGCACCGGCGTCACCGTCGCGTTGCTGAACCCGGGCCCGGTGCGCACCGAGTTCCTCAAGAGCGCGGGCATGGACGAACGGGAGTTCGCCGACGCGTTCCCGAAGTTCCTGTGGATGCCGTCGCGGCAGGTGGCGCGCGCCGGCGTCGATGCGCTCGAGCACGACCGCGGCAACGTGATCCCCGGGCTGCCGAGTCAGATCAGTACCCGGCTATTTCAGTTCATGCCGCGACGGCTGCTGCTGCCGCTGCTGAAGAACCAGCATCCGGGCCTTCGAAGGGACGCGTCAGCGAGGTAGCGGCCAGGGCCGCATCCAGCCCTCCACCGGCAGCGCCAGCGCATTGCACAGCGTGCAGATCGTGCGGTACCAGCCGACGGCGGTGAGCAATTCGATGCGCTGCTCGTCATCCAGCGACTGGCCCAGCGCCGCCCAGGTCGCCTCCGACCACGAACCGGTGCGCTCGAGTTCGTCCACCGCTTCGATCAGCGTCCGTTCCGCGGGGCTCCACCGCGGGTCGGCGGGCGCATCCTTGCCGGCGGTCACCAGGGCGTCGCATTCGTCGTCGCTGACGCCCGCGATCGGGCCCCAGAACGCGGCCTGCCCGCCCCACTCGTATTCGCAGCCCAGGAGCGCGCAGATGCGAAGGATCGCTATCGTGCGCGTCCGCGGCGGCAAAAGCGCTGCGACGTAGAGGGATTCGCCGAGCTTGCGCAGCCGCCCGGCCAGCGCCGGGTGGCGCTGCAGGCAGCGCACCAGCAGCAGCGGCTCGTAGGTGCGGTCTGGGTGACCCCAGCTGTTGATGCTCGTGGCATCTTCTTCGCTCCAGGGCGGAGCGAGCGGTGCGACGCGGCTCACGGATGAGACTGTACGGCCTCAGGCGGGTAGGGAGAACACCACGCAATCGTGGAGGCAGCCCTTGGCGGTGGCGGGGGAGTCCGCCTCGCGATGCAGCAGCGCGCGGGTGGGAACCACCTCAAGCCGCGCGGTCTCCTCGTTGGCGTCGGAGGCATCGGAGGCCTGAGCCCTGCCGTCGACGATCAGCGAGTAGCCCCCCGGCTCGCGTGGGGGCCACAGCAACGTCACGTCGGAGTGCTGGGTCAGGTTCTTTCGGGTGCGCCCGCCGATAAGCCCGATGTCGAGGATCGCCTCACGCAGCGTCGGTTCGACCGTCACGGTGTGTACGCGATAGTCCTCGTCGACCGTGATCAGGTAGGCGAACGGAAAGTCGTCGAGAGCGGCGGCCAGTCGCCGCAGGTCTACCTTCTTCGCGGTCTTGGCGCCCATGCGTCCGAGGATAGGCGCTAGTCCGACGAGCCCGGCCGGATCAGAGCCAGGTCGGGGACGGGGTTGCGATCGCTGCGGTAGAAGTCCGAGGTCGGGATGCCGTCGCCGGCTGCGTCACCGGTGGCGGTGTTCCGCGCCCCCGCGTCGCCACCGCTCGAGCCGAAGAGGCCCGTCGGGGCCGCGGTACGAAGGAGCGGGGTGGTCGCGTTCTGACCGCTGGACGCCGTGACCGCCGGGTTCGGCGTGCCCACGTCGTAGGTTGGCGTGCTTGCGCTGGCGGCGGGAGCACCGGCAAAGACCTGGCTTACCGGGGCCGCGGACATCACGTCGGGGGCGGCGAAGCCCGGGTTGAAGGCCGCATTGGCGATCGACGGGCCGATCACGCTCGAGCCGAGGTTTGCCGCGTTCATACCGCCCGTAAAGCTGCCGGGACTGAGCACGGTGACGGCCGGGGCGGGCGGCGGTACCGCCAAGCCGGTTGTTGTCGGCACCCCGGCTGCCAATGGGGTGGCGGTGACGGCGCCGCTGGCCGCGCCGGTGGCGGCGGCCGGGCTGGGCATGCCGATGTTTCCGGTTCCCGGGGTTCCGGGGCCGAGGATTCCGCTGGCGGAGTTGAAGTTACCGAAGCCGACCTGGTGATCGCCGGTGAGTGGGGACCCGATATCCCCGCCGCTGCCGAAGCCGAAGTTCCCTTTACCGAGGATGCCGAAGCCGAAGTTGTTGCCGCTGGTTCCGCTGCCCGAACTTTGGCTGCCGGGACCGCCGGAACCCATGTTCGAATTGTTGTCGTTGGAACCGTTGCCGAAGAGTGCGCCGGCGATCTCGTTGCTCAGGCTGGAGGCGGCAACACTCGAGAACAGGCCGACGTGTTTGTGGTGATGCCTGGGCGGGGGGCTGCTCCCGTGGCTCTGGGCGCTGTTGGAGCCGATGGCGTGCAGGATCTGCCGCCAGGGCGCCAGACGCTCGGCCGCCGCGGAGGCATCGAAGTGGTAACCGGCCATCGCCGAGACGTCCAGGGCCCACATCTGTTCGTATGCGCCCTCGATGTCCGCGATCGCCGGAGCGTTCTGCCCCAAGAAGTTGGTGTTTGCCAGCACCCGCATCAAGGCCCGGTTGGCCGCGACCACCGCGGGCTGCACGGTGGCCGCCAGCGCCGATTCGAACGCGGCCGCGGCGGCGCCCGCCTGGCTGGCGGCCTCTTCCGCCTGCGCGGCGGCCCCGATGAGAAACGTCGAGTACTGCGACGCGACGGCCATCATTGCCGCCGACGTCGGGCCCAGCCAGGAACCGCTGGCCAGGTCAGATGTGACAGACCTGAAGGAATCCGCCGAAGACGCCAATTCGGCGGCGAGTTCGTTCCAGGCCGCGGCCGCAGCCAGCAGCGGTCCCGAGCCGGGACCGGCGAACATCAGTGCCGAATTGATCTCAGGCGGCAACCACGCGAAGTGCGGGTTTGTCACCATTCAAAACTACCGGGCAAGGCCCGCGATTGTGTGCGTTTCAGGCGGGTTGGGGAGCGTTTTGACGGCCGCGGACCAACTTCCCGGGACGGGCGTCGGTCGGCACCCCGTTCTCGGCGATTACCTGGCCCGAAACCACGGTGGCGACGTAGCCGTCCGCCGTCTGGTCCAGGCGACGTCCGCCAGCGGGCAGGTCGTAGCTGATTACCGGTTTGTGCAGGCGCAATGCGGCGTGGTCGATGACGTTGAGGTCGGCCTTGTAGCCCACGGCGATGCGCCCGCGGTCGGCCAGCCCGGCGATGCGCGCGGGGACGGTGGTGAGTTCGCGGACCGCTTCGGGCACGGTAAACCGGCCGGATTTCCGGTCGCGAGCCCAGTGCGCCAGGAAGTACGTCGAGTAGCTGGCGTCGCAAATCATGCCGTAGTGCGCGCCGCCGTCGCCGAGGCCCAGCACCACGTCGTCGCGGTGCAGCAGCTTGCCGACGGTGTCCAGCGAGTTTCCCTCGAGGTTGCTGGTGGCGACCAACAGCATGGCCTTCCCGTCGTCGTCCAGCAGCCGGTCGTAGGCCTCCTCCATCGGGTCGACGCCCTTGGCTCGGGCCCGGGCCCCGATGCTGTCGGCCGGGTTCGGCTCGTAGTTCGGGTTGTCGCCCAGCGGGAAGATCCAGTCCCACATCTGGGCCACGTACAGGATCGGGTGACCATGACCGGGCTTGTCGGCCAGGATGCGGGCGCGGACCTCGGGTTTGCGCATCTCCGCAACGCGCTCGGCCAGTGGGAGGTTCGCGATCTCCCGGTAACTGGGGTAGAGCACGAACGGGTTGGCCGACAGCTGCAGCCCGATGATCAGGCCGATCGGTCGCGGTAGCAGCTGCGCGGTGACGTCCCCTCCCGCCGCGTTGGCCTTCTCGATCATGGTGATGGCGTCCGGCCAGGTCGGGTCGCCGGCGTTTGCTACGACCAGGGTGAAGGTGAGCGGCAGCCCGACATCCTCGGCGACGTCGAACACCGTCTGCAGCACGGGCTCGTAGCCGCCGGAGGGGATGTCGGGCACAAACTGGAGCAGCCCGCCGCCGCCGTCGACGACGCCGCGGGCGATCTCCTCGATCTCCTCGCGGGCGGCCTCGTAGCTGGGGATTGGCGAGCCGCTCTCGGTCTTGTGGATCGTCAACCGCGACGAGGCAAAACCGAGAGCACCGATCTCTATCGCTTCCTTGGCCAGTTCCCGCATTTTGGCGAGGTCTTCGGGCGTCGCCGGCTCGCGGTCGACCCCCCGCTGGCCCATCACGTAGACCCGCAGCGGCGAGTGCGGCAGGTAGGCGGCTACGTCGATGTCACGTTTGCCCGCGTCCAGCGCGTCCATGTACTCGGGGAAGGTCTCCCAGGTCCACGGCAGCCCGTCGGTCATCACGACGCCGGGAATGTCCTCGACGCCGGCCATCACGTCGACCAGCACGTCGTGGTCTTCTTGACGGCACGGGGCGAAACCGACCCCACAGTTGCCCACCACCACTGTGGTGACCCCGTGCGCCGACGACGGCGTCAGGCGCTCCGACCAGATGGCCTGGCCGTCGTAGTGGGTGTGCAGGTCGACGAAACCGGGGGTGACCAGCAGTCCGGTGGCGTCGATCTCCCGGGTGGCGGTGTCGCCGTTCACCTGCCCCACCGCCGCGATGACGCCGTCTTTGACGGCGACGTCGCCGACGTACGGTTCACCCCCCAGCCCGTCGACGATGGTGCCATTACGGATGAGGAGGTCGTAGGTCATCTAAGTAATCTCCCACAAAAATGCCGGGCCAGACAGCTCGCGCGTAGATGAACACACGCGATACAGCCAGGCTATGCACCCCGGTGCGGGTTCGCTAGCACCCTGCGCGGCTTAATGGCGCAGCTTTTCGTTGGCGTACTGAATGGCCGCGTCGACCTTTTCGATCCATTGGGGCTCGTCGTCGGGCCAGCATTCCACGGTGATTGTTTTCATTCCGTCGTGCTGTGCGGAAAGGTGCGGCCCCTTTAGCTGCGAGTTGAAATACCCAAACCAGTCTCGACCCCGGGCATCAATGGTTAGCGGCGTGGTGCGGACCTCGTAGGCGTATTGCAGCTTCACCGAACCGAGGACCGGACCGCGTATCAACACCGGCTCCCCCTCGCGTGAAATCATCGCTCGCCGCCTACCCGGCATTACTGCGCGCGATCGCCGGCGAAAATGAAACGCCGAATCATGCTGTCGCCCTGGCCAGATGGTCCCGAGGGAATACTGTCACCGCGTCGGAACCCTTACCTAACCGCAACTATTGATATAGGACATAGTCCTCAGAGTATGCCTATCGCATGACGCTTACCAACGATCCATATGAGCTTCATAGAAAACGAACACGGTCCGCTGACCGCGAACGTCGAGGCCGTCCGTCATACCGCGTAGGGTCGCGACTATGTTAGACGCCCATGCTGCCGGAGCCCGAGAGCTGCTTCGGGATTCGTTCACCAGGCTGATCGAGCACGTCGACGAGCTCACCGACGGGCTGACCGACGAAACGTCCAATTACCGCCCGACGCCCGAGGCCAACAGCATCGCCTGGCTGATCTGGCACAGCGCCCGGGTGCAGGACATCCAGCTGGCCCACGTGGCCGGCGTCGAGGAGGTGTGGACCCGCGACGGCTGGGTGGACCGCTTCGGGCTGGATCTAGCGCGCCGCGACACCGGCTACGGTCACGGCCCCGAAGAGGTGGCCAAGGTGCGGGCCCCGGCCGACCTGTTGTCCGGCTACTACCACGCGGTGCACCAGTTCACCCTCGACTACGTCGCGGGCGTAACGGCCGACGAGCTCGCCCGCGTCGTCGACACCAACTGGGATCCGCCGGTCACCGCCAGTGCGCGGATCGTGAGCATCATCGACGACTGCGCACAGCACCTGGGTCAGGCCGCGTATCTGCGGGGCATCGCACCCTAGATGCGATTCGCGCTGACGGTCCTGCTGTGGCTGGTCACGACCGTTGCGTTGGCGGTGGCGGTCCCGGCCGGCTGGGCGCAACTGAACATCGTCGACGAGGATGGCTACGCCGCGTTTGCCCGCAAGGCCGCGGGCGACCCGGCCCTGCAGTCCGCCGCGGCGGCCGAACTCTCCACCCGGGCGATGGCACTGATCAGTGCGCACGGGGGAGGCAAGCACCCGGTCGAGAGTGCGCAGGTGCACGAGATCGCCGCCGCGTTCACGGCCGGACCGTCGTTCCCGCCGCTGTTCGCCGACGCGAACCGGGCGGCACACCGCTATCTGTTCTCTGCGGCGAGCTCGGGCGACGCATGGGTGATCGACCTGGCGCCGATGCTGAAAGACAGTGCATTTGAGCAGGTGCTGAGCAGCCACAACGTGAAAGTTCCCGCGACGCTGACGGTCCCGCTGACCGTGTCGCTGCCCGGCCAGTCGGTGCGCCAGGGGCAGCTGAGCCGCGTCGCCGATTGGGGTCCCTGGGTGAGCCTGGGTGCGGCGGTCGTCAGCGGTTTCTTCGGCTTGCTGACGCTTGTCGTGGCGCGGCGCCGGGGCAAGGCGTTGACCAGCCTGGGCGTGTCAGCCCTGCTGGTGGGCGCGGCGGGCTGGGTGGGGATCGAGGTCGGCGGCCGCTACCTGGCCGGGGCGCTCAATGACACCACCGGCGACATCCGCCAGATCGCCGACGTGATGATCCGCCACGCTGAGGCCGGCATGCATTTCTGGCTGAACCTGACGTTGATCGCAGGCGTGGTATTCGCCGGATTCGGTGTGTTGGTCGCGATAACGGGCGCCGTCTTGGGTTCCAAGCGGTAAGGGCGGGCCCACCGGTAGCTCAGCTCAGGGGCAGTTCGGCCAAGATCGTGCTGGTCGGCTGCGGCGACCCGGTGCCGGGTTCGACGGTGAACGCCAGTGCCTTTGAGTGGCCGAGGTCGTTGAACATGTGCGTCGTCGACGGCGTCACGGCCGCGGTGCCCATCGTGCCCGCCGACGTCGGACCGTTGGACCCGATCAGCCACATCTGATAGACGGTGCCCGGGGCGGGCGGCGGCACGTTGTTCATCACCAGCACGCCCGCGTTGCGGTCGCGGGAGAACATCACCGTCGCCGTCCCGTTGGCGAGCGGGCGGGACACCGTCCGCACGTCCGGGGCGGTCATGATCTGCTCGGCCATCGTCTGTGTGGGGTGCGGCCGCATCAGCACCCCGACGCCGAACGCTGCGGCACCCACCACCACCGCCGCCGCCGCGGAGGCCAAAGCTGCTGTGCGCCAACGTGACTGACTACTACGAGCGGGCCCAGTCGAGGCAAGCGTCGCCGCTCGCAGGTGCTCGGGAGGCGCGGCCGCAGTCGCCGCCGACACGACCGCCATCGCCTCACGTACGCCGCGAACTTCGTCGGCGAAGGCCGCCGCGACCGGTGCGGGTGCGCCGGCGAGCCGCCGGTCGAGCTCGGCCCGCTCCGCGTCTGACATCGCATGCAGGGCATACGGTGTGGCCAGCTCGAGCAGCTCGAAGTCGGTGGGTTCGGTCATGACACGTCCAGGCAGTTACGCAGGCCGCGCAGCGCATCGCGCATGCGCGACTTGATAGTCGACAGGTTGGTGGCCAACCGCTGCGACACCTCGGCATAGGTCAGGCCGCCGTAGTAGGCGAGGTCGATGCATTCCCGCTGGGCGGCCGTCAGCGCCTCGAGGCAGGCGAGCACCCGCCGGCGCTCGTCGCCGGCGATCGCCGAGTCGGCTACGGTGTCGCCGGAGGGGCCGCTTGCCGGATCGATATTGGCTGCGCCGTAACGAGATTCGCGGCGGGTGGCGGCCTGCTCGGCGCGCACCCGGTCGACGGCGCGCCGATGCGCCATGGTCAGCAGCCAGGCCAGCGCAGACCCTTTGGCGGGGTCGTATCCCGATGCGCTGCGCCACACTTCGAGATAGACCTCCTGGGTGGTTTCCTCGCTATAGCCGGCATCACGCAACACCCGAACCACCAGTCCGTAGACCCGGGGACTGGTCTGGTCGTAGAACGCGCCGAAGGCCGCGCGATCGCCACGTGCGACCCGGCGCAGCAGGGCCGCCAGGTCGCCGCTCGGCTCTGGCGTCGCGGTCATGGATCGGTAGCCTAGCCCCCGGCTGCTCCACACCTTGGTATTCGGAGCCATCGATCGAGCGGACGGTTGTGGCCGGCCTACCCGAACGTGAACGAAAACACTTGCAGGCCTTTGCTAACCTGCACGTCGAGCCGATCGCGGTGCGCGGTGTCCGGCTCGTCGCCCACGATTTGGTGCAGGGTCGGGGGCCCGCTGATCGGCGTGGTGATGGTCTTCCCGTCTCGTGTCACTGTGAGCGTGCCGGTACCTCCGACGACGATATAGACGGCGTGCGCCGAGTAATTCAGCGCAATCGCGTCGTCGTCACTGTCGGCGGTGGCGCCCTGGTTGTCCAAGGTCCAGCGGCCGCGCAGCGCGAACCGGTCGTCGGGTAACTGTGGCGGGTAGGTGAATGTCCCGTCGCCGGCTTTGTAGTGATCGCCCGTGCCGGCGTAGTTCGATGCGCGGTCGGGGCTTAGGTAGGTCTCCGGGGTGAGCCTGGTCTGTGGTGTGGTGTCGGCCTTGTTCGACGGAGCGGGCAGCCGGGCGCCCGCGTTCGCGTCCGTGAGCAGGTCGCGGATCAGCCTCTCGGTGCCGTCGTAGTCGCCCTCGCCAAACTTGGTGTGCCGAACGGAGCCGTCGGCGTCGATCAGGTACTCGGCCGGCCAGTACAGGTTCTGGTAGTTGTTCCAGGTCTTGTAGTCGTTGTCGATCGCTACGGGATAGTCGATGTGCAACGCCGCGGCGCCGCTGGCCACATTGGCGGGAACATGTTCGAACGCGTACTCGGGAGTGTGCACGCCGATGGCAACGAAGCCGTCGCTCCGATAGCGGTTGTACCAGTCGACGACGTGGGGGATGGCGCGCTGGCAGTTGATGCACGAGTACGCCCAGAAGTCGATCAGCACCACCTTGCCGCGCAACGACGCGAGGTCGATCGGTTTGCCGCCCGGGGTGTTGAGCCACTGGGTGATCCCGACGATGGCGGGCGCCGGTCCGCACTGCTGCAGCCGGGCGAAACCTTCTGTGCAGTCGGCCAGTTGACCCTTCGGCATGCCGCCCCGGTTCAGCTTGCGCTGGACATCAGTGGCGCCAATCCCTTTCTGCATTGCCGCTGTGTAGTCCGGGACGGCGCGCTGCAGCACCGCGGGAAGATTGAACACCAGCGCCACGGCCAGCACGATCATCGTGATCCCGCCGGCGATCTGAATCGCGCGCTGGCGGCGACGGAATGCCGAGATGCGTTGGCCGGCCAGTGCGAAAGCCAGTAGCGGCAAGGCGGCACCAACGGCGAACGTCGCGGTCAACACCAGCGTCGGCAGGCCGATGGACCCGGTACCGCCGGCGACCACAATCGCGGCCAGCACGGGTCCCGCACACGGCACGTAGAGCGCGCCCAACGTCAGTCCGAGCCCGAAACCTCTTGTGCCGCTGACACTTAGCCGCTGGGGGATGCGCGCGAACGGCCGTTCCAGCAGATGCATCAGCGGCGGGAAGATCAATCCGAGACCGATCAGCGTCAAGATCACCAGCGCGGCCCACCGGATCGCGTCCTGCGGCAGATGCAGCGCCGACAACAGCGCCGAGCCGGCCAGGGTGACCACGCTGAAGCTGCAGACCAGGCCGGCGATCACCATATATGGCCGTGCCCTGGACCCGTCTCCGGCACCGGAGAAGAACACCACGGGAAGCACCGGCAGGATGCACGGCGAGATGCCGGTGATCAGGCCGCCGAGGAACCCGATCAGCGCAATGGTCTGCATAACCGTCATTCGTAACAGCAGCGCATCTGGGTGGAGCGGTGCCTTAAGTAACACAGCGCCCGAGCTGGGCCAGAGTGCAGTAGCGCACTACTGGGACCGCCGCCGCGTGAGACGGTGACGATTACCCAATGTCATTCCTAATTGCGACGCCGCAGCTGGTGACGGCGGCAGCAGGGGATCTGGCTAGCATCGGGTCGGCGATCGTGTCGGCGAATGCGGCCGCGGCGGCCCAGACCACTGGCGTGTTGCCGGCTGGCGCCGACTCGGTGTCTGCGGCGATTGCGGCGCTACTTGGCGAACACGCCCAGGTCTATCGGGCGCTCAGCGCCCAAGCGGAGGCCTTTCATGATCAGTGCGTTCAGACCCTAAGAGCCGCCGCCCACTCTTACGCGGCCACCGAGGCCGACAACGTGTCGTCGCTGCAGAGCATTCACGGCACCCAATAGCGCCGGACAAGCCAGTTAGTCGCTGTAGGCGAAAGCATGGTCCGCCTGGCGTTCGATCGGTGCTTGCGGTACCCGGGCGGGCCTTGAACGCACCCGCATCGGCCACCAGAACCAGCGCCCCAGGATCGCGGCGACGGACGGTGTCATGAAGGCACGGACAATCAACGTGTCGAACAGCAGGCCCAACCCGATCGTGGTGCCTACCTGTCCGACCATGCGAACGTCACTGACGACCATGGACGCCATGGTGGCCGCAAATATCAAGCCCGCGTTGGTGACCACCTTGCCGGTGCCACCCATGGATCGGATGATCCCGGTGTTGAGCCCGGCGTGTATTTCCTGTTTGAACCGGGACACCAGTAGCAGGTTGTAGTCGGATCCCACGGCCAACAGCACGATGACCGACATCGCAATGACCATCCAGTGCAAGGGGATACCGAGAATGTGCTGCCAGAACAACACCGAGAGCCCGAAGGAGGCGCCCAGGGAAATCGCCACCGTGCCCACGATGACCGCGGCAGCGATCAACGCGCGGGTCAGGATCAGCATGATGATGAAAATCAGGGCCAGCGAAGAGATTCCGGCGATCACCAGATCCCATTTCGCGCCCTCGGAGATGTCCTTGAACACCGCGCCGGTTCCGGCCAGGTAAAACTTCGAGTCCTCCAAAGGTGTTCCCTTGGTGGACTCTTCGGCCGCGGTGCGGATCGCGTTGATGCTCGCGATCCCCTCGGCCGATGCGGGATCGCCGCGATGCAAGATGATGAAGCGCGCCGCGTGCCCGTCCGGGGACAGGAAACTCTTCATGGCGCGTTTGAAGTCCGCGTTCTTGAAGACCTCTGGCGGCAGGTAGAACGAATCGTCGTTCTTCGACGCGTCGAAAGCGTGACCCATGGCCGTCGCGTTGTCGCTCATCTCGTCCATCTGATCGAAGATGCCCGACATGGTGCTGTGCATCGTGAGCATCATCGTGCGCATGTTCACCATGGTGTCGATCATCGGCGGGAACTGGGAGAGCATCTGCGGCAATAGCGTGTCGAGCTGCTTGATGTCACTCACCAGGGTGTTGAGTTTGTCGTCGATCTTGTCGACACCGTCGATCGTGTCGAAAACCGACCGTAACGAAAAGCAGATCGGAATGTCGAAACAGTGTTTCTCCCAATAGAAGTAGCTGCGAATGGGACGCCACATGTCTTCGAAGTTCGCGATGTCATCGCGTAGCTCGGACGTGATTTGTTGCATCTCGATCGTGTCCCCGACCATGTGGTGGGTGACCGCGTCGAGTTGCTGCATCAAGGAGTACATCCGCTGCATGGTGGCGATCGTCTTGCTCATCTCGTCGGCCTGGGCGAGCATGTCGTTCATCCGGTCGCGCTGGTATTTCATGGTCAGCATCTGCCCGGCGTTTTGCATGCTCATCTGAAACGGGATCGACGTGTGGTCCATCGTGGTTCCGTCGGGCCGGGTGATCGCCTGCACCCGCGAAATCCCCGGAACCCGGAAGATGCCCTTGGCGAGTTTGTCCAAGACCAAAAAGTCCGTCGGGTTACGCATGTCGTGGTTGGCTTCGATCATCAAGATCTCCGGCTTCATGCGGGCCTGCGAAAAGTGCCGATCGGCGGCCGCGAAGCCCTGATTGGCCGGAATATCTTTAGGCAGGTACGCCCGGTCGTCGTAGCTGGGCTTGTAGCCGGGCAGTGTGAGTAGGCCGACGAGGGCCACCGCGGAGCTCACGGCGAGAATGGGCAGCGGCCAGCGCACTACCGCGGTGCCGATCCGCCGCCAGCCCCGCACGCTCAATTTCCGCTTGGGGTCGAACACCCCGAAGCGTCCGGCCACGGTCAAAACCGCCGGCCCCAGCGTGAGGGCGACCAAGACCGCGGTCACCATGCCCACCGCGCACGGGATGCCCAGGGTCTTGAAGTAGGGACTGCGCGCGAAACTCAGACAGAACGTTGCCCCGGCGATCGTCAGGCCGGAGCCCAGGATGACGTGGGCCGTCCCGCGATACATGGTGTAGAAGGCCGTTTCCTTGTCCTCACCGGTGTGGCGGGCTTCCTGGTAGCGACCGATGATGAAGATGCCGTAGTCCGTCCCCGCGGCGATGGCCAGCGAGGTGAGCAGGCTGACGGCGAAGGTGGAAAGTCCGATGAGCCCGAAATGCCCGATTGCCGCGACGGCTCCGCGGGCGATCACCAGCTCGAAACCCACCGTCAGCAGCAGCAGCAGCACGGTGGTCACGGACCGATAGACAAATAGCAGCATGACCAGGATCACCAGGATCGTGGTGGCGGTGATCTTGACCATGGATTTGTCGCCGCTTTTGTGCAAATCCGCGGTCAGCGCCGACGCCCCGGTGACATACGCCTTGACCCCCGGCGGCGCCGGCGTGCTGTCCACGATCTTGCGGACCGCCTCGACGGACTCGCTGGCCAGCTGCTCTCCTTGGTTACCGGCGAGATTCACCTGGACGGTTGCGGCCTTGGCGTCGTTGCTTTGCGCGCCCGCCGCCGTGAGCGGGTCGCCCCAGAAGTCTTGAATGCTGAGCACGTGCGTCTTGTCTTCGCGCAGCCTGCGAATCATGGTGTCGTAGAACCGGTGCGCGTCGTCGCCCAAGGGCTTGTCGCTTTCCAGCACGATCATCGCCACACTGTCGGTCGTTCCCTCGTTGAAGGCGTGGCCGATGTGTTTCAGCGCGATCACCGATGGGGCGTCCCCGGGGCTCAACGTGACCGACCGCTCCTGGCCTACCTCTTCCAGCGAGGGAACGAACACACTGACGATGACGGCAATTGCCAACCAGAACAAGATGATTGGCACGGAGAAGACGTGCAGCATCCGTGCGATCAAGGGCCGTTCGGCATGCTTTTCGGCGTTGAGGCCGTCGAGTCTGGTACTCACGCCGACTTCACCATGCAGAAGGTGAAGGCATGGACCTCGTTGGAGATTTTTTCCGCCTTGACCTCGCCGTCCACTACGATGCGGCAGCCGATGCTGTCGCTATTCCCTTGCGCCATAAGGCTTCCCATCACCGCGGCCTTGTCGGTGGTGACGTGCAACGACCACGGCAACGACGCTCCATCGACGCGTTGCGGATCGGCGTTGACGTCGAAGTAGCTGATGTCGGCGACTGTTCCGGGTGGGCCGAAGACTTCGTAGCTGATCTGTTTCGGGTTGTAGGGCTTCGCGCTCTCCAGGTTGCTGTCGGCATAGGAGGGGCGCTTTTCCGAGCCGAAATAGCCGTGGACCCGGTAGACGGCGAACCCCGCGGCGACCACCACCGCCAAAATGATCAGTGGAATCCAGGTCCGCGACAGCACCTTGAAAATCTCAGATCCCCTTACCCGGTCGGCATTTCCTTTTCGCGGACGGTTCGCTGCGCCGACCGCGTGGCTTTGGCGCAACTAAGCCTTGCCTAAGTAAATCATGGCGTGGCGGTCCTCAACCGCCTGGAGTGTAACGCATATCACGTGCGTAACGGACCCCTTGGGTTTGCTCTCAAATCACATGCCGTGCGTTATACAAATCACATGATGTGCGTTATCCTCAGCCGGTGCCGCCCCTGACGTTTCAGCGTGCCCGCACGGAAGAAAACAAGCGCCGACGTGCGGCGGCGCTCGTCGAGGCCGCGCGCTCACTCGCAGTCGAGACCGGGGTCGCGTCGGTGACGCTGACCGCCGTCGCCGGCCGCGCTGGAATTCACTACTCCGCGGTGCGCCGCTATTTCACGTCCCACAAGGAGGTGCTGCTGCACCTCGCCGCCGAAGGCTGGGTGCGGTGGTCGGCCACTGTGTGCAAGGAATTGGACGGACCCGACGGGCAGGAAATGTCGCCGGAGCGGGTCGCCGAGATATTGGCCACCTCGCTGGTTGCCGATCCGTTGTTTTGTGATCTGCTGGCCAACCTTCACCTGCACCTCGAGCATGAGGTGGAGCCCGAGAGAGTGGTCGAGATCAGGTTGACCATTTCCGCCGCCGCGACCGAACTGGCCGACGCCATCGAGCGTGTGCTGCCCGCGCCCGGACGCTCGGGCGCCTTCGACATTTTGATTGCCGCGTATTCGTTGGCCGCCGCTTTCTGGCACATCGCCAACCCCCCGGAGCGGCTGTCGGACGTGTACGCCAAGGAGCCGGAAGCCCTTCCGCCCGAATGGAATATCGACTTCGCGTCGGCGCTCACGCGCGTGCTGACCGCCACCTGTGTTGGTCTCAATTCCGGATCACCCGGGCCCGAAGACGGTGCGAAGTGACGACCGTGTTGTGCGCGGCCGCGCGGATGCCGCTAAGGTGCTTAGCGCACCAAAGCAAATGGTGGGATGACCACGGCGGCGGGCGTTTTCGCGTGTCTTCTTATGCAAGCAACTGGGCGTCTATCTACACGCCGCTAAGTGGGAGGTGATTCGATGGCCAAGGCTGCAGTCGTCAACGCGGTGAAAAAGGGGTGGATCCTCTTGGTCATCGTGGCCGTGATTTTGGTGGCGGGGTTTGTGGTCACGCGGCTGCGCAGCATTTTCGGGACGAACGAAAACCATGCGATCAGCAGCGGCGGCGTCGACGAGATCAAACCCTTCAATCCCAAGCACGTGGTCTACGAGGTGTACGGGAACGGCGCCACCGCCAACATCAACTATCTGGATATTCACGCGCAGCCTCAGCGAGTGGACAATGTGTCGCTGCCCTGGACGCTGTCGGTCATCACGACGCTGCCGTCGGTGAGCGTCAACGTCGTCGCACAGACCGAAGGTGACCAAATCGGCTGCCGAATCATCGTGAACGACGTAGTCAAGGACGAAAGGTCGGTCAACGGAGTGAACGCCGAAACCTTCTGCATTGTGAAGTCCGCATGACTACCACTCAGCCCGATTTCAGCCCCGCGAATAAGCCCACCAACGAGGCCGCGGGCCTTCCGCACATGCCGTGGTTCGCGCACGCGGTGCACAAGTTCGCCCCGCTGATCGTCCTGGCCTGGGTCGGACTCGTGGTGTGCCTCACCTTCTTCGTCCCCGACCTGGAAACGGTCGGCAAGGCGCACACGGTGCCGATGAGCCCGAAAGAGGCGGCATCGATGCAGGCGACGATGCGCGTCGGCAAGGTGTTCAACGAATTCGACAGCGACAGTGCGGTGATGATCGTTCTCGAGGGCGACAAGCCGCTCGGCGACGACGCCCACCACTACTACGACCAACTCGTCAAGAAGGTCGAGGCGGACACCAAGCACGTCGAGCACGTGCAGGACTTCTGGGGGGACCCGCTGACGGCGGCCGGCTCACAGAGCAACGACGGCAAGGCCGCCTATGTGCAGGTCTATCTGGTCGGCGACCAGGGTGAGAGTAAGGCCAATGATTCGGTGCACGCGGTGCGCAAGCTGGTGGAGGACTCGCCCCCGCCGCCCGGGATCAAGGCCTATGTGACGGGCGCCGCGGCCCTGACGGCCGATCAGTCCGCGGCCGGTGAGAAGGGCGTCATCCTGGTAACCCTGCTCACCTTCGTGGTGATCATCGTGATGCTGCTTTGGGTCTACCGCTCGGTGGTGACCGTTTTGATCACCCTGCTGATGGTGGTACTCGAGCTGTTCGCCGCGCGCCAGGTCGTCGCGTTTTTGGCCAATAGCGAGATCATCGGCCTGTCGACCTTCGCGGTAAACCTGTTGGTGCTGATGGTGATTGCGGCAGGGACCGACTATGCGATCTTCGTGCTGGGCCGGTATCAGGAGGCGCGATCGCTCGGCGAGGACCGAGAACAGGCCTTCTACACCATGTTTCACGGGACCGCGCACGTCGTGTTGGGTTCGGGCTTGACCATCGCCGGCGCGATGTACTGCCTGAGCTTCACCCGGCTCCCGTACTTCCAGAGCCTTGGGGTCCCGTGCTCGGTGGGAACACTTGTCGCCGTTTTCGCGGCGCTCACGCTGGGCCCGGCCGTGCTGGCGGTGGGGAGTCGGTTCGGCCTGTTCGACCCGAAGCGGAAGATGCGGACGCGCGGGTGGCGGCGTGTGGGCACCGCCATTGTCCGTTGGCCCGGACCGATTTTGGCCGTGTCGATCGGCATCGCGCTCGTCGGGTTGCTCGCGTTGCCCGGGTACAAGACGAATTACGACAACCGCCAGTATCTGCCGGGGAGCACGAAGGCGGTTGTGGGATACGAAGCCGCAGAACGGCATTTCTCCAATGCCAGGATGAATCCGGAATTGCTGTTGGTCGAGACCGATCACGACTTGCGCAACCCGGCGGGCATGCTGGTGTTGGACCGGATCGCCCGGTTCATCTTCCACATCCCCGGCGTCGCACGCGTGCAGACGATAACCAGGCCGCTGGGGGCGCCGATCGAGCACACCTCGATCCCGTTCCAAATCAGCATGCAGAACACGACTCAGGTGGAGAACCAGGAGTACATGAAGAAGCGCATGGCGGACATGCTGAAGCAGGCCGATGCCATGCAGCAGTCCATCGACACCATGCAGCGCATGTACGACATCACGTCGAGGATGGCCGCGGTCACCCACCACATGGATGGCCTTACGCACGAAATGGCCGACGTCACTGGGCAATTGCGTGACGAGATCGCGAACTTCGACGACGAATGGCGGCCGCTTCGGGCGTACTTCTACTGGGATAAGCATTGCTTCGACGTCCCGGTGTGCTGGTCCATACGATCCCTCTTCGACGCGCTCGACGGCATCGACAAGCTGACCGAGAAGATCGACGACCTGACGGTCGACATCGACCACCTCGACGCTCTGCTGCCGCAGATGCTGGCGCAGATGCCGCCGATGATCGAGACGATGAAGACGATGAAGCAAATGATGCTGACCATGCACAGCTCGATGAACTCGATGTATGACCAGATGGACGTGATGAGCCAAAACTCCACGGCCATGGGACAGGCGTACGACGCGGCCAAGAACGACGACTCGTTCTACATTCCGCCGGAGGTCTTCGACAACCCCGACTTCAAACGCGGCCTGAAGATGTTCGTGTCGCCCGACGGGCACGCCGCCCGGTTCATCATCTCCCATGACGTCCCTCCGGCGACCCCCGAAGGCATTTCGCACGTCGACCCGATCAAGTCGGCGGCGAAGGAAGCGATCAAGGGAACCCCGTTGGAGGGCGCCAAGATCTGGCTCGGCGGCACGGCCGCGGTCTATAAGGACATGCGCGACGGGTCCAAATACGACCTGATGATCGCCGGAATATCGGCGGCCAGCCTGATTTTGATCATCATGCTGATCATCACCCGAAGCCTGGTCGCCGCGATCACCATCGTTGGCACCGTGCTGATTTCGTTGGGGGCCTCGTTCGGACTCTCGGTGCTGCTGTGGCAAGACATCCTGGGCATCCGACTGCACTGGATGGTGCTCGCGATGTCGGTCATCCTGCTGCTCGCGGTGGGCTCGGACTACAACTTGCTATTGGTCTCCCGCTTCAAAGAGGAGATTCATGCCGGCATCAAGACCGGCATCATCCGGTCGATGGCCGGCACCGGCGCCGTGGTGACTTCGGCCGGGTTGGTGTTCGCCGCCACGATGGCGACGTTCGCGATCAGTCCGCTGCGGGTGATGGGGCAGGTGGGCACCACCATCGCCTTGGGTTTGTTGTTCGACACGTTGATCGTGCGGTCGTTCATGATGCCGTCGGTGGCGGCGATGATGGGGCGCTGGTTCTGGTGGCCGACGAAGGTCCGGACTCGCCCGGCCAGCGCGTTGCTGCGGCCGTTCGGGCCGCGGCCGGTGGTTCGCGCGCTGCTGCTGCCCCCGGAGAACGGCGGCACGTATCGCAACGGCGAAGCGGCCGACGCGGCAAACACCGATCGCTTCCCGGCGGCGCATTATTAACAGTTAGGACTTCATCCACAGGCGGCCGCGCTGCCGACCTAAAATGTCGGCCCGGCGAGTAGTGTCGAACACATGTTCGAATCAATGCGCGAACTCGACCCCGCGCGGCTGGTAGGTCTGGTCGACTCGACGCATCGCGAGGAGTCGCTGCTGGTGGCGCGGCGGTTGGCGGCGGTCGCGGCGCTGTTGGGGCACCGCGTGGCGCGGGCGGTCGACCTGGCCGAGCGGGGTGGCTACGCGGAGATCGATCCGTATCAACAGACCACCGCCGAGGTGGCCGCGGCGATGAATCTTTCGCCGATGGCGGCCAGCTTTGTCGTCTCAGATGCCGAGGCCCTCGATGTCCGGTTCCCCAAGGTGGCGGCGTTGTTGGCCGAGGGGCGGACGGATTGGCGCTCGGTGCGAGTAATCATCCGCCGAACCGAGCTGGTGACCGACGAGCAGTTGGTGGCCAAGTTGGACGAGTCGCTGTCGGGGCGGATCGGCAACTGGCAGGGGTGGTCACAGCGACGGGTGGTCAACGCGGTCGATTCCGCAGTGAAGGCCATCGATCCCGATGCCGCGCGCGAGCGTCGGCAGGCGGCCGAGGACGAGCGCCGGATCGGGATCAGCGCGCTGGATAACGGAATGGCTGAGGTGTCGGGCACGGTGGCCGCGGCGGCCGCCATGGCCTTCGACCAACGCTTGTCCGAACTGGCCAAGCAGGTCTGCGCGGCGGACCCGCGGACGATGGATCAGCGTCGCGCCGATGCTCTGGATGCATTGGCCCGGGGGAGCTGCCTGGCATGTGCATGCGGGCAACCGGAATGCCCGAGCCGCGCCGGGGAAAGCCCCGCGGCTGAGCGTGGCGGCGTCCGCCTGGTGGTCAATGTGGTGGCCACCGACCAGACCGCGTATGGCGACAGCGACCGGCCCGGCTATTTGGAGGGCTACGGAGTCATCGACGCCGAGCAGGTGCGCGCGTTGGCCGCCGCGGCGGCCTCGCTGCCCGTGGTCGTCGATCCGGTCGCCAGTGCCGCGCAGGCGCTGCGGTATCAGCCGTCCGCGGCGCTGGAGCGGGCGGTGCGGTGCAGGGATCTGACGTGCCGGTTCCCCGGGTGTCATCGTCGGGCGGTGTATTGCGATATCGACCACACGATTCCGTTCAACCATGCCGATCCCGCCGCGGGTGGCCTGACTGTGCTGCGGAATCTGAAATGCCTTTGCCGACAACATCATCGGCTTAAAACCTTCGGCGGATGGCGAGATATCCAGCTCGCGGATGGAACCGTGGAATGGATCTCGCCGACCGGGCGACGATACCGAACGTCCCCGGCGGGGGCCGATCTCTTCCCCGAATTGCTTGCGCCAGCGTGCGCGGCGCCGGTCCCGAGCCGCCGCAGCCGGTCCCAGCGGCGCAGCTCGCGCATCACTCGAGCCCGCCGGCATAACCGTCAGCAGCGACCCATCAACGAAGCACGGCGCCGGCTCGATGACGCCCGCAAAGGGGAGATCGCTGCGCGCAAGTTCCGAAACCACATGCGCGACATGTTGTTTCTGTTCAAGGGCACACCCAGCGTCAGCCCCTTCGCCACGTGGATCAACGATCCGCGAGAACCCGAAGAACTGCCACCGGATTGGTCACCGGCCGCACCGGCCGCCGAGCCCTTGCCCGACGATCCCCCGTTTTAAAGGCGCATCGGACTAACTCAGGTACGTTCCGTGGCCTTCGACCACCAGGTCCCCGTCGAACTTGAGCACCTCGCTCACCCGGCCGTCGTCTTGGTTGCGATAGGCGATGACTACGGTATCGACACCCTGGTAGACACCTTCGACGGTGAAGCAAAGGTTCGGAATGCGTGCCAACGCCACGGTCCAGTAGTGGCGCAACGCCGACTTCCCGCGAACGACACCGTGGGTGTCCGGCAGCAGCCGGGCGGCTACGGGGGAGGTGAAAACTACGTCGTCGTGGAAGTGCTCAAGGACGGCCTCCACGTCGTGCGCATTCCATGCCGCAACCCACTGTCGGCTGAAGGCGATCGGATCGAGCGAGATTAGGCGGTCCAGTCCCAGACGGACATGTCGCCCTTGGGGTACCCCTCGCACACGTCGGTGGCCTTGGCCACGACGCCCTTGTTGTTGAAGAAGATCTTGGCCCAGTTGCCCCAGTGCGTCGCCATCTGCTCGTAGTAGATGTTGGTCGCGGTGTCCTCGGAGTACTGCCGGCGGCCGGCCGGGTCCAGCGAGTAGAACCAGTGGATGCGGTCGATCGCGCCCTGCTGAATGGGCTGCGGCCGGTTGTGGAAGTCGATCATGTACCGCTGGTAGTAGATCGGGCTGGTGTCCCTGGCGGCGGCCAGATACTGCTCCGCATCGCAGGTGGTGTTGATCTGCCTGCGCGGGATCGGGAAGTCGTCGGTGGAATCGGCTACCGCGGCCTTGGGGAAGACCACAGCGGCAAGGGCGAGGGAAAGGAAGACAGCGCCTGCACGAACGCCGTTACTCAGCCGAGACATAGTAATAACCGTAGCACTTTCTTCGGCCCGCAAGTTCGGGCTGGGTGAAATTCGTAGTTTAGCTCACTATACGCCGCTATCAGGCACGATGACGTGAGTGGGATCCGGCCGCAGCTCCGGCGGGGCCTGGCTGTAATCCCCGAACGGCCCGTCGCGGCGCTCGACGGCGGCCCGCACACCCTGCGTTTCGGCCGTCTTGATGAAGTCGAGCGCGTCCGGGGTGTTGCGCATCAGGCCATCGAGAATGCCGCCCAGCGTCTGGGTGGACGCCAGGCCCATGTTCTCGTAGGCCTGGTTGACGATCAGCTTCTGCGCCCGCAACTGCGACAACGGGATCTGGGCCAGCTCGGCGGCGATCTCGGCGACGCGGGCCTCCAGCCGCTCGAACGGCACCGCCTCGTTGATCAGCTCGATCTCGGCGGCCTGCACACCCGTCAGGGGCCGGCCGGTCAGCGAGTGCCACTTGGCCTTGGCCAGGCTGAGGCGATACAGCCACATGCCGGTCAGATACGCGCCCCACATTCGGCTGTACGGGGTGCCGATCACGGCGTCTTCGCTGGCGATGACCAGGTCGGCGCACAACGCGTAGTCGCTCGCCCCTCCCACACACCAGCCGTGCACCTGAGCGATCACCGGCTTCGACGCGCGCCAGATGGCCATGAACTTCTGCGTCGGTCCGGTCTCGCGGGTGCTGACCATCGCGAAATCCTTGCCCGGGTCCCACTTGCCGTCGGTCATCATCCCTTCGGCCCAGTGCTGGAATCCGCCGCCGAAGTCGTAGCCGCCGGAGAACGCGCGCCCGGCGCCGCGCAGCACAATGACCTTGATGCCGTCGTCACGCTCGGCCAGCCCGATGGCCGCCTCGATCTCGTCGGGCATGGGCGGGACGATGGTGTTCAAGTGCTCCGGACGGTTCAAGGTGATGGTGGCGACCGGACCGGACGTCGTGTAGAGCAGCGTCTCGAAATTTGTCATGCCTTTAGCATCCGCCACAGGAAGGAGTAGCTCAGCGCCGACTTGAACGCGAGCTGTTCGTTGTCCGCCGCGCCGGCGTGGCCGCCCTCGATGTTCTCGTAGAGCCAGGCTCGATAGCCCGCCGCTTCCAGGGCGGCCGTCATCTTGCGGGCGTGGCCCGGATGCACCCGGTCGTCGCGGGTGGAGGTGCTGAACAGGACGGGCGGGTACGGCCGGCCGGTCGAAATGTTCTGGTAGGGCGAGTATTCGGAGATGAACTTCCACTCCTCGGGGTTGTCCGGGTCGCCGTATTCGGCCACCCAGGAGGCGCCGGCCAGCAAAAGGTGGTAGCGCTTCATGTCCAGCAGCGGCACGTCGCAGACCAGCGCGCCAAACTTCTCTGGGTACTTGGTCAGCATGATGCCCATCAGCAGGCCGCCGTTGCTGCCGCCGCGGGCGCCGAGTTGCGCGACGGTGCTGATGCCCCGGTCGACCAAATCGTCGGCGACGGCGGCGAAGTCCTCCGCCACCTTGTGCCGGCCCTCGCGCAGCGTCTGGGTGTGCCAACTTGGCCCGTACTCGCCGCCGCCGCGGATGTTGGCCAGCACGTAGGTGCCCCCGCGGGCCAGCCACAGCCGGCCCAGCACGCCGCTGTAGCTGGGCGTGTAGGACGTCTCGAACCCGCCGTAGCCGTAGAGCAGTGTCGGCCCCGGCCCGTCGGTGCCGTCGGGCCGCACCACGAAATAGGGGATCGAGGTGCCGTCCTTGGAGGACACGAAATGCTGTGTGACGGTGATATTTTCGGCGTCGAAGAACGCTGGCGCGGATTTGATCTGGTCCAGCTGGCCGTCACCGGCGCCGCGCATCAGCCGCGACGGCGTGTCGAATCCGCTGGAGTCGAGGAAGAATTCGTCGCCGGTGTCGTCGGCGCTGACGATGACGGTGTTGGTGGCGTCCGGGATGCCGGCCACCGACGTGCGCTGCCATGTACCGGGTGTGACGATCTCGACGCGGCTGGCCACGTCGGCCAGTGTCACCATCAACAGCCGATCGGCGGTCCACGCGTAGTGGTTGAGCGCGGTGTGCTCATCGGGCTCGAACACCACGATCAATTCCACTGTGCCGGAGAGGAATTCGTCATGATTCGCGGCCAGCAGCGAGCCCGCCGGATAAGTAATGCCACCGACCGTCCACGCGGTGCGCAACTCGATCAGGATCCAATCGCGGTGCAACGACACACCGGCGTCGGTGGGCGCGTCGATGCGCGTCAACTCTGACCCGTTCAACTCGAAAAGCTCGTCGTTCCAGAAGTCGATGGCCCGCCCCACCACGGTTCGCTCGAAGCCCGGTGTTCGATCCACCGACGCGAAGGCGCGCACATCGCCGCGGTCCACCTCGAACACGGTCTCGGCATCGGCCAACGGCGTACCTCGACGCCAACGCTTGATCACCCGCGGATAGCCGGATTCGGTGAGCGAGCCGGCGTCAAACTCGGTGCCCACCAGCAAGGTATCCAAATCTACCCACGCCACTTGCGATTTGGCTTCAGCGAGCTCGAACCCGCCGCCGACGAATTCGCATGTCTGCATGTCGAATTCACGCCAGATGCATGCATCCGACCCGCCCGGGGACAGCGCGATCATCGCCCTCGTGAGATCGGGTTCGATGACGTTGGCGCCGCCCCACACCCATTTCTCATTGTCGGCACGGCCCAACTCGTCGACATCGATCAGCACTTCCCACTCGGGGGAATCGGTGCGGTAGCTGTCCAGCGTGGTGCGCCGCCACAGCCCGCGCGGGTTGGCAGCATCACGCCAGAAGTTGTACAGAAACTCGCCGCGGCGGGTCACATAGGGAATGCGGGCATCGGTGTCGAGCACCTCGAGTGCCTCCGCGCGCATCTCGTCGAACAGCGCCCCGCCGAACTCCGCCAGCGTCGGATCGTTGTGCGCGCGCACCCAATCCAGCGCTTTGTCGTCGGTGACATCTTCCAGCCACAGGTAAAGGTCCTCGCCGGTCGCAGAAGTCATGGAAGTCATTGTGCTGACGACGGTAGTGTGAGGTGTATTACACAGTTAAATCGAGGAGCCGAGCCATGACTGTTTTCGCACGTCCGGGTTCCGCCGGCGCACTAATGTCCTACGAGTCGCGCTACGACAACTTCATCGGCGGCGAGTGGGTGAAACCCGCCAAAGGTCTGTACTTCGAGAACCCCACCCCGGTCACCGGCCAGACCTTCTGCGAGGTGGCGCGCTCCGACGACACCGACATCGACAAGGCGCTCGACGCCGCCCACGCCGCGGCCCCGGCGTGGGGCAAGACGGGCCCGGCCGAACGCGCCGCGATCCTGAACAAGATCGCCGACCGCATCGAAGAGAACACCCAAGCGCTGGCCGTGGCCGAGGTCTGGGACAACGGCAAGCCGATCCGGGAGGCGCTGGCCGCCGACATCCCGTTGGCCGCCGACCATTTCCGGTATTTCGCCGCGGCGATCCGCGCGCAGGAGGGGTCGCTGAGCCAGATCGACGACGACACCGTCGCCTATCACTTCCACGAGCCGCTCGGGGTGATCGGTCAGATCATTCCGTGGAACTTCCCGATCCTGATGGGCGCGTGGAAATTGGCGCCCGCGTTGGCCGCCGGCAACACGGTGGTGCTCAAACCGGCCGAGCAGACGCCGGCCTCGATCCTGTACCTGATGTCGTTGATCGGCGACCTGCTGCCGCCCGGGGTGGTCAACATCGTCAGCGGTTTCGGTGTGGAAGCCGGCAAGCCGCTGGCATCCAGCGATCGCATCGCCAAGGTCTCGTTCACCGGAGAAACCACGACCGGGCGCTTGATCATGCAATACGCCTCGCAGAACCTGATCCCGGTCACCCTCGAACTGGGCGGCAAGAGCCCGAACATCTTCTTCTCCGACGTGATGGCCGCCAACGACGACTTCCAGGACAAGGCGCTGGAGGGGTTCACGATGTTCGCCCTCAACCAGGGGGAGGTGTGCACCTGCCCGTCGCGCAGCCTGATCCAGTCCGGCATCCACGACGAATTCCTGGAACTGGCGGCGATCCGTACCAAGGCGGTCCGCCAGGGCGACCCGCTGAACATCGAAACGATGCTGGGGTCGCAGGCGTCGAACGATCAGCTCGAAAAGATCTTGTCCTACATCGAGATTGGCAAGGGCGAGGGCGCGAAGGTGATCACCGGTGGCGAGCGTGCCGAGTTGGGCGGCGACCTATCCGGCGGCTACTACGTGCAGCCGACGATCTTCGCCGGCAACAACAAGATGCGCATCTTCCAGGAGGAGATTTTCGGCCCGGTGGTGGCGGTGACGTCGTTCACCGACTACGCCGACGCGATCGGCATCGCCAACGACACGCTCTACGGTCTGGGCGCGGGAGTGTGGAGCCGCGACGGGAACACCGCCTACCGCGCTGGCCGCGACATCAAGGCGGGCCGGGTGTGGGTGAACTGCTATCACATGTACCCGCCGCACGCCGCGTTCGGCGGCTACAAGCAATCCGGCTTCGGCCGGGAGACCCACAAGATGGCGCTCGACCACTACCAGCAGACCAAGAACCTGCTGGTGTCCTACGCCGACAAGGCGCAGGGCTTCTTCTGATGCCCGCCGGTCCACCGGGCGTGGTCATCACCGAGGCCGCCGCCGAGCTGCTGGCCCGGCTGCAGGACCGGCACGGCCCGGTGATGTTCCATCAGTCCGGCGGCTGCTGCGACGGATCGTCGCCGATGTGTTATCCGCTCGGGGACTTCCTCGTCGGCGATCGCGACGTGTTGCTCGGTGTGCTCGAGGTGGGCACGGAAGGCTCAGAGGGTGTGCCGGTCTGGATTTCCGGCCCCCAATACCAGGCCTGGAAACACACCCAGCTGGTCATCGACGTGGTGCCCGGCCGCGGCGGAGGCTTCAGCCTGGAAGTCCCCGAGGGCGTACGGTTTCTCAGCCGTGGCCGGGTCTTTACCGATGCCGAAAAAGCGCAGCTACAGGCCCTGCCGGTGATCACCGGAGCCGATTACGAGCGTGGCGAACGGCCATCGAATCGTGGCCAGGTTGTAGCCGGTAACGCGCCAGGAACGTGCTGATGCCGCGCTAAGGTCGCGAGGGTGATTCCGCTTCCGCGCGCCTGGTTGCTGGCAAGCGCCATGCTGATCGGCGGTGCCGTCGGCCTGCTGGCGGGTGTGGCGTCCGTCGTGTCGTTGCATGGGCAGATCCGGTCGGACCTGGTCGCCCCGGCCATCGCGGCGGCGGTCGGGATTCCCAGTGTCATCGGGGTGGTGGCGATCCTGCTTTCCGGGCGCCGCTGGGTGACGATGTTGGGAGCGTTTCTGCTTGCGCTGGCACCGGGTTGGTTGGGGGTGCTGATTGCTCTTCGGGTGGTCTCCGGTGGCTGAGCGGGATCTCGACTCCGGTCCGAGCACCGCGGCGTTCGTGCCCGATTTCAGTGATGCCGACGACACGGGCAAGGACTCGGTGCCCTTCGTGCCCGACTTCGACGACACCGGCTCGCAGCCGGTGCCGGAGCCGGCCGTCGAGCCCGAGTCGGTGGTGGTGCCCGTCGTCGTGCCCGGCCGATACCAATACGTCAAATGGTGGAAGCTGCTGCTGGTGTTCCTCGCCGTGTGGCTCGCCGCGGCGCAGCTGGGCCTGAGCCTGTTCTATTGGTGGTACCACACGGTCGACAAGACGGCGGCGGCGTACACGGCGCTGGTCTACGTCGTCGCATGCGTCGTCGCCGGCGTGATCCTGGCGATGGTCCGGGGCAGACCGATGATGTCGGCGCTGGCGCTCGCGGTGATGTCGGGGCCGTTCGCGTCGGTCGCCGCCGCGGCGCCGCTCTACGGTCACTACTACTGCGAGCGGTTGGCCCACTGCCTCGGCATCATTCCCTATTGAGCCCGCCGGCCGCCCGCCCACTAATGTGGGCTCGTGACTTCTCACTATGACGTCGTCGTTCTCGGAGCCGGCCCCGGCGGGTATGTCGCGGCTATTCGCGCGGCGCAGCTGGGTCTGAACACCGCGGTCGTCGAACCGAAGTACTGGGGCGGAGTCTGCCTCAACGTCGGCTGCATCCCGTCCAAGGCGCTGTTGCGCAACGCCGAACTCGCGCACATCTTCACCAAGGAAGCCAAGACATTTGGCATCAGCGGCGAGGCGACCTTCGACTACGGGGTCGCGTTCGACCGCAGCCGCAAAGTGGCCGAGGGTCGCGTCGCCGGCGTGCACTTCCTGATGAAGAAGAACAAGATCACCGAGATCCACGGCTACGGCAGGTTCACCGACCCGCGCACGCTGGCCGTCGAACTCAACGACGGTGGAACCGAAACGGTCACCTTCGACAACGTGATCATCGCGACCGGCAGCAGCACCCGACTAGTTCCGGGCACCTCACTCTCGGAAAACGTGGTCACCTACGAAGAACTGATTATGACGCGCGAGCTGCCGGCGTCGATCATCATCGCCGGCTGCGGGGCGATCGGCATGGAGTTCGGCTACGTGCTGAAAAACTACGGCGTCGACGTGACCATCGTCGAGTTCCTGCCGCGCGCGCTGCCCAACGAGGACGCCGAGGTGTCGAAGGAGGTCGAAAAGCAGTTCAAGAAACTGGGCGTCAAGATCCTGCTCGGAACCAAGGTCGAGTCCATCTCCGACGACGGCTCGGCGGTCACCGTGGTGGTGAGCAAGGACGGCAAGTCAGAGGAGCTCAAGGCCGATAAGGTATTGCAGGCCATCGGTTTTGCGCCCAACGTCGAGGGTTACGGACTTGACAAGGCCGGGGTGGCGCTGACCGAACGCGGCGCCATCGGGATCACCGACTACATGCGCACCAACGTCGACCACATCTACGCCATCGGCGACGTCACCGGGCTGCTGATGCTCGCGCACGTCGCCGAGGCCCAAGGTGTGGTGGCGGCCGAAACCATCGCCGGGGCAGAGACTTTGGCTCTCGGCGACTATCGCATGTTGCCCCGCGCGACGTTCTGCCAGCCCAACGTGGCCAGCTTCGGGCTGACCGAGGAGCAAGCTCGCGCTGAAGGTTACGACGTTGTGGTCGCCAAGTTTCCGTTCACCGCCAACGCCAAAGCGCATGGCGTGGGCGATCCGAGCGGCTTCGTCAAGCTCGTCGCCGACGCCAAGTACGGCGAGCTGCTGGGCGGGCACCTGGTCGGCCACGACGTGTCGGAGTTGCTGCCCGAACTCACGCTGGCGCAGAAATGGGACCTGACCGCCAACGAACTCGCCCGCAACGTGCACACCCACCCGACGATGTCCGAAGCGCTGCAGGAATGCTTCCACGGCCTGATCGGCCACATGATCAACTTCTGAGATGACTAACACCGACAGCACTGGCAGCGTCGTCAGCGCGATCGGCGGCGGCGTCGTCGGTTATGTGCTGTGGCTGATCGCGATCTCGATCGGAAACGACTTCACGACCGTGAGCCAGTGGAGCCTGCTGGTGCTACTCGGCTCGGTCGTGCTGGCGGCGTGCGCCGGGGCGTGGGGCTGGTCGCTGCGCCGCCGCGGGAGGGCGGTGGCGGCCGCGTTCGCGTTCAGCCTGCCGGTCCTCCCGGTGCTGTTGACCCTGGCGGTGCTGACCAACCTCTACATCTGACGATCAGCGCGGGTTGTCCAACGGGATCTTGAGCGCAGACATGGTGGCGGCCAGTCCGTCGTATTGGCTTGCCAGCAAACAGAATTCGATCAGCTGGCGCCGATCCAGGTGGTCGGCCAGCTGCCGCCAGGTGGCGTCGGTGAGGGTGCGGTCCTTGACGAACTCATCCGTCGCCGCCAGCAGCGCCCGCTGGCGGGGGCTGAGCTTGCCCGAATCGTCCGGCCAGGCGAAGATCGCGGCCTGGGTGTCGGTGTCCAGTCCGGCCTTCCGCGCCATCCGCCGGTGGTGTTGCAGCTCGTATTCGCAGGAACGCAGGTGACCGACACGCAGAATCACCAACTCGCTGTCGATCGTGGGCAGCCGGCCCCGCATCAGCCGGCCGCTGTAAATCGCCCAGGTCCAGAACAACAACTGGCGGTGACCCAGCGTGGTGAACAGGTGCATCTCGGGGGCGCGGACCTGGCGCGCCGCGAGTTTTGCCACCACCCAGTTGATCGGACCCAACTGGCGGAACCGGCCCGGCGGGATGCGACCTTGCGAGCTGCTCACGGTTGCTTCACCAGATACGGCGACACGGTACTGCGGTGCTCGTCGAGATCCAGCGCGCGCCCCAGGGCGGGAAACGCCCGCTGGGGGCAGTTGTCCCGTTCGCAGACACGGCAACCCGCGCCGATCGGTGTTGCGACATCGCCCGACAAGTCGAGTCCTTCCGAGTAGACGAGCCGGTGTGCATGGCGCAGTTCGCAGCCCAGCCCGATCGCGAAGGTCTTACCGGGTTGACCATATCGGGCGGCCCGGCGCTCTACGGTCCGGGCCACCCACATGTAGTTGCGGCCGTCGGGCATCTGGGCGATCTGCACCAGGATCTTGCCCGGGTTGGCGAACGTTTCGTAGACGTTCCACAACGGGCAGGTACCCCCGCTGGAAGAGAAGTGAAAGCCCGTGGCGGACTGGCGTTTTGACATGTTGCCGGCCCGGTCCACCCGGATAAACGAGAATGGCACCCCCCGCATCGTCGGCCGCTGCATCGTGGACAGCCGGTGCGCGATGGTCTCGTAACTGACCGAGTAGAACGCCGACAGCCGCTCGACGTCGTAGCGGAAATTCTCCGCGACGTCGTGGAACTGGCGGTAGGGCAGCACCGCGGCGGCCGCGAAGTAGTTCGCCAGCCCGAGCCGCAGCAGCGTGTTCGATTCGGAGCTGGTGAACTTGGCCTCCTCGACCATGCTGTCGATGAGGTCGCCGAACTCCAGATACGCCAGCTCGGCGGCCATCTTGAAGACCTGCTGACCCGCGGACAGGTGACTGCTCATGTCCAGGGTGTTGGTCTTGGCGTCGTAGCGGTGCAGCACGCTGTCCCCAAGATCGATGCGCCGGTTGATCCGCACCCCGTGCACCTCGGTGAGCCGGCGGGTCAGTTCGCGCGCCAGGTCGCCGTGATGCAGCCGCATCTGGATCGTCAGGTCCTCGGCGGCGGTGTCCAGCTGATGCAGGTAGTTCTGCCGCTGGTAGAAGTAGTCGCGCACCTCTTCGTGCGGCATGGTGATCGAGCCGCTGCCACTGCCGTCGAGGAAACGCTCCTCGGTGGCGGCGGCAAGCTGCGCGGTGGTGATCCGGTAGCGCCGGTGCAGATTGACCACCGCGCGGGCCAGGGCGGGGTGGGCGGCGACCATCTCGGCGACCTCGGGCGGATCGACGTCGATGTCCAGATCGCGGTCCATCGTCACCTCGCGCAGCTCGGCCACCAGCCGGGTGTCGTCCTGGGGCGCGAAGAACGTCGCATCCACCCCGAACACCTCGGTGATCCGGAGCAACACGGCGACGGTCAGCGGGCGGACGTCATGCTCGATCTGGTTGAGGTAGCTCGGCGAGATCTCCAGCATCTGGGCCAGCGCCGCCTGGCTGAAGCCGCGCTCGCTGCGCAGCTGACGAACGCGCGAGCCGACAAACGTTTTGGACACTGAACCAACCTACCCGCGGGTGTGAAGGGGCGCTTAGCAGAATTGGCAGTGGCATGATTCGCATCGGGAATCCCAGGGGCCCAAGAGGGGAGAGCCGTGAGCCTGGACAAGGAAATGATGCCGGTGCCCGACGGCCACCCCGATGTGTTCGACCTGGAGTGGCCGCTGCGCATGGGGGACATCGATCGCACCGGCCGGCTTCGGTTGGACGCGGCCTGCCGGCACATCCAGGACATCGGCCAGGACCAGCTGCGCGAGATGGGCTTCGAGGAGACCCATCCGCTGTGGATCGTCCGGCGCACCATGGTCGACCTGATCCGCCCGATCGAGTTCCGCGACATGCTGCGGATGCGGCGCTGGTGTTCGGGCACCTCGAACCGGTGGTGTGAGATGCGCGTCCGCATCGACGGACGCAAGGGCGGCCTGATCGAATCCGAGGCGTTCTGGATCCACGTCAACAAGGACACCGAGATGCCGGCGCGCATCGCCGACGACTTCCTGGAGGGTCTATTCCGGACCACCTCCGTCAACCGGCTGCGGTGGAAGGGCTACGTCAAACCGGGCAGCCGCGAGGACGCGACCGAAATCCACGAATTCCCCGTCCGCGTCACCGACATCGACCTGTTCGACCACGTGAACAACTCGGTCTACTGGAGCATCATCGAGGACTACCTGGCGTCGCATTCCGAGCTGCTGGCCGCGCCGCTGCGGGTGACGATCGAGCACGAGGCGCCGGTGGCCTTAGGCGACAAGCTGGACGTCATCGCGCACGTTCACCCGCCCGGTTCGACCGACCAATTCGGCGCGGGCCTGACCGACCGCGCTGTTATAACGCTCACATATGCGGTCGGCGACGAGACGAAAGCCGTCGCCGCGCTGTTCGCCCTCTAACCGGACAAGCGTCCCGGTTAAACCCCCGTTGACCTGCGGATTCTTGTTACCGGCCGGTAGCTTCTGGAACGGTTAAGTCGCGCTCAATCTTCGCAAGATTTGCAAAAACGCCGAAAGTCGTAGCCGAAATTGGCAATTGAAATGGCTGGCCAGCGGGAACACGCAATGTCTAACTTGGTTTCAGTTGAGTTAGCACAGCAGTGAAGAACAGCCGTCGGCAACTGGCTAAGACGCAGTCAGGCCGCGGCGACCACGAGGCAACCGTTAAGGAGCACCCATGACTAACGTGTCCAACGTTGGCAGCCCGAAGAGCGCCGAGCAGATCCAGCAGGACTGGGACACCAACCCGCGCTGGAAGGACGTCACCCGCACCTACTCCGCCGAGGACGTGGTGGCGTTGCAAGGCAGCGTGGTCGAGGAGTCGACCCTGGCCCGGCGCGGCGCGGAGGTGCTCTGGGACCAGCTGCACGAGCTGGAGTTCGTCAACGCGCTGGGCGCCCTGACCGGCAACATGGCCGTCCAGCAGGTGCGCGCCGGACTCAAGGCCATCTACCTGTCGGGCTGGCAGGTCGCCGGTGACGCCAACCTGTCCGGCCACACCTACCCCGACCAGAGCCTGTACCCGGCCAACTCGGTGCCGCAGGTCGTCCGCCGGATCAACAACGCCCTGCTGCGCGCCGACCAGATCGCCAAGGTCGAGGGTGACACCTCGGTGAAGAACTGGCTGGCGCCGATCGTCGCCGACGGCGAGGCCGGCTTCGGCGGTGCCCTCAACGTGTACGAGCTGCAGAAGGCCATGATCGCCGCCGGTGTCGCCGGTTCGCACTGGGAGGACCAACTGGCCTCGGAGAAGAAGTGTGGCCACCTGGGCGGCAAGGTGCTGATCCCGACGCAGCAGCACATCCGCACGCTGACTTCGGCCCGCCTGGCCGCCGACGTCTGCGACGTGCCGACCGTCGTCATCGCCCGGACCGACGCCGAGGCGGCGACGCTGATCACCTCCGACGTCGACGAGCGCGACCAGCCGTTCATCACCGGCGAGCGGACCAAGGAGGGCTTCTACCGGGTGCGCAACGGCCTGGAGCCGTGCATCGCGCGCGCCAAGGCCTACGCGCCGTACTCCGACCTGATCTGGATGGAGACCGGCACCCCGGACCTCGAGCTGGCGGCGAAGTTCGCCGAGGGCGTCAAGGCCGAGTTCCCGGACCAGCTGTTGGCCTACAACTGCTCGCCGTCGTTCAACTGGAAGAAGCACCTCGACGACGCCACCATCGCGAAGTTCCAAAAGGAGCTGGGCGCAATGGGATTCAAATTCCAGTTCATCACGCTGGCCGGCTTCCACGCCCTGAACTACTCGATGTTCGACCTGGCCTACGGCTACGCCCGCAACCAGATGAGCGCCTACGTCGAGCTGCAGGAGCGTGAGTTCGACGCCGAGGAGCGCGGTTACACCGCGACCAAGCACCAGCGTGAGGTGGGCGCCGGTTACTTCGACCGCATCGCCACCACGGTCGACCCGAACTCGTCGACCACGGCGCTGACCGGTTCCACCGAAGAGGGCCAGTTCCACTAGGGTTACCGAAGAGCGGCCGTAATGAGATCTAGGTCACTCAACAGAAGTTGACAGCATAGGCCCTGCCCAGCGACCCTGGGCGGGGCCTATTGCATTTCATGCCAATAACGACGTAAGAGAGAAACCAGTGAGCCAGGATCCGATCCAGGCGGCGATCAAGCGCGTTGGCGTCATCGGGGCTGGGCAGATGGGGTCCGGTATTGCCGAGGTCGCCGTCCGCGCCGGCGTCGACGTGACGGTGTTCGAACCCACCGAAGCGTTGATCACCGCGGGCCGCAGCCGCGTCGTGAAGTCGCTCGAGCGCGGCGTCAGCGCGGGCAAGGTCACCGAGCGGGAGCGCGCCGACGCGCTCGACCGGCTGACGTTCACCACCGAGCTCAAGGACCTGGCCGACCGCCAACTGGTGATCGAAGCCGTCGTCGAGGACGAGACCGTCAAGGCTCAAATCTTTTCCGGACTGGACGAGGTCATCACCGATCCCGACGCCGTGCTCGCGTCGAACACCTCGAGCATTCCGATCATGAAGATCGCCGCGGCGACCAAGAACCCACAGCGGGTGCTGGGCTTGCACTTTTTCAATCCCGTCCCGGTGCTACCGCTGGTCGAGTTGGTCACCACGCTGGTCACCGACGAAGCCGCCGCCGCCCGCACCGAGCAGTTCGCCAGCGCGGTGCTCGGCAAGCAGGTGGTGCGTTGCTCCGACCGGTCCGGCTTCGTGGTGAACGCGCTGCTGGTCCCCTACCTGCTGTCGGCGATCCGGATGGTCGAGGCCGGGTTCGCCACCGTCGAAGACGTCGACAAGGCGGTCGTCGCCGGGCTGTCGCACCCGATGGGACCGCTGCGGCTTTCCGATTTGGTCGGCCTGGACACTTTGAAGCTCATCGCGGACAAGCTGTACGACGAATTCAAGGAACCGCATTATGGTCCACCCCCGCTGTTGCTGCGCATGGTCGAGGCGGGTCGATTGGGGAAGAAGTCCGGCCAGGGTTTCTACCGCTACTGACAACCCACCGGCGACACACTGAACGGCGCGCCGCCTGAAAACGAGAGGTACTTGTTGAGCATGACGAAGCTCAGACCGTATTACGAAGAGTCGCAGTCGATTTACGACGTCTCCGATGAATTCTTTGCGTTGTTCCTCGACCCCACCATGGCGTACACGTGCGCGTACTTCGAGCGCGACGACATGACGCTGGAAGAGGCGTCGATTGCGAAGTTCGATCTGGCGCTGGGCAAGCTCAACCTCGAGCCCGGGATGACACTGCTCGACATCGGTTGCGGCTGGGGCGGCGCGCTGGTCCGGGCGGTCGAGAAGTTCGACGTCAACGTCATCGGAATCACCTTGAGCCGCAACCAATTCGAGTACAGCAAGGCCAAGCTGGCCAAAATCCCCACCGAGCGCACCGTCGAGGTGCGGCTGCAGGGCTGGGAGGAGTTCACCGACAAGGTCGACCGGATCGTCACCATCGGCGCCTTCGAGGCGTTCAAGGCCGAGCGTTACCCCGTTTTCTTCGAGCGCGCCTACGACATCCTGCCCGACGACGGCCGCATGCTGTTGCACACGATTTTGGCCCACCCGTTAAACAGCTTCCGCGAGCGCGGCGTCAGCATCACGATGAACGACATTCGATTCATGAAGTTCATCGGCGACGTGATCTTCCCGGGCGGCCAGTTGCCGGCGCAGGAGGACCTCTTCAAGCTGGCCGACGAGTCCGGGTTCACGATCGAACGGGCGCACCTGCTGGGGGAGCACTACGAACGCACCCTGAACATCTGGGCGGCCAATTTGGAAGCCAACAAGGACAAGGCCGTCGAAATCCAGTCCGCCGAGATTTACGAGCGCTACATGCACTACCTCACCGGGTGCGAGAACTTCTTCCGCAAAGGCATCTGCAACGTCGGCCAATTCACCTGCGTGAAGTAGTAGTCCGCGTCGTCACTTCTTCAGGGTGAACTGGTTGATGTCGGTGTAGCCCTGGCGAAATAGCTTGGCGCAGCCGGTCAGGTACCTCATGTACCGGTCGTAGACCTCTTCGGACTGCAGCGCGATCGCAGCTGCCCGATTGCCCTCGAGCGCCGCGGCCCACAAGTCCAGCGTCTTGGCATAGTGCAGCCGCAGGGATTGGATCCGGGTCACCCTGAAGCCGGCCTCGCCGGCGTGCTCCTGGACCGAGGGGATCGTCGGTAGCCAGCCGCCGGGAAAGATCTCGGTCAAGATGAACTGGACGAAGTGGACGATTTCGTGGGTCAACGGCGTGCCCTGCGCCCGGGCCTCTTTGAAGGTGGGACGCGAGATGGTGTGCAGCAGCATGACGCCGTCGGCCGGCAACACCTGGTAGGCCGTCTTGAAGAAGCGGGGGTAGCGCTGGCGACCAAAGTGCTCGAACGCACCGATCGAGACGATGCGGTCGACCGGCTCGTCGAATTGCTCCCAGCCCTGCAGCAGCACCCGTTTCGACCGCGGGGTGTCCAGGCTGTCCAGCATCCGCTGGACGTGGCCGGCCTGGTTCTCGGACAGCGTCAGGCCCACGACGTTGACGTGGTATTTCTCGACGGCGCGTCGCATGGTGGCGCCCCAGCCGCAGCCGATGTCCAGCAATGTCATCCCGGGCTGCAGGCCCAGCTTGCCCAGCGCCAGGTCGATCTTTGCCAGCTGGGCCTCCTCCAGCGGCATGTCGTCGCGTTCGAAGTACGCGCAGCTGTACGTCTGGGTGGCGTCCAGGAAGAGCCGGAAGAAGTCGTCGGAGAGGTCGTAGTGGGCTTGGACGTTGCCAAAATGCGGCGTGAGCTGCACGGCCATGGCGCAAAGCCTTTCTGTTTCTCGGCGGCCGCACGAGAGTTTCGTTAACGCTGCACCCTGGTTGGGCCCCCGATGCACTCCCAGCATGCTAGCCGCTTTGGCGGCCCTTAGGGATTTTCGACGGCTCGGCGCGGTTGCGCGAGCACGTCACATCGCGCGTAGCGCCGCGCCGATCGCGAGCCCGGCGACGAGCAGCGCACCGGCCTGACGCACGTGCAGCCACGCCAGCGCGGCGTACCAGAGCGGCCATACCGGAAAATTCGGCGGCGGTTCCTCGGGTCTCGGCCGCCGGAAATACGGCCACACCTTGGCCAGCCGGGGCAGCGCCAGCACGACGGCCAGCGCGGGCCACGGCATCGCCCCGACCGCGACGGCGACGGCGACCAGCACGTAGCAGCCGACCATCATCGCCAGGGTCACGACGCGGGCGCGCGCCTCGCCGAGCAGGACCGGCAGGGTTCGGATGCCGAGCGGCTCGTCGTAGGGAATCTTGTCGATGTGCTTGCCCATCAGCACCGTGGTGCACAACAGGCCGTAGGGCAGCGACGCCAGCACCACGTCCCAGCCGAGCGCGCCCACCGCGGAGTAGTACGTTCCGCACACCATCAGCGGACCCCAGACGACGAAAACGTCCGGTTCGCCCAGGCCGCGTTTTTTCAGTCGCAGCGGGGGCGCCGTGTACGCGACGCTCAAGGCGAACCCGCTGAGCGCAAACGCCACCACGGGCCAGCCGCGAGCCCACGCCAGCGTCACCAGGATCGCGAGATCGGCCAGGTTCACCAGTAGGATCGCCAGGCTCAGCGTGCGGCGGCTGACCAGACCGGACAGCACCGGATGCGGTGCGTAGAGGGCGCGCGGATAGTCGGCGCTGTCGGTGCCGACCTTCGTGTCGTACAGGTCGTTCATCAGGTTGTTTGCCGTGTGCGCCAACGTGATTCCCAGCACCGCCAGCACCAGCCAGCGCCAGTCCAGGCCGGGCTTGCCGACCGCCAGCAGCGCCGCCACCAAACCGGAAAACAGCGTCATCGGCAGCAGCGCCGCGCGCGTCACCACCAGCCAGCGGGTGACGCCGTCGACAGGCCCGCCCGGCGGCGGGTTCGTGGTGCGCAGCGCGTACGCCCACGCCCTGAGCCGTGACCGGGCTTTGGTCTCAGACATTTTCTCGGGGCGGCACGATCGGCGAGGGATGCGGCTCCTCGCGGAACTTCTCCAACGATCCGCCGACCTCGACGATCCCGCACAGCGCGCTCCAACTGAGCATCGTCAGGTAGTCGATCAACTCGTCGCTGGTCATCCGCGGGTCCGACATCCACGAGTGGG
Organism: Mycobacterium conspicuum; assembly: GCF_010730195.1. Lineage (NCBI taxonomy): Bacteria > Bacillati > Actinomycetota > Actinomycetes > Mycobacteriales > Mycobacteriaceae > Mycobacterium > Mycobacterium conspicuum. The sequence goes on from NZ_AP022613.1 coordinate 382,431, forward strand.
TGGCCAGCTGCACGCCGCCGACGATCAAGTAGGCCCACGGCTCGGCGCCGCCGGTGTCCATCCCGACCTGCTGCATGCGCCGGCGCATCATCACCGCGATCATGCGGGCGATGATTCGCTCGGAGTCGGCGATCACCTTGCTCTTGCTGGCCGAGCTGTTGGCCATCACGAACCGATAGGGCTCGGGTTCGGCCGCGACGGTCTCGACGTATACCCGGATGACCTCGCGGGTCAGGTCGATGCCATCCAAATTCGAAGTCAGCGCGGCGGCCATGTTGGGAATCAGCGTGGTCTGCGTGAACCGCATCATGACGGCCGTCGTCAAATCGTTTTTGTCGACGAAGTAGCGGTACAGCACGGTCTTGGAGACCCCGATCTCCGCCGCGATCTCGTCCATGCTGATGAAGCGGCCGTGCCGGCGGATCGCCACCAGGGTGCCGTCCACCAGCTCGTTGCGGCGCTCCACCTTGTGTTTGTGCCAGCGCCGCTTACGGCCATCCGTTTTCGCCACCACAGCCGGCATTTGCTCGCCGCCGATCGCCGATTCCCATCTCTCAGTCGCTTCGATAGTACGGCTTCCCGGGCCCACAACCCGTTTCGGCTGCGCCCGCGCCGCTTGCCAGATGTCGTCATCGCACAACGGGGCCCGGGCAATACATGATGGTGTGGTGGCACACAGGGCCCCACTAGGAGACGCAGCGCCGGGTTCGCCGCCGCCGCGCGCGTCGTTCGCCGAATCCTTCGCCGGGGCCGATCCGGCGGCCGATGCGCAGCGGCGGGCCGCGCTGCGCCGGATGAAGCTGGTGGCGCTGAGCTTTTTGATCGGCGCCAGCTGCCTCTTTCTGGCCTGTCGGTGGGCGCAGGCCCAGGGGACGCACGGCGTCACCCTGACCTGGGTGGGCCCGTGGGTGGGGTATGTCGGTGCCGCCGCGGAGGCCGGCATGGTCGGTGCCCTGGCGGACTGGTTCGCGGTGACCGCGCTGTTCAAGCACCCGTTGGGCATACCGATTCCGCACACCGCGATCATCAAGCGCAAGAAGGACCAGCTGGGGGAGGGGCTCGGCACCTTTGTCCGGGAGAACTTCCTGTCGCCGGAGGTGGTGGAGACCAAGCTGCGCGACGCCCAGGTGCCCAGTCGGCTGGGCAAGTGGCTGTCGGATGCCTCGCATGCCCAACGCGTCGCCGGCGAGGCGGCGACCGTGCTGCGGGTGCTGGTGGAACTCCTGCGCGACGACGACGTGCAGCAGGTGATCGACCGGATGATCGTGCGCCGCATCGCCGAGCCGCAGTGGGGTCCGCCGGTGGGCCGGGTGCTGTCCACCCTGCTGGCCGAGAACCGGCAGGAGGCCCTGATCCAGTTGCTGGCCGACCGGGCGTTCCAGTGGTCGCTAAACGCGGGCGAGGTCATCCAGCGGGTGGTGGAGCGCGACTCGCCCACCTGGTCGCCGCGGTTCATCGACCATCTGGTCGGCGACCGGATCCACCGCGAGCTGATGGACTTCACCGACAAGGTGCGACGCAACCCCGACCACGAACTACGGCGGTCGGCGACCCGTTTCCTGTTCGAGTTCGCCGACGATCTGCAGCACGACGCCGACACCATCGCGCGCGCCGACGCGATCAAAGAGCAGCTGATGGCCCGCGACGAGATCGCTTCCGCCGCCGCGACGGCGTGGAAGACGCTCAAACGGCTGGTGCTCGAAGGCGTCGACGACCCGTCCAGCGCGTTGCGCACCCGCATCGCCGACACCGTGGTGCACATCGGGGAATCGCTGCGCGACGACGCCGAGCTGCGCGACAAGGTGGACAACTGGATGGTGCGCGCGGCCGAGCACCTGGTTTCGCAGTATGGGGTGGAGATCACAGCGATCATCACCGACACCATCGAGCGCTGGGACGCCGAGGAGGCCAGCCGGCGGATCGAGCTGCACGTCGGCCGTGACCTGCAATTCATCCGGATCAACGGGACGGTGGTGGGCGCCCTGGCGGGGTTGGTGATCTACGCGGCCGCCCAGCTGCTGTTCTAAGGTGTGCTAACAAGTGCTTGCAAAAGCAAGCACTTGTAGTAGTCTGGTGCCCGTCAGGATCAAGCATCAGGTTCAGGAGTTCGCGATGGCATCGGAGGAGAAGCTCTCCACCAAGGTGTCGACGGCGGCCTCCGACATGGCCTCGGACCTCGGCAGCTTCATCAGGGACCTGCGCGAGAACGCACAGGTTTCCGTTCGGCAACTCGCCGAGCGGTCGGGTGTCAGCAATCCCTACCTGAGCCAGGTCGAGCGGGGGTTGCGCAAACCGTCCGCCGATGTCCTGAACCAGATCGCGAAGGCACTGCGGATCTCCGCCGAGGTCCTCTACGTGCGGGCCGGCATCCTCGAGCCCAGCGACAAAAGTCAAGTGCGCGACGCCATCATCACCGACTCGGCGATCACCGAGCGGCAGAAGCAAGTCCTGCTCGACATCTATGCGTCGTTCGCGCTGCAAAACGAATCCACCCTTGAGGACTGTCCGACCCAAACCGACACCCCGGCCGACCCTGGCGCAAATCATGTCGGGGATGTCTAGACGACGGACCACCTGGTTACCCCGTACGGGGGTTTCGGTCTCAGGTGGCCACGGCTTCTGCAAATAAATAAGGAAAGCCGGCTGTCGCCCGGTGTGACGTCCGGACCGGTCGGCCCGGGCCAATCACGAAACCGATCTTGAACCGACCCGACGAATCAGGAGGTCATCTGCAGGCGCGTGCGAAGTCAATCCGCGGGTCTTGACTACTTCTCGCCGAAGAGCCGACGCTTGCCGCCCAATGTTTTTGAGTCAATTCGCCAGACCCATCAGTAAATGTCAGTAAATGCCGCCAAATAACGGATTTCAGGAAGGAATAACCATGGCTGACAACCCGAACATCGAAGACCTGCGCGCTCCACTGCTGGCAGCGCTGGGCGCGGCCGACCTGGCCCTCGCCACCGTCAACGAGCTGATCTCGGACCTGCGGGATCGCGCCGGCGAGACCCGCAGCGACACCCGTAGCCGCGTCGAGGAGAGCCGCGCCCGCCTGACCAAGCTGCAGGAGGACCTGCCCGAGCAGCTGCGCGAGCTGCGCGACCGGTTCACCTCCGACGAGCTGCGCAAGGCCGCCGAGGGTTACCTGGAGGCCGCGACCAGCCGGTACAACGAGCTGGTCGAGCGCGGCGAGGCCGCCCTGGACCGGATCCGCTCCCAGTCGACCTTCGAGGACGCCTCGGCCCGCGCCCAGGCGTCGGTGGACCAGGCCGTGGAGCTGACCCAGGAGGCCCTGGGCACCGTGTCGTCGCGGACCCGCGCGGTCGGCGAGCGCGCCGCCAAGCTGGTCGGTATCGACCTGCCGAAGAAGGCCGGTTCGGCCAACAAGGCCCCGGCCGCCAAGACGGCTCCGATCAAGAAGGCCGCTCCGGTCAAGAAGGCTCCGAAGGCCATGGCCAAGAAGGCTCCGGCCAAGAAGGCCAAGGCTGTTCCGGCCAAGAAGGTCACCCAGAAATAGTTCAACCACTCGACTCCGAGTTGCCCGCGCGATGCTTGCGCATCGCCAAGGCAACTCGGAGTCGACGTTTCGGGCACTCACCCATACCCTTGTTACGTGCCTCCCCTCGTGGAAACCGTTTTACGGGTCTTACAGCTCGCCGTCCTGGTAACCGCCGTGTACGCATTTGTGCACGCGGCCATGCAGCGGCCCGATGCGTATACCGCCGCCGAGAAACTGACCAAGCCGGTGTGGCTGATCATCCTCGGCGTGGCCGCGGCCCTGACCTTGATCGGCGTGTTCGGGATGGCGATCGCCGCCTGCGCGGCCGGTATCTATCTGGTCGACGTGCGGCCCAAACTTCTTGACATTCAAGGTAAGTCGCGCTAACTGCGTGGGTGCCGTCGTGCAAAGCACCGCCACGTCGGCGGCGCTGCTGGTCGTGCTGCTGGGCGCCCCGCCCGCGCTGGCGGATCCGGGCAGGTACGTCGACCACACCGAGTGGACGCACTGGGGGCGACTGACCAGCCTGCGCGTGTATCCCACACCGTTGGCGCGGCTGGCCGCCCGGCAGCCCGGGACCGCGGGCATCTCCGGGGCCGCCGACGAGGCCTGGACCGAAGTCCTGACCCGCTCGCCGGACGCCGACACCCCCGGCATGCGCGCCCAGTTCCTCTGTCATTGGCAGGTGGCCGAATTCGCGCAGCCCGGCAAAACCAGCTGGAACCTCGAGCCGTGGCGCCCGGTCGTCGACGACGCCCAGATGGCGGCGTCGGGCTGCAATCCCGGCGGCCCGGAGGAACCGTTCTGATGCGACCCACGCGCGCGCAGCTGGCCGCCCTGGTCGACCACACGCTGCTCAAACCCGAGGCCACCGAGGCTGAGGTGGTCGCCCTGGTCGGCGAGGCGGCCGAGTTGGGCGTCTACGCGGCATGCGTCTCGCCGTCGATGGTGCCGGTCGCGGTGCGGGCCGGCGGTGTGCGGGTCGCCGCGGTGGTGGGTTTTCCGTCGGGCAAGCACCTGTCGTCAGTCAAGGCCGTCGAGGCGGCCCAGGCCGTCGCGGCCGGTGCGAGCGAGATCGACATGGTCATCGACATCGGGGCGGCGCTAGCGGGTGACATCGGCGCGGTGCGCAGCGACATCGCGGCGGTGCGTGACGCGACGGCCGGGGCGGTGCTCAAGGTGATCGTGGAGTCGGCGGTGCTGTTGGGCAGCGCGCGGGCCACGCTCGCGGAGGTGTGCCGCGCCGCCGAGGCCGCGGGCGCGGACTTCGTCAAGACCTCGACGGGGTTTCATCCCGCCGGCGGGGCTTCGGTCGAAGCCGTCACGATCATGGCCGAAGCCGTCGGACAGCGACTGGGGGTCAAGGCCAGCGGGGGCATCCGCACCACCGCCGCCGCGCTCGCGATGCTCGACGCCGGCGCCACCCGGCTGGGCCTGTCCGGCACCCGGGCGGTGCTCGACGGGCTTACAGGTTGCTAAAGCAGGGGTCCGTGCTGCCGCCGGCGGGGATGGTGGCGTTCTGGGTCGAAAAGTGGCTCCGCACACCGGAAGACGTGACCTGCACGCTGTCCGCGTGAATGCCCAGCGGGAAATTCTTGGTCAGGTTGGCGAAGTACTCGTCCAAGGTCGACTGGACGGTCTCCTTGGGCAGCGTGAACCCCAGCGTGTTGAAGTCGATGATCTGCAGCTGCAGACCGTTGCCCGACACCACCGGCTTGGCCTTGATGTCGTTGAGCATGCCCTTCAGCTCGACGGTCCCGTCGGTCGGCGACGTGATCACGCTGTTGGTGACGAACGGGCCCAGGACCGGAATCGCGTTCTGCACCGACTCCTTGATGCCGTCAGAGCTCCAGGTGATGTCCATGTTGAGGGCGCCGATGGTGCCCTTGGAGTTTCCGCTGTCCTTGAGCCGTACGTTGTCGATGGTCAGGTTGAGCTTCATGCCCTTGGCGTCGCGGATCTGGTTGCCCGCCGTCTGCACCGAGATGTTGGTGAAGTGTTTGGTGGCGACCTGCCACAACACCAACGGCGCCACCCCGAACTTCGCGGTGGCCTTGTCCTTGACCTCACACGCCACCGCGGCGGCGACCTTGTTGTTCGCCTGGTTGCGGAAGTAGAGCTCGGCCCCGATCAGCCCCGCGACGACCAGCGAAACCACGATGATGAGCACCAGCAGGATGGAAAGCGGGTCGCGCAGGCGGCGCTTCCTTTTCGCCGGCGCGGGCTCGGCGTCGGGTGTCCCCGCTCGATCCGTCGGCGCCGCGGGCGGCCTCGGCGGCGGTGGCGGGGCGGGCCGCGGCGGGTTCGGGTTGGCCGCGCCGAACTGCTCGGTCTGCTGCTGCGCCGGGGCGGACGGGACGGCCGTCGTCGGAGGCTCCGGGGCGTGACCAGGTCCGGGATCCCCAGGCCGCATCCGCTCCGTCGGTGCCTGCGGCGGGCCGAACGGGCCCTGGTTACCGGGGGGGTTGCCGGGCGGACCCCACGGCGGCGGCCCTTCGTTGGGTGGTCCTTGCGGGTTGGTCACTTAAGCGATTCTGCCCTATCAACCTGAGCAAAGCTGGAGCGGTTGCGCAGCACCGCGATGCTTTCCCGCGCCGGCGCGACCCGGTCGATGTCGATGTCGGCAACCACCAGTTGCGGGTCCGCGCCGCCGCCCTTCGTTGCCGAGGCCAGCACCTCGCCCAGCGGTGACACCACCAGGCTGCCGCCCACCCCGGTCGGCGAGCCCGGGCCCGAACCCGGGCCGGTCAAGGTGTCGCCGGGGTCGGCCTGACCGGCCGCGAGGACGTAGCTCATCGAGTCCAGCGCCCGGGCACGGGCCAGCAGCGTCCACTGCTCGAGCTTGCCGGGCCCCGAACCCCACGATGCGCAGACGGCGATCACCTGCGCACCGCGGCGGGCCAGTTCCGTGTAGAGCGCCGGAAACCGAACGTCATAGCAAAGGGTCAGCCCCACCCGGACGTCGTCGACCGTGACGACGACCGGTTCGTGCCCCGGCGCGACCGTCCGCGACTCCGTGTAGCCGAACGCGTCGTAGAGATGGATCTTGTCGTAGTGGGCATCGGTGCCCGGACCCACGGCGATCAGCGTGTTTGTCACCCGTCCGTCGTCGGCGGGGGCGAACATCCCGGCGATCACGGTGACGCCGGCCTCGCTGGCGATGCGCCGGACCCCGTCCGCCCAGGGCCCGTCGACCGGCTCGGCGACGGGTCTGAGCGGAACACCGAACCGGCACATGGTCGCCTCGGGGAACACCACCAGCTTCGCGCCGGCATCGGCGGCTTGTCCGGTGTAGTCGCGCACCAGCTCCAGATTCGCCGCCGGATCGGTACCACTGAGGATCTGCGCCAAGGCGATTCGCATGGCCGCAATGTTAGGCGCGGCTATCGAGCCACATCGTGGTGAAGCGTTGTTCCTCCGAGATCAATGTGGTCAGTTGCGCGCCGATCAGCTTCTCCAGCTTGCCGCCGATCAACGGGATGCGGACCTGCACGGTCATCTGGACGTCCAGCTTGGAGCCGCCCGCCGCGGTGGACGAGAGCACGGCGGTACCCGCGACGCTGACCGGGGAATCGAGGACGGAGCCCCGGATGGACGCCGTCGTCGTGCCGTCGGCGAGCGCGCTCCAGGTCTCCTCGCGTCGCACGCACAGATCGCCTCGATGCACCTGCGTGACCACGCTCGGAAGGTTGCGGCGGTGCATCACCTGCAGGGTGACCACATCGATGGTGCCGTCTTGCCCCGATTCGCCGCCGACACGCATCGACTCCAGCTTGGATTCGTCGACGGAGGAAAACTCAAGCCGGCCAAGCCAATAGTCCGCCTCGGTGAAGGCCTGATAAATCTGCTCGACACTGCCGTGGTAGTCGGCGGACACGTCGAATGAGCGCGGCATAGCAGGCCAGGCTACCGTTACGGGCCATGAATCAGAGCGCCGCCGGGTCGCTCTTCGCCGGTGCGCACATCGCCGAGTCGGTGCCGCTGGCGCCGCTGACCACGCTGCGGGTCGGGCCGGTCGCGCGCCGCGTCATCACCTGCACCAACACCGACCAGGTGGTCGCGGTGCTGCGCCGGCTCGACACCCAGCCGCTGGTGTTGGCCGGCGGCTCCAATCTGGTGATCGCCGACACGTTGACCGACCTGACCGTGGTGCGGCTGGCCAATGACGCCATCACGGTCGACGGCAACGTGGTGCGCGCCGAGGCGGGCGCGGTGTGGGACGACGTGGTGGTCGCAACGATCGAGCGCGGCCTGGGCGGGTTGGAATGCCTGTCCGGCATCCCCGGGTCGGCCGGGGCCACCCCGGTGCAGAACGTGGGGGCCTACGGCGCCGAGGTGTCCGACACCATCACCCGGGTCCGGCTGCTGGATCGCCGCAGCGGCGAGGTGCGCTGGGTTGCGGGCAGCGAGTTGGGCTTCGGCTACCGCACCAGCCTGCTCAAGCATTCCGGCGGTCTCGACATCCCCGCTGTGATACTCGAAGTCGAGTTCGCGCTGGACGACTCGGGTCGCAGCGCACCCTTGCGCTACGGCGAGCTGACGGCCGCGCTCGATGCCGCCAGCGGCGAGCGCGCCGACCCGCGGGCGGTACGCGAGGCGGTGCTGGCCCTGCGCGCCCGCAAGGGCATGGTGCTCGACGCCGCCGACCACGACACCTGGAGCGTCGGTTCGTTCTTCACCAACCCGGTGGTCGCCGCGGAGGTCTACGAGCGGCTGGCCGGCCGCGTCGACGGGCAGGTGCCGCACTACCCAGCACCCGACGGCGTCAAGCTGGCCGCCGGCTGGCTGGTGGAGCACGCCGGCTTCGGCAAGGGCTACCCGGACGGCCCGGGTGCTTTTGCTCGCTGCCGGCTGTCCACCAAACATGCGCTTGCTCTAACCAATCGCGGCGGCGCCACGACCGAGGACGTACTGGCGCTCGCCCGCACCGTCCGGGACGGTGTTCGCGACGTGTTTGGTATCACACTCACACCCGAACCCGTCCTGGTCGGGTGCGCGTTATAGCGAGTCTGGCGCAGCGGCCAGGGTTTTGACGTCGTCTCGCCCGGTATCTTTGGATGTCGTGGACACCTCCAGCGCCCCGGACGGACAGGGGCCGATCAATCGGCGTCTGGCCCTGGCCGCGCTGGGGGTCGGGGTGTTTGCGCCGGCCGCCTTGGCGGCCTGCTCGCCCAAGACGATCACCCAGGCGGTCAAGCCGGCACCGCCCTCGCCGCGCCTCACTTTCCAGCCGACCGACGGGGCCGCCGACGTGGTTCCGGTCTCGCCGATCAGCGTCCAGGTCGGCGATGGCTGGCTGCAGCACGTCGCGCTGACGAATTCCTCCGGGAAGGTCGTGGCCGGCGCGCTCAACCGGGACCGCACCGTGTACACGATCACCGAACCGTTGGGTTACGACGCGACCTACACCTGGAGCGGCTCCGCCGTCGGCCACGACGGCAAGGCGGTCGCGCTGAAGGGCAAGTTCAGCACGGTGTCGCCCAGCAAGAAGATCAGCGGCGCCTTCCAGCTGGCCGACGGCCAGACCGTCGGGATCGCGGCGCCGATCATCATCCAGTTCGACGCGCCGATCAGCGACAAGGCGGCGGTGGAAAAGGCACTCACCGTCACCACCGACCCGCCCGTCGAGGGCAGCTGGGCGTGGCTGCCCGACGAGGCGCAGGGTGCCCGCGTGCACTACCGCACCCGCGAGTACTACCCGGCGGGCACCAAGGTCAATGTCAACGCCAAGCTGTACGGGGTGCCGTTCGGCGACGGCGCGTACGGCGCCGACGACATTTCGCTGCGCATCGAGATCGGCCGCCGCCAAGTGGTGAAGGCCGAGGTCACCTCGCACCGCATCCAGGTGGTCACCGATGCCGGCGTCATCATGGACTTCCCCTGCAGCTACGGCGAAGCCGACAAGGCCCGCAATGTCACCCGCAACGGCATCCACGTGGTCACCGAGAAGTACGCCGATTTCTACATGTCCAACCCGGCCGCCGGCTACACCAACGCCCACGAACGCTGGGCGGTGCGGATCTCCAACAACGGCGAGTTCATCCACGCCAACCCGTCGAGCGCGGGCGCGCAGGGCAATTCCAACGTCACCAACGGCTGCATCAACCTGTCCACCGCGGACGCCGCGGAGTACTACCCGACCGCGATGTACGGCGACCCCGTCGAGGTGACGGGCAGCTCGATCCAGCTGTCCTACGCCGACGGCGACATTTGGGACTGGGCCGTGGACTGGGACACCTGGGTGGCGATGTCGGCGCTGCCGCCGGCCAAGGCGCACCCGCCGGCCAGCCAGATTCCGGTCACCGCGCCGGTGACGCCGTCGAACGCACCGAGCCTGTCGGGCACCCCGACGACCTCCACTTCCGAGGCTCCTAGCCCGTCGACGTCTACCCCCGGCGGTTAAACCGGCTCGCGGAAGCCTGGTCGCGCGGCCGGATGATGATCTGATCCAGGTTGACGTGCGAGGGCCGCGATGCCACGAACCCGATCACCTCGGCGACGTCGCCGGCCGTCAGCGGGGTGATCCCGGCGTAGACGGCGTCGGCGCGCTTCTCGTCGCCGTCGAAGCGGACCAGAGAGAACTCGGTTTCGACGGCACCCGGGGCGATCTCGGTGAGCCGCACCGGCTTTCCCAGCAGCTCGCCGCGCAACGTGCGGTGCAGCGCACCCTGGGCGTGCTTGGCCGCCGTATAGCCGGCGCCGCCGTCGTAGGTCTCCATCGCGGCGATCGAGGTGACGGTGACGATCAGGCCGTCGCCGGAGTCGATCAGCTTGGGCAGCAACGCGCGGGTGACCCGCAGGGTGCCCATGACGTTGGTCTCCCACATCCACCGCCAGTGCTCCAGGTCCGCGTCGGCGACGGGCGCCAATCCGCGTGCGCCGCCGGCGTTGTTGACCAGCACATCGACCCGGCCCAAGCCGCTCGCCAGCGCCTGCACCGCCGCGTCGTCTGTGACGTCGGCCACAACCGCGGTGCCGCCGATCTCGTCGGCCAGCGCGCCGATGCGGTCCCGACGACGTGCCACGCCGACGACGTGAAACCCAAGGGCCGCAAGGGTTCTGGCGGTCGCCTCGCCGATCCCGGAACTGGCGCCGGTTACCACGGCAACACGTGCGTTTCCATCGGGTGAAGTCACCCAAGCAACTCTAATAAACGTGCTAAATTTCTCGTGTGCATCTCAGCGCCTTGTTCAACGCTTCGGCCGCGTGCCTTCCCGCGGCCAATGAGTGTTGTTGCCGCGCACTTTGCCGCGCCTGACCCATACGTCAGCCAGTGCGGCCAAGACCGGCCATAGGAACTCAGATCAAAAGGACGCCCGATGCGCAGCACTGCTCTTTCACACCATTCCTCCCTCCACGCAGTCGGCCAGAAGGCCCCGCTGCGCTCCCACCGCCAGATCATGCCGCCGTCGCTGCAGCTGTCGGACTCCGCTGCGGCCTCGGTCTTCCGCGCCGTGCGGTTGCGCGGCCCGGTCGGCCGGGACGTCATCGCCGGGGTCACCTCGCTCAGCATCGCGACGGTGAATCGCCAGGTCATCGCGCTGCTCGACGCCGGTCTGCTGCGGGAGCGCGCCGACCTCGCGGTCTCCGGGGCGATCGGGCGCCCACGGGTGCCCGTCGAGGTCAACCACGAACCCTTCGTGACGCTGGGCATCCACATCGGCGCGCGAACCACCAGCATCGTGGCCACCGACCTGTTCGGCCGCACGCTCGACACGGTCGAGACGCCGACGCCGCTCAGCCCGGCCGGGCCGGCGCTGGCGTCGCTGGCCGACAGCGCGGCGCGCTACCTGCGCCGCTGGCATCGGCGGCGCCCACTGTGGGTCGGCGTGGCCATCGGCGGCGCCGTCGACAGCGCCAGCGGGCATGTCGACCACGCCCGGCTGGGCTGGCGGCAGGCGCCCGTCGGGCCCGTGCTGGCCGACGCGCTGGGCCTGCCGGTGTCGGTGGCCTCGCACGTCGATGCCATGGCCGGGGCCGAGCTGCTGCTGGGCATGCGGCGATTCGCCCCGAGCTCACCGACCAGCCTGTACGTCTATGCCCGCGAGACCGTGGGCTACGCCCTGGTCATCGGCGGTCGGGTGCATTGCCCGACCAGCGGCCCGGGCACGATCGCGCCGCTGCCGGTGCACTCGGAGCTGCTCGGCGGCACCGGCCAGCTGGAGTCCACCGTCAGCGACGAGGCGGTGCTGGCCGCCGCCCGGCGCCTGCGGCTCCTGCCCAGCGCCTCCGCGACCCGCGACCTCCTCCGGGTGGCCCGGGCCGGCAACGGGCAGGCCAAGGAGCTGCTGGCGGAGCGGGCCCGGGTGCTCGGCGAGGCGGTCGCGCTGCTACGCGACCTGCTCAATCCCGACGAGCTGGTGGTCGGCGGGCAGGCCTTCACCGAATATCCGGAGGGCATGGCGGCGGTGGAAGAGGCGTTCACCGCACGCTCGGTGCTGGCGCCGCGCGACATCCGCGTCACCGTCTTCGGCAACCGGGTGCAGGAGGCCGGCGCGGGCATCGTCTCGCTCGGCGGGCTCTACGCCGATCCGCTGAGCGCGATGCGCCGAGCCGGGGCACTGGTGGCGCGGCTGCCCGACGACGCCCCGGGGTCTTCTGCCTGACGGGCCCGAACCGGGTTGCTGTAAAGATGAAGGGGTGTTGCCTTCCAACCGGAGCCCGGTAGTGACACCCCCTCGCCGGGTCGCGGTGCTGGCGGTACACACCTCCCCGCTGGCCCAGCCGGGCATCGGCGACGCCGGCGGCATGAACGTCTACGTGCTGCAGAGCGCGCTGCACCTGGCCCGTCGGGGCATCGAAGTGGAGATCTTCACCCGGGCGACCGCCTCGGCCGACCCGCCGTGTGTGCAGGTGGCGCCCGGTGTCCTGGTGCGCAACGTGGTGGCCGGGCCGTTCGAGGGTCTGGACAAATACGATCTGCCCACCCAGCTGTGCGGGTTCGCGGCCGGGGTGCTGCGCGCCGAAGCGGCCCACGAACCCGGCTACTACGACATCGTGCACTCGCACTACTGGCTGTCCGGTCAGGTCGGCTGGCTGGCCCGCGACCGGTGGGCGGTGCCGTTGGTGCACACCGCGCACACGCTCGCCGCGGTCAAGAACGCCGCGCTGGCCGACGGTGACACTCCCGAGCCGCCGCTGCGCACGGTCGGTGAGCAGCAGGTCGTCGACGAGGCGGATCGGCTGATCGTCAACACCGATGATGAAGCGCGACAACTGATTTCGCTGCACCACGCCGATCCCGCGCGAATCGACGTGGTGCATCCCGGTGTCGACCTGGACGTGTTCCGCCCGGGGGATCGGCGCGCCGCCCGGGCCGCGCTGGGGTTGCCGGCCGACGACCCGCTGGTTGCGTTCGTCGGACGTATCCAGCCGCTGAAGGCGCCCGACGTCGTGCTGCGCGCGGCCGCCAGGCTGCCGGGCGTGCGCGTCGTGGTGGCCGGTGGCCCGTCGGGCAGCGGTCTGTCGTCTCGGGCCGCTGGGCCGGACGGCCTGGCGCGGCTGGCCGACGAACTCGGCATCGGCGATCGGGTGACCTTTTTGCCGCCGCAGTCCCGCGCGGATCTGGCCACCCTGTTCCAGGCGGCCGACCTGGTCGCGGTGCCGAGCTACTCGGAGTCGTTCGGGCTGGTCGCGGTCGAGGCGGAGGCCTGCGGCACGCCGGTGGTGGCGGCCGCGGTCGGCGGACTGCCGGTCGTGGTGCGTGACGGCATCACCGGCGCCCTGGTGGCCGGGCATGAGCCCGGTCAGTGGGCCGACGCGCTCGACCGGGTGCTGCGCCTCGATGCCCCGCGGTCGCAGGCGATGAGCCGCGCCGCCGTCGCACACGCGGCCACCTTCTCGTGGGAACACACCACCGACGCGCTGCTGGCCAGTTATCGGCGCGCGATCCGCGAGTTCACCGCCGAGCGGCAGCGCCGGGTCCGTGACCGGGCGTCCATGCGCACGCCGCGCCGGTGGGCGCCGCGCCGCGGTGTCGACGCATGAGCCCATCCGTGCAGGCCGTCATCGAGGACGCGCTGAAGGCCAGCCAGCTGACCTATTCGGAGCACGCGGGCGCGCACGGCGGCCCGTCCGGGCTGATCGTCGAGCTGCCCGGCGAGCGCAAGCTCAAGACCAACACGATCCTGAGCATCGGCGAGCATTCCGTGCGCGTCGAAGCGTTCGTGTGCCGCAAACCCGACGAGAACCACGAGGGTGTCTACCGCTTCCTGCTCAAGCGCAACCGGCGGCTCTACGGGGTGGCCTACACGCTGGACAACGTCGGCGACATCTACCTGGTGGGCCGCATGTCGCTGGCGTCGGTCGACGCCGAGGAGATCGACCGGGTGCTCGGGCAGGTGCTCGAAGCGGTGGACGCGGACTTTAATACGTTGCTGGAGTTGGGTTTTCGGTCCTCGATTCAAAAAGAGTGGGAGTGGCGGGTGTCTCGCGGCGAGTCGCTGAAGAACCTGGAGGCGTTCGCGCACCTGATCGACGACGAGGACGACGACTAGCGCCGCGAGCGTGACCGGGCTGCGAAATAGCGCGCCCGATTTCGCAGTGCGGTAACGCTCGGCGAGCGTCGGAGGGTGCGTGAGAAACTAACCCGCATGGGAGACACTGCCACCCTGGTGTTGCTGCGCCACGGCGAGAGCGAATGGAATGCCCTCAACCTGTTCACCGGCTGGGTCGACGTCGGGCTCACCGACAAGGGCCGCGCCGAGGCGGTGCGCGCCGGCGAGCTGATCGCCGAGCACAACCTGGCGCCCGATGTGCTCTACACGTCGCTGCTGCGGCGCGCGATCACCACCGCGCACCTGGCCCTGGACACCGCCGACCGGCTGTGGCTGCCGGTGCGGCGCACCTGGCGGCTCAACGAGCGCCACTACGGCGCGCTGCAGGGGCTGGACAAGGCCCAGACGAAGGCGCAGTACGGCGAAGAGCAGTTCATGGCGTGGCGGCGCAGCTATGACACGCCGCCGCCACCGATCGAGAAGGGCAGCAAGTTCAGCCAGGACGCCGATCCGCGCTACACCGACATCGGCGGCGGCCCGCTGACCGAATGCCTGGCCGACGTGGTGGCCCGGTTCCTGCCGTACTTCACCGACGTGATCGTGCCGGACCTGCGGTTCGGCAAGACGGTGCTGATCGTGGCGCACGGCAACTCGTTGCGCGCGCTGGTCAAGCACCTGGACCAGGTGTCCGACGACGAAATCGCCGGACTGAACATCCCGACCGGCATTCCGCTGCGCTACGACCTGGACGCCGAGATGCGCCCGGTGGTGCCCGGCGGCACCTACCTCGACCCGGAGGCGGCCGCCGCGGGTGCGGCGGCGGTGGCCAATCAGGGACGCGGGTAGCGTTCTCCGGCATTGACCGCATCGGGCGAGGCTCGAAAGCCCCGTTTTCCGAACACTCTGTGAACAGCAGCGGAACACCTGTAGCGCAAAGTGTGACTTGTCCGATTTTGGCCTCGCTCCGCTAGGGCGGCGTTCACTGAAATTTGTAGGATTTTGGTTGTGACTGTGTTCTCGGCGCTGTTGCTGGCCGGGGTTTTAGCAGCGGCGGGTCTGGCCGTGGGTATTGCGGTCGGCACCCGGCTGTCGCAACGCGTCGCGGCGCGCCGCCAACGGGTGGCCACCGAATGGGCGGGAATCACCGTTTCGCAGATGCTGGAACGCATCGTGGCGCTGATGCCCCTGGGCGCGGCGGTCGTCGACACCCATCAGGACGTGGTCTACCTCAACGAGCGGGCCAAAGAGCTGGGGCTGGTGCGGGACCGGCAGCTCGATGACCAGGCTTGGCGGGCCGCGCAGCAGGCGATGGGCGGCGCGGACGTCGAGTTCGACCTCTCGCCCGGACGGCGCTCGGGGAGCGGCCGCTCGGGGCTGTCGGTGCACGGGCATGCCCGGTTGCTGAGCGAGGAAGATCGCCGGTTTGCCGTCGTCTTCGTGCATGACCAGTCCGACTATGCCCGCATGGAGGCCGCCCGGCGCGACTTCGTGGCCAACGTCAGCCACGAACTCAAGACCCCGGTGGGCGCGATGGCCTTGCTGGCCGAGGCGCTGCTCGCTTCGGCGGACGACGCCGAAACTGTGCGCCGGTTCGCCGAAAAGGTGCTCATCGAGGCGAACCGCCTGGGGGACATGGTGGCCGAGCTGATCGAGCTGTCCCGGCTGCAGGGCGCCGAGCGGTTGCCCACGGTGGCCGATGTCGAGGTCGACAGCATTGTGTCCGAAGCGATTTCACGCCACAAGGTGGCCGCCGAGAACGCCGAGATCGAGGTTCGCACCGACGCGGCGAGTGGGCTGAAGGTGCTCGGCGACCAGACCCTGTTGGTGACCGCGCTGGCCAACCTGGTGTCCAACGCGATCGCCTATTCGCCACGCGGATCGCTGGTCTCGATCAGCCGCCGCCGCCGGGGCGACAACGTCGAGATCGCCGTCACCGACCGCGGTATCGGGATCGCGCTCGAGGACCAGGAGCGGGTCTTCGAGCGGTTCTTTCGGGGAGACAAAGCGCGTTCACGCGCCACCGGCGGCAGCGGATTGGGGCTGGCCATCGTCAAGCACGTGGCGGCCAACCACAACGGCAGCATCGGCGTGTGGAGCAAGCCCGGGACGGGTTCGACGTTCACGCTGTCCTTGCCGATGTATCAGGACGAGCATCGGGACGTGTCCGAGCAACCCGAACAGCCGCAGGGACGTGAAATACGACCGAACAGGTCACAACGAGAGGAAGAATTGAGCAGATGACCCGCGCGTACGACGATGCAGAGCGATGCGATGAGGAGGAGTCGCGCCCATGACGAGCGTGATGATCGTGGAGGACGAGGAGTCGCTGGCCGATCCGCTGGCGTTCCTGCTCCGCAAGGAGGGCTTTGAGGCCACGGTGGTGACCGACGGGCCGTCGGCCCTCGCCGAGTTCGACCGAGCCGGCGCGGACATCGTGCTGCTCGATTTGATGCTGCCGGGCATGTCCGGCACCGACGTGTGCAAGCAGCTGCGGGCCCGTTCCAGCGTGCCGGTGATCATGGTGACCGCACGCGACAGCGAAATCGACAAGGTGGTCGGCCTGGAGCTGGGCGCCGACGACTATGTCACCAAGCCGTATTCGGCGCGTGAGTTGATCGCCCGGATCCGCGCGGTGCTGCGCCGTGGCGGCGACGACGACTCCGAGATCAGCGACGGAGTGCTCGAGTCCGGACCGGTGCGGATGGACGTCGAGCGCCACGTCGTTTCGGTCAACGGTGACACGATCACGTTGCCGCTCAAGGAGTTTGACCTGCTCGAGTACCTGATGCGCAACAGCGGGCGGGTGCTGACCCGTGGCCAGCTGATCGATCGGGTGTGGGGTGCCGACTACGTGGGCGACACCAAAACCCTTGACGTGCACGTGAAGCGGCTGCGGTCCAAGATCGAGGCGGACCCGGCCAACCCGGTGCACCTGGTGACGGTGCGCGGGCTGGGCTACAAGCTGGAGGGGTAGTCAGACCCGTACCTCGTCGGCGACCGACAAGGCCAACGCCATGATCGACAGCTGCGGGTTCACCTCCGGGCTGCTGGGCAGGATCGACGCGTCGGCCACCCACACCCCGTCGATGCCGCGCAACCGGCCGCGCTCGTCGACCGGGCAGCGCTGGTCGTCGGTGCCGGCGGCCGCGGTGCCGGTCGGATGGAACGCGGCCAGGTGCAGGCTGCGCGGGTTGCTGCTGCGCAATGCCTCCCGCAGCGCGGGCAGCGACGTGACGGTCGGCGCGCCGGGCAGGGCGGTGAGCACCTCGACCGCGCCGGCGGCAAAAAGCAAGCGGCCCATGGCCTCCAGCGCAACCAGCAACTTGGCGATGGCGGCCCGTTCGATGCCATAGCGCACAACCGTTTCGCCGCGCACCGAGGCCACCGAGCCAACCCCGCGGTCGGCCACCATCGCCCCGAACGTCGCGACCTGAGCGGCCCGGTCGAGCCAGCCCAGCAGCTCGGCGCCGTAGCCGGGAAAGACCATCGATCCCATGCCCGGGGGCGTGGCGGTCGCTTCGATCAGCACACCGTCCGACTCGTGGAATTCGTGCACGGCCGCGCTCTGCAGGACGCCGTGCCACGCGACGACGTCGTCGTCGAAGCGCCCGGCCAGCACCGTCGCCGGGTGCAGCGCGAGGTTGCGGCCGAGTCGCGGATGTCCACCAATTCCGCTGCGCCGCAACAGACCCGGCGTCTCGGTAGCGCCCGCGGCGACGACGACCGTGTCCGCGAGCACGTCCAGTGCGGTGCCGTCGGGCCGACGGACGCGCACCCCTCGTGCGCGTCCGTGCCCGTGCAGCACCCGCTCCGCCCGTGCGTGCGAGATGATCCGCGCGCCCGCCGCGCAGGCCTGCGGCAGCGCGTTGAGGTGCACACCGAACTTGGCGTTGCGCGGGCACCCGATCGCGCACTGGCAACAGCCTTCACAGCCCGGTGCGTTGCGCGGAATCGGCGCCGCCCGCCAGCCCAGCGACGCCGCGCCGTCGAGCAGCATGCGCCCGTTGTGGCCCATGATGTCCAACGGCACCGGCGCCACCTGAAGCGTGCGCTCGACCTCGTCGAGGTGGCCGGCCAGACGATCGGGATCCGCTATGTCCAAACCGAATTCGTCGCGCCAGCGCCGCTGCACGGCATCGGACGGTCGCAAACAGGTGCCGGAGTTTACGACGGTGGTGCCGCCGACCGCGCGCCCGACCGGCAGCACCACCGACGGGCGGCCCAACGCCACGGTCGCCCCCGCGCCGCGGTACAGCCCGGCGTAGCGCTCGATCGGGTGTGTGCTGCGAAATTCCTCGACCGTCCAGCGTCGGCCCTCCTCGAGCACGACGACGTCGAGGCCGGCGCGCGCCAGGGTTCGGGCCGCCATCGCGCCACCGGCGCCGGACCCGACGATCACCGCGTCGGCGGTCACGACGGAGGGGCTTTCGGTGGATGGGGTGATGGACAGCGCCGCGTCGGGCCTTGCCACATCGTGCTTTTGGGCGCGGGCGAGCAATTCGGGCGCATAGCTGTCGGCGCCGTTGGCCAGCAGCACGATCACCTTCATGGCCTCGACGGCCGTCCCGGCGTCCGGGCTGAGCGCGGCCACCCGCCGCAGCACCCGCTCGCGTTGGCTGGCGCTCAGCCGGGACAGCGACCGGCCGGTGGTCAGGTAGCTGGCCGCGCCGACCGACAGCAACCCCGCCCGCAGCGCCATGCGCGTCGTCGACGGCATCCGCGCCAGGTAGCGGTCGACGCGATTGACCAGCACCGCCGGTGACGGGCCGCCGTGCTCCTCGGGCAGGAGTGCGGTGCCGAAGGACGCTAACGAATTCACTTGCGGCGCCCGAGCTTTCGCCCGAGCTTGAGGAAGAACGGGTAGGTCGCGAAGATGCCGCCAGCCGCCGCGTGCAGCGGCCAGTCGGCTTCTTTGGTGTTTACCTTGAAAACGCCGCTGTTCCACATGAAGTCGCGGCCGTTGCGCGCGCGGAAGGGTCGCCACAGCAGCCCGAGTCCGGGAACGTTGTTGTACAGCCCGAACGAGCCGCCGAAGAACACGCCCATGGTGGCCGCCTCGGCCGCGTCGCGGCGCTCGGCTGGCAGCACGCGCTCGATGAGCACCCCGGAGGCGAACAGCAGCGGCGGGTCAAGCAGAAAACTCACGATGGGATCCTTTCGTTGACGGTCGGGGCCGCCGGACCGCGCAGGCCGACCTCGGCGTGCCCGGTGCCCAGCACCGACCAGTGCCGGTCGCCGATCTCGATGTGAATGTCGGCCTGTTCGGTGTTGGTGCACACCGCGGTGCCCCCGTCCGGATCGGTGTATTGCAGGCTCACGCAGCGCTCCGGGGGCTGGTCGACGCGGATGAGCGCGGGCTTGCCGCCCGCAAAACTTCCGATGCGGCCCTCCAGCTGCCAGTGCCGCAGTCCCAACGTGGTGCGCATCCGCAGCGACGGCAAAAAGCTTGTGGGCCAATCCCTTCCATCGACGCGCAGGCGAATGAAGGCCAGCGGCGTGAGCCGGCGCAGGCCGGGTCGGTGCGAGACCGCCGAGACCGCCTCCAGGACGTCGCCGCCGCCGAGATCGGCGTGGATCCATCCCCAGCGTTTGGCGTTGCCGTGTCCGTAGATGTGGGCGACGCCGCCGCGCCAGCCGTCGATGCGGTGCGTGGTGTCGTCGACCGTCAGTGAGCCGGTGAAGTCGGCGGTGGGGGCGAGCACCACCTGCGCGCCCGGGAGCAGTTCGCGCTCCCAGGCCCGGCGGGGAAACGTCCATAGCGGCGGGCCGTCGTCCTGCCAGGACAGCTCCCAGGCCAGCGCCCGCGCGCGTCCGGCGAGTTCCCGCGGGCCCACGCGTGCGCCGGCCGCGTCGAACCAGGCGTCACCGACCGCCGGCGCTACCGGCTCGGGCCCGAACCGTTCGGTGCGCGGGGGCCCCTCGGGCGGGAACCAGGTGGCCCAGCCGTGCGCGTAGGCGGCGCCCTGTGTCGGCGCGACGGTCTCGCAGTGAATCCAGAGCCCCGCGCGGGTCCGCGGATCCGACAGGGTCGCGTACCAGACCTCCAGCCGGCCGGCCTGCCCGCGCCAGCGCGGGGCCGCCGCCGATCGCAGCTCTTCGGCCTCCAATGCACACCTCCCCGGGGCGCCGAGACTGCGCTCAGCGCGAAAAAACTGCCGAAATTCCGCGCTGGACGCAGTCTCGATGCCGGTCCCATCCACTATATTGGTTGAGCCAATGAACCAGTCAAATCCGATTCGGCCACCCGACCGCTACCGGGTCGACGAACAGATCGCCGCGTCGATCGCCGACGCCATCCTCGACGGCGTGTTCGCGCCGGGCTCGACGCTGCCCCCCGAGCGCGACCTGGCCGAGCAGCTGGGGGTGAATCGCACGTCGTTGCGCCAAGGCCTGGCACGGTTGCAGCAGATGGGCCTGATCGAGGCCCGGCAGGGCAGCGGCAACCTGGTCCGCGACCCCGAGGGCCTTACCCATCCCGCCGTGGTCGAGGCGCTGGTCCGCAAACTCGGCCCGGAGTTCCTCACCGAGCTGCTGGAGATCCGCGCGGCGTTGGGCCCCGCGATCGGCCGGTTGGCGGCCGAGCGGCACACCCCCGAGGATGCCGACGCGCTGCGCGCCGCTGAGGCCGCGGTCCAGCAGGCGGACACCGCCCTCGCCCGCCAGGCCGCCGACCTCGCCTACTTCCGCGTGCTGATCCACAGCACCCGCAACCGCGCGTTGGGATTGCTCTATCGCTGGGTCGAGCATGCCTTCGGCGGCCGAGAGCACGAGCTCACCGGGGCCTACGACGACGCCGGCCCCGTCGTGGCGGACCTACGGAAGATCACCGACGCGGTGGTAGAGCGTGACGCGACGGGCGCCGCCGCGGCGGTCGAGGCATACCTGCGCGCCAGCGCGCTGCGCATGGTCGAGTGTTATCTACTCGGCGAGCCGGGTCGCGGGGTGCACCGCGATGAGCCCTAACTTGCTGCGGCGCTTGCACATTGACGCGAGCTCGGCATAGGCCTTCTTGCCGAGCAGTTCGGTCAGTTCGTCGGCCAGGCTCTCCCACACCTGCTTGGCGCCGACGTGAGCGGCCGGGTCGCCGGTGCAGTACCAGTACAGGTCGGCGCCGCCGGAGCCCCAACCGCGCCGGTCGAATTCGGTGACGGTGGTCTTGAGAATCTCCGTGCCGTCCGGCCGGGTCACCCACTCCTGGCTGCGCCGGATCGGCAACTGCCAACAGACATCGGGTTTCATCGTCAGCGGCGCCACGCCCAGCTTGAGGGCCTTGCTGTGCAGCGCGCAGCCCGGCCCGGCCGCGAACCCGGGCCGGTTCAGGAAGATGCACGCGTCCTTGTACTTGCGGGTGCGGTATTGGGGTTGGCCGTCATTCTCGTCGAGTTCTAGATAACCCTTGCGGCCCAAGCCTTTTTCGCGGAATTGCCAATCGTCGTCGGTCAACTCCTTGACCGCGTCGTCCAGCCGGGCGCGATCGTCGTCGTCGGACAGGAAGGCGCCGTGCGAGCAGCATCCGTCATCCGGCCGGCCCTCCACCGTGCCGCGGCATGCCGGGGTGCCGAACACGCACGTCCAGCGCGAGAGCAACCAGGTGAGGTCGGCCGCGATCAGGTGCTCGGGATCCGCCGGGTCGTAGAACTCCACCCATTCACGGGCGAAATCCAACTCGACTTCTTGGCCCGGCTCGGGGTGCGAATTTGCCACGGACTCAACGTTAGACCACGATTCCGGTTGTCCGCGCCGCTCGCGTCGTGTCGCTTTGCCGGACTGCTCAGCAGGCCGCGGCGTCGTCCCGCTAGTTTTGTGCTGTGCGATTGGGCGTGCTCGACGTGGGTAGCAACACGGTCCATCTGCTGGTGGTCGATGCCCACCGCGGCGGCCATCCGACGCCGATGAGTTCGACGAAAGCCACCCTGCGGCTGGCGGAGGCCACCGACAGTGAGGGCAAAATCACCAAGCGCGGCGCCGAGAAGCTCATCTCGACGATCGACGAATTCGCGAAGATCGCGATCAGCTCCGGCTGCGAAGAGTTGATGGCGTTCGCCACCTCCGCGGTCCGCGACGCCGAGAACTCCGATGACGTGCTGGCGCGGGTGCGCAAAGAGACCGGCGTCGAGTTGCAGGTGCTGCGCGGGGTCGACGAGTCGCGGCTCACCTTCCTGGCGGTGCGGCGCTGGTACGGCTGGAGCGCGGGGCGGATCATCAACCTCGACATCGGCGGCGGTTCGCTGGAGTTGTCCAGCGGGGTCGACGAGGAGCCCGAGGTTGCGCTGTCGCTGCCGCTGGGCGCCGGCCGGTTGACCCGCGAGTGGCTCACCGACGATCCGCCGGGCCGGCGGCGGGTCGCGATGCTGCGCGACTGGTTGGACGCCGAGCTGGCCGAGGCGAGCGAGACGGTGCTGGACTCCGGGGCCCCCGACCTCGCGGTGGCCACCTCCAAGACGTTTCGTTCGCTGGCGCGGCTGACCGGCGCGGCGCCGTCGGCCGCCGGGCCGCGGGTGAAAAGGACGCTGACCGCAAACGGCCTCAGACAACTCATAGCTTTCATCTCTAGGATGACGACCGCTGACCGCGCAGAACTGGAAGGAGTTAGCGCCGAGCGAGCACCGCAGATCGTGGCGGGTGCACTGGTGGCGGAGGCGAGCATGCGAGCGCTGTCAATCGAAACCGTGGACATTTGCCCGTGGGCATTACGGGAAGGTCTCATTCTGCGGAAACTTGACAGTGAAGCCGACGGAACTGCCTTGGTGGAGACTTCGGTGCGCGATGCCAGAGGCCAGGGAGTAGATCGGAACGCGGCAAACCGATCGAAAGGCGACAAATCATGACCGGACCACAACCCGCGGCGGAGAGCCCCGAGACCAGGCCGATCTCCGTCGCCGAATTGCTGGCCAGGAATGGGACGATCGGCGCACCCGCGGTCACCCGGCGGCGCCGCCGTCGGCGCGGCGACAGCGACGCCGTCTCGGTTGCCGAGCTCACCGGCGAACTTCCGGTCATCCGCGACGACGAGGACGCCGGCGCGCCGGCCCCGGCCACCAGGCAAGAGCAGCCCGTCGAGGGCGCCGCGGAGCGCGTCGCCTACTTCTCCGAACCCGAGCCGCGCTGGCCCAAGTCGCCGCCGCAGGCGCAACGCGCGTCGGGGCCGCAGCTCAGCGCCTACCCGCGGCCCGAGGGTCGAAACGGGTCCGTGCAGCTGGAGTCCGACGCCGAGGGCATGAGTCCCGATCCGGCCGGGGACTACGCCGACAGCCCGGTCGACGTCATGGACGCCGACGTGCGCGAGGCGGAGGTCGCGACCGAGGATTCCGCCTACGTGCGTTCCTATCTGCAGGCTTCCGATTCGACCCTGTTCGGGGGCCAGTCCCTGGCCGACGAGTTGGCCCGGCGCCGCGGCGACGAAGCCGCGGGCGCGGCGCAGGCAACGGCGCCCGCCGAGCCGGCCCGAGCGGGCGAGCGGCCGCAGCCGTCGCCGGGCAGGTTCGAAGCGCTGTGGCGGGCCACCCTGGTGGTGCTGCAGTCGATGCTGGCCGTCGCGTTCGGCGCGGGCCTGTTCGTGGCCTTCGACCAGCTGTGGCGGTGGAACAGCATCGTGGCGCTGGTGCTCTCGGTGCTGGTCATCCTGGGCCTGGTGGTCGGGGTCCGCGTGGTCCGCAAAACCGAGGACATTGCCAGCACGCTGATCGCGGTCGCGGTGGGGGCGCTGATCACCCTGGGACCGCTGGCGCTGTCGCTGCAGTCGGGCTTCTTAGCGGGCTAGCTGGCACCACACAGACAGTGCGCCCCGCAATCAAAGTCGGCTTGTCGACGGCCTCGGTGTACCCGTTGCGGGCCGAGGCCGCATTCGAGTACGCGGCCAAGCTGGGCTACGACGGCGTCGAGCTGATGGTGTGGGGCGAGACCGTCAGCCAGGACATCGATGCCGTCGCAAAGCTGTCGCGGCGCTATCGCGTCCCGGTGCTGTCGGTGCATGCGCCGTGCCTGCTCATCTCGCAGCGGGTGTGGGGCTCCAATCCCATCCCCAAGCTCGAGCGCAGCGTGAAGGCCGCCGAACAACTGGGCGCGCAGACGGTCGTCGTGCACCCGCCGTTCCGGTGGCAGCGGCGCTACGCCGAGGGATTCAGCGAGCAGGTGGTGGCCCTGGAAGCGGCCAGCGATGTGATGGTGGCCGTCGAGAACATGTTTCCGTTCCGGGCGGACCGATTCTTCGGCGCCGACCAGTCCCGGGAACGGATGCGCAGGCGCGGCGGCGGCCCGGGACCCGGGTTTTCCGCGTTCGCGCCGTCCTACGACCCGCTCGACGGCAACCACGCGCACTACACGCTGGACCTGTCGCACACCTCGACCGCGGGCACCGACGCTTTGGAGATGGCGCGGCGGATGGGCTCCGGTCTGGTGCACCTGCACCTGTGCGACGGCAGCGGCCTGCCCGCCGACGAGCACATGGTGCCCGGCCGCGGCACGCAACCCACCGTCGAGGTGTGCCAGATGCTGGCCGGCGGCCATTTCGCCGGCCACGTCATTCTGGAGGTGTCCACGTCGGGCGCGCGTTCGGCCAACGAGCGTGAGGACATGCTGACCGAATCGTTGCAATTCGCCCGCACGCACTTACTGCGCTAGGAGATCATGACCGCCTTATTCACCGAAGCGATGACCCTGCGCGAGGTCGGCTCAGGCCTTTCTAAAGGCGTCTTCGAGGGCGAGCTGAACAAGCACTGGACCATCGGGCCCAAGGTGCACGGCGGCGCCATGCTGGCGCTGTGCGCCAACGCCGCGCGCACCGCATGCGGCGGCGGGCACCGCGAGGGGCCCCAGCCGGTTTCCGTCTCGGCCAGCTTCCTGTGGGCGCCCGACCCGGGGCCGATGCTGCTGACGACGTTGATCCGCAAGCGCGGCCGGCGGATCAGCGTCGTCGACGTCGAGCTGACCCAGGGCGACCGCACCGCGGTGCATGCCGTCGTCAACCTCGGCGAGCCCGAGCACGGGACCGTGCCGCTGTTGTCGGCCAACCCGGTCCTGGATTTGATGCCACCCGAACCGCCCGACGACGTCGCGGCGATCGAGCCCGGCCACCCGCTGGCGGGCCTGGTGCACCTGGGGGAGGGCTGCGAGATTCGGACGGTGCTGTCCACGCTGGGGCCGCGCGCAGACGGGCGCCCGCCGGTGATCCAGATGTGGGCGCGCCCGCGCGGCGTCGCCCCCGACGCGCTGTTCGCGCTGATGTGCGGGGACGTGTCCGCGCCGGTGACGTTCGCGGTGGAACGCACCGGCTGGGCGCCCACCATCCAGCTGACCGCGTTCCTGCGGGCCCTGCCCGCCGATGGCTGGCTGCGGGTGATCTGCAGCTGCATCGAGATCGGGCAGGACTGGTTCGACGAGGATCACCTCGTCGTCGACCAGACGGGCCGCATCGTGGCGCAGTCGCGCCAGCTGGCGATGGTGCCCTCCAAAAGCTAGAAGCCGAGCCGTCTGCGATGCTTTCCGACATGGCAAGGATCGCGATCATCGGTGGTGGCAGCATCGGCGAGGCGTTGCTGTCTGGGTTGCTGCGGGCGGGGCGGCAGGCGAAAGACCTGGTGGTGGCCGAGCGGATCGAAGACCGGGCCAAATACCTGGCGGACAGCTATGCGGTGTTGGTGACGTCCTCGGTGACCGAGGCCGTGGACAACGCGACGTTTGTCGTGGTTGCGGTGAAGCCCGCGGACGTCGAGTCCGTGTTGACCGAGCTGGCCGACGCGGCCGCCAACGCCGACAACGACAGCGCCGAGCAGGTGTTCGTGACCGTGGCCGCCGGCATCACCATCACCTACTTCGAGTCCCGGCTGCCGGCCGGCACCCCGGTGATCCGGGCGATGCCCAACGCGGCCGCGCTGGTGGGCGCGGCGGTGACGGCGCTGGCCACCGGCCGTTTCGTGACGCCGGCACAGCTCGAGGAGGTGTCGGCCCTGTTCGACGCGGTCGGCGGGGTGCTCACCGTTCCCGAGGCGCAGATGGACGCGGTGACCGCGCTGTCCGGCTCGGGCCCGGCGTACTTCTTCTTGCTGGTAGAGGCGCTGGTCGACGCCGGCGTCGCGGCGGGTCTGAGCCGTGCGGTGGCCGCCGACCTGACCGCCCAGACGATGGCCGGTTCGGCGGCGATGCTCCTGGAACGGATGAACCAAAACGGCGGCGCCGGGGCGTCGGCCGAGGGCGCGTCGCTGGGGGTGCAGGTGGACGCCTCGGCCGCGCAGTTGCGCGCCACGGTCACCTCGCCCGGTGGCACCACCGCCGCTGGGCTGCGGGAACTGGAACGCGGCGGCTTGCGCGCCGCCGTGGACGCCGCCGTCCAGGCCGCCAAAAGCCGCTCTGAGCAGCTAAGAATTACATCCGAATAATTTTAAAATTTCGAATTGATTATCCCCCACCAGTACCAGTAACCCCATTAGTCCCGCTATTCTCCTGTGTGTATGCACGCGTGGGTGCCAGCGGAGGGGAAGCCGGTGGCGCTGCGCGTGCCTGACACGATTGGGTTGCGATGACGTCAACGAACGGGCCATCGGCGCGAGATTCCGCTGGCAAGGCGCGGGACACCGGTTCCGTCGACAGCCAGCAGGCCAGGACACAATTTCTGACCGTCGCCGAGGTGGCCGCGCTGATGCGGGTCTCCAAGATGACGGTGTACCGGCTGGTGCACAACGGTGAGCTGCCCGCGGTTCGGGTCGGTCGCTCCTTCCGGGTGCATGCCAAGGCCGTCCACGACATGCTGGAGACGTCGTACTTCGACGCCGGCTAGGTCGCGCCGGGCTCGCTGGCCGCACGGCGCCAAGCCGGTTTGGTGTTGGCCGCGTCCCGCCGGGTAAGGTGACCGGGTCCAAACTTTGAAGCAGATAGCGGAGTCATGGGTTCAGTCATCAAGAAGCGGCGCAAGCGCATGTCGAAGAAGAAGCACCGCAAACTGCTGCGTCGCACCCGGGTGCAGCGCAGAAAACTCGGCAAGTAAATCGCTGGATCGGTAACGCCGCTGTAGCAACCGGGCCGCTAGGCTCGTCTGCGTGGACACGTCGAGTGGCCCTGACGGGGGCGGGACAAGCGGCGGCACCGTGCACTACCCCAAAGTCGTGCTGGTCACCGGTGCATGCCGATTCCTCGGCGGCTACCTGACCGCCCGGCTCGCGCAGAACCCGCTCATCAACGGGGTCATCGCGGTCGACGCGATCGCGCCGAGCAAGGACATGCTGCGCCGGATGGGCCGGGCCGAGTTCGTCCGCGCCGATATCCGCAATCCGTTTATCGCCAAGGTGATTCGAAACGGCGACGTCGACACGGTGGTGCATGCGGCCGCGGCGTCGTACGCACCGCGCTCGGGCGGCAGCGCGGCGTTGAAGGAAATCAACGTGATGGGCGCGATGCAACTCTTCGCGGCCTGTCAGAAGGCGCCGTCGGTGCGTCGGGTCGTGCTGAAGTCGACGTCCGAGGTGTATGGGTCCAGCGCGCACGACCCGGTGATGTTCACCGAGGACAGCAGCAGCCGTCGGCCGTTTCGCGACGGATTCGCCAAGGACAGCCTGGATATCGAGGGTTACGCGCGTGGGCTGGGTCGGCGCCGGCCCGATATCGCCGTCACGATTCTGCGGCTGGCCAACATGATTGGGCCGGCGATGGACACCACGCTGTCGCGGTATCTGGCCGGGCCGTTGGTTCCGACCATGTTCGGCCGCGACGCGCGACTGCAGCTGCTGCACGAGCAGGATGCGCTGGGAGCGTTGGAGCGCGCGGCGATGGCCGGCAAGGCCGGCACCTTCAACATCGGTGCCGACGGTATCATCATGCTGTCCCAGGCGATTCGCCGCGCGGGCCGAATTCCGTTGCCAGTACCCGGTTTTGGCGTATTCGCGCTCGATTCGCTAAGGCGGGCTAATCGTTACACCGAGATCACCCGAGACCAATTCAATTACTTGAGTTATGGCCGGGTGATGGATACCAGTCGGATGCGCTCGGAACTTGGCTACCAGCCCAAATGGAGTACGGCCGAGGCGTTCGACGACTACGTTCGCGGCCGCGGCCTGACTCCCATTATCGACCCACATCGGGTACGCTCCCTGGAGGATCGCGCTATTGCGATTGCCCAGCGCTGGGGTAGCCGAAATCCAATTCCATGGGGTGGGGTCAGGTAGATATCGTGGCGGGTGAAAACAGAGCGAATGTTATTCCACTGCACACGAATCGGGGCCGGGTAACAGCGCGTCGCAGAGCGGATCAACGGGCAGGCGACTCCGGTCAGCATCCCTCGTTGCTCACTGACACCCGCGGCCGTGCGTCCGCCGAACAACTCGCCGCCGTCGTTCGTGAGATCGACGAGCACCGCCGCGCCGCGGGCGCGCCGGCTCCCGCCGAGGTGCCGCTCAACGAGCTCGCCGAGCGCGTCGCCGCCGTGGCCGGATTCCTTCGCAAACGACTGACCGGTGACTACAGCGTTGACGAGTTCGGGTTCGATCCGCACTTCAATGCCGCGATCGTGCGGCCGCTGCTGAGGTTCTTCTTCCGCTCATGGTTCCGCGTCGAAGTCAGCGGCATCGAGAACCTGCCCAGCGAAGGCGCCGCGCTGTTGGTGGCTAACCACGCCGGGGTCCTGCCGTTCGACGGGCTGATGCTGTCGGTGGCGGTGCACGACAACCACCCGTCCGAGCGCGACCTACGGCTGCTGGCCGCCGACATGGTGTTCGACCTGCCCGTGGTCGGGGAGGCCGCCCGCAAGGCCGGGCACACCATGGCCTGCACGACCGACGCACAGCGGCTGCTCGCCTCCGGCGAGCTGACCGCCGTCTTCCCCGAGGGCTACAAGGGTTTGGGGAAACGCTTCGAGGACCGTTACCGGCTGCAGCGATTCGGCCGCGGCGGCTTCGTCACCGCGGCGCTGCGCACCAAGGCGCCGATCATTCCGTGCTCGATCATCGGCTCCGAAGAGATCTACCCGATGCTGACCGACGTCAAGTTGCTGGCGCGGCTGTTCGGCCTGCCCTATTTCCCCATCACGCCGCTGTTCCCGCTGGCCGGACCCGCGGGCCTGGTGCCGCTGCCGTCGAAGTGGCGCATCGCATTTGGCGAGCCGATCTACACCGCCGACTACGCCGCCAGCGACGCCGAGGATCCGATGGTCACGTTCGAGCTGACCGACCAGGTGCGGGAGACCATCCAGCAGACGCTGTACCGCCTGCTGGCCGGCCGCCGCAACATCTTCTTCGGCTGAGTTCTATTTGACCAGGGTGAACTGGCAGACGTTGGTGTACCCGTCGCGGAACAGATCCGAGCAGCCGCGCAAATACTTCAGGTAAATGTCGTAGGTCTCCTGGCCCTTCAGGGCGATGGCCTCTTCCTTGTGCGCCTCGAGCGCGTCGCCCCACGCGGTCAGCGTCGGAACGTAGTTCTTCCCGATCATGTGATGCCGCTCGATCTTGAAGCCCGCGTCGGTCGAGTATTTGTCGACCAAATCGATCTGGGGCAACTTTCCGCCGGGGTAGATCTCCTTGAGAATGAACCTGATGAACCGCACCAGGGTCATGTTGATCTGTAGGCCCATCGCCTTGCCCTCCTCGGCGGTGGGCACCACGATGCTGTGCAGCAACATCCGGCCGTCGTCGGGCAGCACGTCGTAGTACTTCTTGAAAAAGGTGGCGTAGCGCTCGTATCCGGCGTCACCCGCGCCGTCGGCGAAATGCTCGAAGGCGCCCAGCGACACGATGCGGTCGACCGGCTCGTCGGGGAATTCCTCCCAGCCCTGGATCCGCACCTCCTTGCGGCGCGGGCTGTCCATCTTTTCGAACTCGGCCACAGAGTGGGCGTACTGGTTCTCGGAAAGCGTCAGGCCGATGACGTCGACGTCGTATTCGGCCACCGCGTGCCGCATCGTCGAGCCCCACCCGCAGCCGATGTCCAGCAGCGTCATGCCGGGCTCGAGGTTGAGCTTGTCCAGGGCGAGCTTGCGCTTGGCGTACTGCGCCTCTTCCAGCGTCTTGGTCAGATGCTGCGGGTCGGGATTCTCGTCGAAGTAGCCGCAGCTGTAGGTCATCGACGGATCGAGCCACAGCTTGAAGAACTCGTTGGACTTGTCGTAATGGGATCGGACCGCCTCGACAGGCGGCTTTAGCTGGGTGCTACGCGTTTCACCCTGTGACTGCATTCGAATCGCCCCTACTTTCGGCAGATATTGCAGCTACCGCGGCGACGGTTTCTTCAGCGCCGGCGTCTTGGTGTGCGGCCTCCCCCAGCATCGTGACGACACTGGTGACGACCGGTTTCCCCTCGGCGTCGGTGACTTCACTGCGGATCTCACAGATCACGGCCCCGTGGGACTCGATCACCGAGTCGAGATAGGTGTCGAAGTACAGCCTATCGTGCGCTTGGATCGGGCGGTGAAACAGAAATTTCTGATCGCGGTGCATGACCCGGGCGATGTTGATCGGAATCGAGAACTTCGTGAAGATCTCCAGCTGCACGCGACGCCCCGCGACGGCCAAAAATGTGATGGGCGCGACCAGCGCCTGGTAGCCGGCTTTGGCGGCCTCGGCGTCGTCGTAATGGGCCGGGTGGTCGTCCTTGACCGCGACCGCGAACTCGCGGATCTTTTCACGCCCCACCTCGAAGTAGTCCGGTGCCCGGTAATGGCTGCCGATGAGGCCTTCGGTTCCCTCGGGAAGGGTCATGGCTGGTGTTCTCCCGGCTGTTTCGCTGCGACTAGGTGATAGCGGCGCAGCCTATCAGCGTGATTGGCGTCGGGACGCCAACGCGGCCAGCGCACCGCCCGCCGCGCCGAGCGCCAGCGCCGACGGCACCCCGATCCGGGCGGCCTTGCGCGCGGTTCGAAAATCGCGGATCTCCCAGCCCCGTTCGCGGGCCAGGCTGCGCAGCCGGGCGTCGGGGTTGATCGCGACCGCGGTGCCGACCAACGACAACATCGGCACGTCGTTGAAGCTGTCGGAATAGGCGGTGCAGCGCTTCAGGTTGAGCCCCTCGCGGATGGCCAGCGACCGCACGGCGTGGGCCTTGCCCGGGCCGTGCAGGATCTCGCCCACCAGCCTGCCGGTGAAGACACCGTCCACCGATTCGGCGACCGTGCCCAGCGCGCCGGTCAGCCCGAGCCGGCGCGCGATGGTTGCCGCCAGCTCGTAGGGCGTGGCGGTGATCAGCCAGACCTGCTGGCCGGCGTCGAGGTGCATCTGCGTGAGCTCGCGGGTTCCGGCCCAGATCTTGTCGGCGATGATCTCGTCGTAGACCTCCTCGCCGAGGGCCACCAACTCCGAGACCGATCGGCCCTCGATGAACGCGAGCGCCTTGCGCCGCCCGGCGGCGACGTCGTTGCTGTTCTCCTTGCCGAGCAACTGAAACTT
Organism: Mycobacterium conspicuum; assembly: GCF_010730195.1. NCBI lineage: Bacteria > Bacillati > Actinomycetota > Actinomycetes > Mycobacteriales > Mycobacteriaceae > Mycobacterium > Mycobacterium conspicuum. The sequence goes on from NZ_AP022613.1 coordinate 413,786, forward strand.
GGCCTGCGCGTAGATGAATCCCAGCACGTCGCGGTAGGTGAAGTAGTTGCGGGCCGCCAACCCGCGGCCGAAATGCACCGCCGACGAACCCTGCACCAGCGTGTTGTCCACGTCGAAGAACGCGGCGGCGGTCAGGTCGATGGGCGGCTGCGGCCGGTCATCCGAGGCGGCCACCTCGGCTTGCGTGGCCTTCAGGTCGTCGAGCGCGCGGCTGGCGCTGGCGTTATCGGTCAGGGTCTCCAGGTCGACGCGGCCGGCGCCCGCTGCGCTGCCGGGTTCCGCGGAAGTCATCGACAAACCTCCTCAATCCGTGTCGCCCGGTGGCCGGTACCAACACTATCCGGCACGCGCGTGTTAAGGAGGTTTGCGCACTGGTCACGACCGTTGACTTGGCACACTGGTGGGTATGACCCAGGCCCGGCGGGTGGAGCTGCTGACCCGAGACCGCTGCACCATCTGCGCCCGGGTGCACGCCCGGCTGGCCGAGCTGGCCGGTGAACTGGGCTTCGACCTGTCCACTACCGACGTCGACGCCGCCGCGGCGGCGGGCAACCCCGGGCTGCGGGCCGAATTCGGCGATCGCCTGCCGGTGATCCTGCTGGACGGCCGCGAACACAGCTACTGGGACATCGACGAGCCCCGGCTGCGCGCCGACCTGGCCCCGCGATGAAGCCGCTCGATATTTGGTAGCCCAGCTCATCAACGATTACCGTAGACACCAGTCCAGTGACGGCTTGAGAAAAGCTTGGAAAGCAAAGGAGCTGGCCAGGTGATGCTGCCGTGAGCATCCTGCTCTTCGGGGTTTCGCACCGCAGTGCGCCGGTCTCCGTCCTGGAACAGGTCAGCCTCGACGAATCCGACCAGATCAAGATCGTCGACCGAGTGCTGCAGTCGTCGCTGGTGACCGAGGCCATGGTGCTGTCGACGTGCAACCGCGTCGAGGTCTACGCCGTCGTGGACGCGTTCCACGCGGGCCTGGCGGTGATCGGGCAGGTGCTTTCGGAGCACTCCGGGATGTCGATGGGCGACCTGACCAAATACGCCTACGTGCGCTACAGCGAGGCCGCCGTCGAGCACCTGTTCGCCGTGGCCAGCGGCCTGGACTCGGCGGTCATCGGCGAACAGCAGGTGCTCGGTCAGGTGCGCCGCGCGTACGCCGCCGCGGAGGCCAACCGCAGCGTCGGGCGGGTGCTGCACGAGCTGGCCCAGCGCGCGCTGTCGGTGGGCAAGCGGGTGCATTCCGAGACCGCGATCGACGCTGCCGGCGCCTCGGTGGTGTCGGTGGCGCTGGGCATGGCCGAACGCAAGCTGGGCGGACTGTCCGGGAAGAGCGCGCTGGTGATCGGCGCCGGGTCGATGGGGGCGCTCGCGGCGGCGCAGCTCACCCGGGCGGGCATCGGCCAGATCCACGTGCTCAACCGGTCGTTGTCCCGGGCGCAGCGGCTGGTCCGCAAGGTCCGTGAATCCGGTGTGCCGGCCGAGGCGTCCACCCTGGACGGCTTGGCCGACGCGCTGGCCCATGCCGACGTGGTGGTCAGCTGCACCGGGGCGGTGACCCCGGTGGTTTCGCTGGCCGACGTGCATCACGCGCTGGCGGCCGCGCACCGCAGTGAAGCCCAGGAGGCCACCCAGCCGTTGGTGATCTGCGACCTGGGCATGCCGCGCGACGTCGATCCCGCGGTGGCCGGGCTTCCCGGCGTCTGGGTCGTCGACGTGGACCGCGTCCAGCACGAGCCTGCCGCCCACGCCGCCGCGACCGACGTCGACGCCGCCCGCGGCATCGTCGCCAGCGAGGTCGCCGGCTATCTGGTGGGGCAGCGGATGGCCGAGGTCACGCCGACCGTGACGGCGCTGCGCCAGCGCGCCGCCGATGTGGTCGAAGCGGAGCTGCTCCGCCTGGACAACCGGTTGCCCGGGCTGCAAAGCGCCGAGCGCGAAGAGGTGGCCCGCACCGTGCGCCGGGTGGTGGACAAGTTGCTGCACGCGCCCACCGTGCGGATCAAGCAGCTCGCCAGCGCCCCCGGCGGCGACAGCTACGCCGAGGCGCTGCGCGAGCTTTTCGAACTCGACCAAACCGCTGTCGACGCCGTAGCCGCGGGCGAATTGCCGGTGGCACGAAGCGATTTCGCCGCCGAGTAGCCGATTGGCCCACGTGATTCGGATCGGCACTCGGGGCAGTCTGTTGGCCACCACCCAAGCCGCGGGTATCAGGGACGCGCTGATCGCCAACGGCCACCCGGCGGAGTTGGTGACCATCAGCACCGCCGGTGACCGGTCCTCGGCGCCCATCGAAAACCTCGGGGTCGGCGTCTTCACCACCGCGCTGCGCGAGGCCATCGACGAGGGCCAAGTCGACGCGGCTGTGCACTCGCACAAGGATTTGCCGACGGCGCCGGACCCGCGCTTCGCCATCGCCGCCATACCGCCACGAAATGACCCGCGAGACGCGGTTGTCGCCCGCGACGGGCTGGTGCTCGCGGAGTTGCCAGCGGGGTCGCTGGTGGGCACCTCGTCTCCGCGACGGGCCGCGCAGCTTAGAGCATTGGGTCTCGGTTTGGAAATCCGCCCCCTACGAGGCAACCTAGATACCAGGTTGAACAGGGTAAGCAGTGGTGATCTTGACGCCGTCGTGGTGGCCCGGGCCGGTCTGGCCCGACTGGGCCGCCTCGATGCCGTCACCGAAACGTTAGAGCCGGTGCAGATGTTGCCAGCACCGGCTCAGGGCGCGCTCGCGGTCGAGTGCCGCGCCGGTGACAGCCGGTTGGCGGCGGTGCTGGCGGAGTTGGACGACGCCGACACGCGGGTGGCGGTCACCGCGGAGCGAGCCCTGCTCGCCGAACTGGAGGCCGGTTGCTCGGCACCGGTGGGCGCGATCGCCGAGGTGGTCGAGTCCATCGATGACGAAGGCCGGATCTTCGAAGAGCTCTCGCTGCGCGGCTGCGTGGCGGCGCTGGACGGATCGGACGTGATCCGCGCGTCCGGGGTCGGCACCACCGATCGGGCGCGAGAGCTCGGGCTCTCGGTCGCGGCGGAGCTGTTCGAGCTGGGCGCGCGGGAGCTGATGGCGGGAGCGCGGCAAGACCCCGCGCGAGGAAGTTGACGAGAGCAATTAGGGCAGCAACAGCAACACGAGTTACCTGGGAGCGACAATGACGACGCGAGGGCGTAAGCCGAGACCGGGCCACATCATCTTTGTGGGCTCAGGTCCAGGCGACCCCGGATTGCTGACGACGCGGGCCGCCGCGGTTCTGGCGAACGCGGCCCTGGTGTTCACCGATCCCGACGTGCCCGAACCGGTGCTGGCGCTGATCGGCAAGGACCTGCCACCCGTCTCCGGCCCGGTGCCCGCGGCGCCTGCCAGCGCGGACGCGGCCGGCGACAACCCCGACGCGGACAGTGCCCAGGCCACCGGGTCCATGGTGCCGGGCGGCGCGGACATCCGTCCGGCGCTGGGCGATCCGGCCGAGGTCGCCAAGACGATGACCGCCGAGGCCAAGACGGGCGTCGACGTGGTGCGGCTGGTGGCGGGTGACCCGCTGACCTTGGATGCCGTCATCACCGAGGTGAACGCCGTGGCGCGCACGCACCTGCACATCGAGATCGTGCCCGGCCTGGCGGCCACCAGCGCCGTCCCGACCTATGCGGGGCTGCCGCTGGGCTCCTCGCACACGGTGGCCGACGTCCGCGACCCCCAGGTGGATTGGGACGCGTTGGCCGCCGCCCCCGGGCCGTTGATCCTGCAGGCCACCGCGTCGCACCTGGCCGACGCGGCGCGCACCCTGATCGAGCACGAGCTGGCCGAGACCACGCCCTGCGTGGTGACCGCGCACGGCACCACCTGTGCGCAGCGCTCCGTCGAAACGACGCTGCAGGGCTTGACCGACCCCGCCGTCCTGGGCGCCGGGGCGGATGCCTCCGGTCCGCTGGGCGGGCCGCTGGTGGTGACCATCGGCAAGACGGTGGCCAGCCGCGCCAAGCTGAACTGGTGGGAGAGCCGCGCGCTGTACGGCTGGACCGTGCTGGTGCCGCGCACCAAGGACCAGGCCGGCGAGATGAGCGAGCGGCTGACGTCCTACGGCGCCCTGCCGGTCGAGGTGCCCACCATCGCCGTCGAGCCGCCGCGCAGTCCCGCGCAAATGGAGCGCGCCGTCAAGGGGCTGGTCGACGGCCGTTTCCAGTGGGTGGTGTTCACCTCGACCAACGCGGTGCGCGCGGTGTGGGAGAAGTTCGGCGAATTCGGCCTGGACGCGCGCGCCTTCTCCGGGGTGAAGATCGCCTGTGTCGGCGAGTCGACGGCCGACCGGGTCCGCGCCTTCGGCATCAGCCCCGAGCTGGTGCCGGCCGGCGAGCAGTCCTCGCTGGGTCTGCTGGACGACTTCCCGGAGTACGACAGCATTTTCGACCCGGTGAACCGGGTGCTGCTGCCGCGCGCCGACATCGCGACCGAGACGTTGGCCGAGGGCCTGCGCGAGCGCGGCTGGGAGATCGAGGACGTCACCGCCTACCGGACGGTGCGCGCCGCGCCGCCGCCGGCGGCCACCCGCGAGATGATCAAGACCGGTGGCTTCGACGCGGTGTGCTTCACGTCCAGCTCCACGGTGCGCAACCTGGTGGGCATCGCCGGCAAGCCGCACGCGCGGACCATCATCGCCTGCATCGGGCCCAAAACCGCCGAGACCGCAGCCGAATTCGGGTTGCGGGTGGATGTGCAGCCCGACACCGCCGCGGTCGGCCCGCTGGTCGACGCGCTGGCCGAACACGCCGCGCGCCTGCGCGCCGAGGGCGCGCTGCCACCGCCGCGCAAGAAGAGCCGCAGGCGATGATCTCGTTTGCGTTGACTCTGCGCTCATGGCGCGAAAGTGCGAGTAGCCACCGCCCTCAGCGCAGAGTCAACGCATGAGAATACGGCCGCGCCGCCTCCGCTCAACCCCCGCGCTGCGTCGTTTGGTAGCGCAAACCTCGTTGGAGCCAAGGCATTTGGTGCTGCCGATGTTTGTAGCCGACGGTATCGACGAGCCGCGGCCGATCGCCTCGATGCCGGGCGTGGTGCAGCACACCCGGGACTCGCTGCGCAGCGCCGCCGCCGACGCGGTCGCCGCCGGCGTGGGCGGGGTGATGCTGTTCGGGGTTCCGCGCGACGCGGACAAGGACGCGACCGGTTCGGCCGGCACCGACCCGGACGGCATTCTCAACGTCGCCCTGCGTGACCTTTCCAAGGACCTCGGCGACGCGACCGTGTTGATGGCCGACACCTGTCTCGACGAGTTCACCGATCACGGACACTGCGGTGTCCTCGACGACCGCGGCCGGGTGGACAACGACGCCACGCTGGCACGCTACGTGGAACTTGCTGTGGCACAAGCGGAATCGGGCGCCCATGTGGTCGGGCCCAGCGGGATGATGGACGGTCAGGTGGCCGCCATCCGCGACGGCCTGGACGCGGCCGGTCACCCCGACGTGGTGATCCTGGCCTACGCCGCGAAGTTCGCGTCGGCGTTCTACGGCCCGTTCCGCGAGGCGGTCAGCTCCAGCCTGTCCGGGGACCGGCGCACCTACCAGCAGGAGCCGGGAAACGCCCGCGAGGCGCTGCGCGAGGTTGCGCTGGATCTGGACGAGGGCGCCGACATCGTGATGGTCAAACCCGCGCTGGGCTACCTGGACGTGGTGGCCGCCGCGGCGGCGATGTCGTCGGTGCCGGTGGCGGCGTATCAAGTCTCGGGGGAGTACGCGATGATTTGTGCTGCGGCGGCGAACAATTGGATCGACGAGCGAAGCGCGGCACTGGAGTCGCTGACCAGCATCCGGCGCGCCGGCGCCGATATCGTCCTCACCTACTGGGCCGCCGCCGCGGCGGGTTGGCTGTCATGACCGACAAGCCGTTGTTCCACGAACCCGGCGCCAGCTGGTACTGGCTGCTGGCGGGGCCGGCGGCGGCGGTGTCGATGATCCTGATCGAAATGTCCAGCCACGCCGGCGTGGGCTTGACGATCCCGGTGATCTTTCTGGTGATGGTGACGCTGTTTTTGGGGATCCAGATCAAAGCGGCGCGCATCCACACCTCGGTCGAGCTGACCGAAGACGCGCTGCGGCAAGGCACCGAGACGATCCTGGTGCGCGAAATCGTCAAGGTCTATCCGGAGGCCGAGAATTCGGTCGACTCCGGGCTACCGCTGGCGCGGTGGCAGACGGCGCGGACCCTCGGTGAGCTCAACGGGATTCCCCGCGGTCGGGTCGGCATCGGCCTGCGGCTCACCGGCGGCCGCACCGCGCAGGCCTGGGCACGGCGCCACCGCCACCTGCGCGACGCGCTGACCCCGCTGGTGCAGGAGCGGGTCGGCCCGACGCCGGAGCTCGCCGAGGACGACGAGTACGACGACTACGACTCGCCGTATGGCGAAGACGGGCTGTCCAGGTGATCGGCCGGTACCGGGCGCTGCTCGAACTCGTTTTGGCGTTGGCCGCGCTGGCCGGCGCCGGGGTGACGTGGTCGCACTCGCGTCACACCGTCGGCGTCGCGCCCGTCGCGGACGGGCAGCCGTCCACGACGTCGTTGGTGTTTGACCCTCAGCAGCTATTGCTGACCATGTTGCTGGCCACGCTTGCCGGGGTGTTGCTCGTTGTCGGGGTGGCGCGGCTCAGGCGCGCTCGACCGGGACGGCTCAGGCCGTCTTCTTGATCAGCGGCAGCACCAGCTGACGCCGGCTGACGATGGCGTCAGCCAGGGTGCGCAGGGCCGCGTGTACCGAGCGCGCCGTCGAAAACGTGGTGCCGTCGAGCAGCTCGATCACCGCGGGGCTCGCCACCAATGTCCACTCCGCCCCGGCGGCGCGGCAGTCTTCGTCGAGTCCGTGCAACAGCGAGATGCCGGCCGGAGCAAAGTGGGTGACGTCGTTCATGTCGATTACCACGTTGGCTTGCTCGAGGGCGAAGCGCTTGACGTACTCACGGATCCGGTCGGCGTTGAGGCCGTCGATTTCGCCTCGGAGGGTCACCACCGTCGCGAGGTGACGGCAGTGCGCCCGCACGCGGGCGCCCCCGTATTCGAAGGTGTGCGCGTCAGAAACTGGGCGAGCAACCGGCTCAGCGATCGCGAGCGTCATATGCGGTACCTTCCCCAAGCGCCGTTCTAACCTGTGTCCCACCAAACCAGCAGAATTTAAGGGGACCGGAAGCCGCGTCTAACTCTTTGCTAAAGACTTGGCTTTTCGGGGGCTTGCGTGGTCCGGGCGGCGCGGCCCTCACGCCGTTGCGGGCGCCGCGCTGTTAGGCTGCGGTGGCTGTCGGTGGCTAGTCCGGGGGGCTAGTCGGGGGGCTTTTGACATGGCGAAACAGCAGGTTCCGGACGGAAAGAGCATCGTGCGCGGCGCAGAGATCAGGGGCGAGATCAGGGCCCTGACGGGACTGCGCATCGTCGCCGCCGTGTGGGTGGTGCTGTTTCATTTCCGGCCCATGATCAGCGATGTGTCGCCCGATCTGCGCGAGAACCTCGCGCCGGTGCTCAACTGCGGCGCGCAGGGCGTCGACCTATTCTTCATCCTCAGCGGGTTCGTGCTGACCTGGAATTATCTGGATCGCATGGGCCGGGCGTGGTCGACCCGCGAGACGCTGCACTTCCTGTGGCTGCGGCTGGCCCGGGTGTGGCCGGTTTACCTGGTCACGCTGCACCTGGCGGTGCTGTGGATCATCTTCACCCTGCACGTCGGGCACACCCCGTCCCCCGACGTTGGCAAGCTCACCGCGATCAGCTACGTCCGGCAGGTGCTGCTGGTGCAACTGTGGTTCGAGCCGTTCTTCGACGGGACCAGCTGGGACGGGCCGGCCTGGTCGATCAGCGCGGAATGGCTGGCCTATCTGCTGTTCGGCCTGGTCGTCCTGGTGATTTTCCGGATGAAGCTGGCCACCCGGGCGCGCACCCTGATGGTGCTGGCCTTCGTGGCGCAACTGCCGCCGATGGTGCTCCTGCTCACCAGCGGCTTCTTCTACACGCCGTGGAGCTGGCTGCCGCGCATCGTCACCCAGTTCACCGCGGGCGCGCTGGCTTGCGCCGCCGTGCGCAGGCTGGAGCTCAGCGAGCACGCCCGCCGCGTCGTCGGGTACGTCTCCGCGCTGCTCCTCGGCGCCACGGTGGGCCTGATCTATCTGCTCGCCGCGTATCCGATTCACGGCGTGTTGGACAGCGGCGGCGTGGTCGACGTGCTGTTCGTTCCGCTGGTGATCACGCTGGCGATCGGAGCGGGCAGCCTGCCGAGGTTGCTGTCGACCCGGGTGATGGTCTACGGCGGCCAGATCTCGTTCTGCCTGTACATGGTGCACGAGCTGGTGCACACCAGCTGGACGTGGGCCGTGGTGCAGTTCGAGCTGACACCGTGGCACTCCGATTCGCCATGGAAATGGAATATCTTCGGTCTGCTGGCGATCGCCGTGCTTTGCTCCAGTCTGATGTATCACTTCATCGAGGAGCCTGCGCGCCGTTGGATGCGCAGGATGGTCGACGTCCGGCCCGCCGCCGCGAACGCCGAATCCGAGGAGCCGGCAAGCGCCAAGCTTCATCAGATCGACGGTGGGCGGGACGGGGTTTCGGCGCGCGCGGTCTGACTCATGATTCGTCTAGCGGTAGGGGTGTTGGTGGGTCGGCTTCGCGTGCTGGGCATCAACGTGAGTCTCTTGGTCGTCCTTTTCCTGGAAACCGTGGCGACACTGGGCAACCCGGCCCCGCCGCAAGCGGTGCGGCCATACCACCTGCTGACCCAGGACTTCTTGCTCCGCCACCTCGCGGTGATCGGCGACTCGTACACCACCGGCACCGACGAGGGGGGCGAGGGCGCGAATTCGTGGACCGCTCGCGCCTGGCAGGCGCTGGCTCAGCGAGGCACGCAGATCGGTGCCGATGTGGCGGCCGAGGGCAAGGCCGGCTACGCGGTGCCCGGTGACCACGGCAGCGTCTTCGAGGATCTGACGGCCCGGGCGGTCAAGCGCGATGATGCGCTGGTGGTGTTCTTCGGCTCCCGCAACGACCAAGGCGTCGACCCTGGCCTGCTCGCCCTCAAGACCCGCGAAGCCTTCCTCTTGGCGCGCCGCTTCGCGCCGACCGCGCGGCTGCTGGTGATCGGGCCGCCATGGCCGACGGCCGATGTGCCCGCTTCCGTGCTGCAGATTCGCGACGTGATCAACGCTCAGGCCCGGGCGGTGGGAGCAGCGTTCGTCGATCCGATCGGGGACCGGTGGTTCTTCGACAGGCCCGACTTGATCGGTGTGGACGGCGTGCACCCCAACGATGCGGGGCACCAGTATCTGGCCGACAAGATCGCACCGCTGATTCGCATGCAGCTGTCCAGGTGATCAAACACCTTGCCGCGCAAGGCGTTTAGTCCTCGGCGTGGCGTTCGTAGGCCCAGCGCTCAAGGCGTGCTTGCAGATTCAGCAAGCCGATAGCGGCGAGCGGCGTGGCCGCCGAAAGGCAGACCATCAGCAGCGGGGTCATCCGAAAACCTCCCGAAGAACTTATTTGGTATGACGTGCGGCGTCGTTGGAAGGTTCACCCGAGTTCGCGCGGCTAGGACATCCAGGCCAGTTCGGCGGGAAGCTGCATGTGCCAGTAGACCGAGTCGTGGCCGCCGATGGAGAAGCTGCCCGCCGGTGGCTTTTTCAGCTGGCCGACGAACTGGCGGGTGGCGGGATAGAAGCGGTCAAAGAGGCCGCAGTCCACCCGCAGGGGAATCGAGTTCAGCGCCGCCAGCCCGAACACGTTGTTCTGCGCATAGTCCTCGTCGCTGTCGAACGCCCCGGGCGCGCTGTCGGAGAACGAGGTGTACAACGCCGGGCTGATCGCGCAGATCCCGGCCACTCGCGACGGTCCCAGCCGGGAGCCCAGCAGCAGCGAGCCGTATCCGCCCATCGACCACCCCATGAAACCCACCCTGGAGGTGTCCATGCCCATCGAGCTCAGCATCGGCAGCAGCTCCTCGAGCACCATCGCACCGGAGTCCCCGCCCTGCGCCCTGCGGTGCCAGTAGGTGTTGCCGCCGTCGACGCCCACCACGGCGAACGGCGGCCTGCCCTGTTTGACGAGCTTGGCCAGGCCCTCCTCGACACCGAATTCCAGCATCTGGGTGGCGTCGCCGTCCACGCCGTGCAGTGCGATGACCGGCCGCAGCATGCCAGTCTGGCCCGGCGGCATGGCGATCACGTAATTGGTCTTGATGCCGCCGCGGGCCGCCGAGATGAACGATCCGGTGGTCTTGGTCGGCAGGGTGCTGCCGGCGGCTGAGGGCTCGAACTTCGCGGGGGACCGCGGTGGCTCGACCGGGGGCGGCGCCGCTTGTGGTTCGAGCGGATCCAGCAGGGCGCTGAGCGCAAAGACGCCGGCGGCCGCCGCGCTGGCACTGGCGCCCATGCGCAATACCGCACGGCGTTTCAGGTGGGGCACGAGCGAGATCATGCGGCCCCGACCCGGTTTTGACGCCACAGCCACGCCGTGTCGGAAAGCACCGTGACTGCACCGTGATCGTCGGGGATTCAATCTCGCCGGTTTCAACCCTCGCGTCCTGCGCCGGCGTCGCCAATCCTTGCGCCAAGGATTGACTGTTCCGTATTGCACAAAAGGAGAACGAATGGGCCTGGCATTTCACTGGTTTCTGCCGACCTACGGGGATTCGCGAAACCTGGTGGCTGGCGGGCACGGCACCACGATGCACGGCGACCGTCCTGCGAGTTTGCGCTATTTGCACCAGATTTGCGGGGCCGCCGAAGACAACGGCTTCGAGGCGGTGCTCACCCCCACCGGGTTGTGGTGCGAGGACGCCTGGCTGACGACGGCAATGCTGATCGAGGGCACCGAGACGCTGAAATTCCTGGTCGCATTTCGTCCCGGGCTGCTCAGCCCGACCCTGGCCGCGCAGATGGCCGGAACCTTTCAGCGGCACTCGCGCGGACGGCTGCTGCTCAACGTTGTCACCGGCGGTGAGCCGCACGAGCAGCAGGCCTACGGCGATTACCTCGACAAAGCGTCGCGCTACGCGCGCACCGCCGAGTTCCTCCACGTCGTGCGGGAACTGTGGACCTCGCGCGAGCCGGTGACCTTCGCGGGCGACCACATTCGGGTTGACGGCGCGGCTCTGAGCAACCCGCCGCAGCCGGTACCGGCGGTGTTCTTCGGCGGATCGTCGGGGCCCGCCGGACCGGTGGCGGCCAAGTACTCCGACGTCTACCTGACCTGGGGTGAGCCGCCGAGCGCCGTCGCCGAGAAACTGGATTGGATTCGCGGCCTGGCCGCCGAGCACGGCCGGCACCTGCAGTACGGGCTGCGGATCCATGTGATCAGCCGCGACAGCTCCGAACAGGCGTGGGCCGAGGCCGACCGGCTGTTGGCGGCCGTCAACCCCGCCGACGTCGAACGCGTGCAATCCAGCCTGGCGCGCAGCGAATCGGAGGGGCAGCGCCGCATGCTGCGCTTGCACGGCGGCGGCAGCGACAAGCTGCTGGTGGCGCCCAACCTGTGGGCCGGGGTGGGCCTGGTGCGCGGCGGCGCCGGCACCGCGCTGGTCGGCTCGCACGCCGAGGTCGCCGAACGGCTGGCCGAATACGCCGCGCTGGGCATCGACCATTTCATCCTGTCGGGCTACCCGCACCTGGAGGAGGCCTACTGGTTCGGCGAAGGCGTGCTGCCGCTGCTCGAACGCAAGGGGCTCTGGACGCACCCCAATCGAACCTCGCGGCCGGCCGCGTCGACACCGTTTGCTGCCGCTGCCGCGCAGTAGGGGCCCGCAGCTAATACTGTGATGAGCCATGGCCGGCACACCGCGGCTGCGGCAAGGGCTTTCGCAGCGGCAGCTCAACATGATTGCCCTGGGCGGGGTGATCGGCGCCGGGTTGTTCGTCGGCTCGGGAGTGGTGATCAAGGACACCGGGCCGGCCGCGTTTCTCACCTACTCGCTGTGCGGTCTGCTCGTTGTTCTGGTGATGCGGATGCTGGGCGAGATGGCCGCCGCGAACCCGTCCACCGGCTCGTTCGCCGATTACGCGGCCAACGCACTCGGCGGCTGGGCGGGCTTCTCGGTGGGTTGGTTGTATTGGTACTTCTGGGTGATCGTGGTCGGCTTCGAGGCCGTCGCCGGCGGAAAGGTCCTCAACTACTGGTTGCCGATGCCGCTATGGCTATCGGCGCTGTGCCTGATGCTGCTGATGACCGCGACCAACCTATTCTCGGTATCGGCCTTCGGCGAGTTTGAATTCTGGTTCGCCGGAATCAAAGTCGCGACCATCGTGGTCTTTCTGGTCGTCGGCACGCTGTTCGCGCTGGGCGCCCTGCCGGGCCGCCACATCGACTTTTCCAACCTCACCTCCCACGGCGGCTTCTTCCCAAAAGGTGTCGGCGCCGTCTTCGCCGCCATCGTGGTGGTGATCTTCTCGATGGTGGGCGCGGAAGTCGTCACGATCGCCGCCGCGGAAAGCTCCGACCCCGAGCGAGCGGTGCAGCGCGCGACGAGATCGGTGGTCGCGCGCATCGCGATCTTCTTCGTCGGTTCGGTGTTCCTGCTCGCCGTGATCATGCCGTGGAACTCCGTGCAGCTCGGGTCCTCGCCCTACGTCGCCGCGCTCAAACACATGGGTCTGCGCGGCGCCGATCAGGTGATGAACGCGGTGGTGCTCACCGCGGTGTTGTCTTGCCTGAACTCGGGCCTGTACACCGCGTCGCGGATGCTGTTCGTGCTCGCCGACCGTGGCGACGCGCCGGCACGGCTGGTCAAGTTGAGCCGGCGCGGGGTGCCCCACGTCGCGATCCTGTTCTCCTCGGCGATCGGTTTCGGTTGCGTCATCATGGCGTGGGCCGCGCCGCACACCGTGTTCCTCTTTCTGCTGAACTCGTCGGGCGCCATCATCTTGTTCGTCTACTGGCTGATCGCTTTGTCGCAGATCGTGTTGCGCCGCAACACACCTGACGAGAAGCTGCGGGTGAAGATGTGGTTCTTCCCGGTGCTGTCGATTCTCACGCTCGCCGCGATCACCGCCGTGGTGGTGCTCATGGCGTTCGACCGCGCCGCCCGCAGTCAGCTCTGGCTTTCGCTGTTGTCCTGGGTGGTCGTGCTCGGTGTGTACTTCGCCGCCCGTGTGCGCGGGGGCGAGTTGGCCGGCGCGAGGGAACCCGACTGAGCAGTACCGCCAGAACCCCATTGCCGTTCGATGGATTGGACCAAGGCGGTGATGGTCGCGTTCACCGGCGCGGCAACACCGACGCGCGCCCCCTGCCGCGGGATGGCCCCGTTGATGACGTCGATCTCGCTGACCCGGCGCGCCTCGTGGTCGAGCAGTGCCGACGGTTTGGCGTCGGGCATCCGGGCACCGAACTCGCGCACATGCGCGACCGGGTCGGTCACCGCGATCGCGATTCCCGACGCGCGGGCGACGTCGAATGCCTCGGTCGCGGCCGCCTGGCTGACCGGGCCCATCGCCGGGTCGTCCATCACCTGGCCGACGGTCATGTGCGTCAACGCGCACGGCCCGCTGTACGCGACGTTGCAGATCAGCTTCTCCCACTGCATGGCGGCGATGTCGGTGACCGCGGCGGCGTCGAATCCGGCATCCGCCCAGGCGCGGGCGATCGACTCGACCGTCGCATGCGGCAGCGTCGCATAGGCCCCGAAGCGCATGGCCCGCATCGCGTTGTGATGCACGTGGCCCGGGGCGACGCGCGACGCCCCGAAGCCGCTGGCGATCCCGACCGCGAGTCGCTCATCGCCGACGATGCCGGCCACGATCTCGGCGGACCCGAGACCGTTCTGGATGGTCAGCACCGGAGTGCTGTCGCCCAGCATCGGAAGAGCTTGCTGTGCACCGGATTTCACGTCAGCGGCCTTGACGGCGAGCACGATCAGATCCATCGTCTCCGCCGGCGCGACCGTGCTCGTCCGCAGCGGCACCACTTGGTCCGAGTCGGGGCCGGTGACGCGCAGGCCGTGTTGGGCTATCTGGGTCATGCTGGCTTGGTCGGCGTCGATCGCCAGCACGTCGTTGCCCGCGGCGGCGAGTTTGGCGGCATAGATGGAACCCATTGCACCACAACCGATTACAGCGATCTTCACTCGCGCTCCTCAGGCCGTCAGCTCGGCGATCAAATCCGCCAGGCCGGTCTTCTGCTCGAGGCCGAAGCCCGGGGCGTCCGACGGTTGGATCCGGCCATCGGCGACGACGCAGCCGTCGGGATACCCGCCGAACGGTTGGAACACACCGGGATACGACTCGCAGCCGCCCAAACCCAGGCCGGCCGCGATGTGCAGGTTGATCAGGTGTCCACCGTGCGGAAAGGCGCATCGGCGATCGAAGCCGTGCGCCTCGAGCACCTCGAGCATGCGCGCGTACTCGGTCAAGCCATAACTCAGGCCGGCGTCCATCTGGAAGATGTCGCGCCCGGGCCGCATGCCGCCGTATCGAACCAGGTTGGTCACGTCGGGCACGGAGAACAGATTTTCCCCGGTGGCCAGCGCGCCGTCGTAGCAGGCCGTCACCGCGCGGTTCAGCTCGAAATCCAGTGGGTCGCCGGGCTCTTCGTACCAGCGCAGGCCGTAGGGCACCAACGCGGCCGCCCATTGCGTGGCGGCCGGGCGGTCGAATCTGCCGTTGGCGTCGACCGCGACCCGCGCCGCGTCACCGACGGTATCGACGACAGCCTCGATGCGGGCCAGGTCCTCGCGCAGCGGCGCGCCGCCGATCTTCATCTTGACCGCCTCATAACCCAGCGCGCGGTAGCCGCGCATCTCCTCGCGCAATTCGTCGAGTCCGCTATTCGGGTAGTAGTAGCCGCCCGCGGCGTACACGGCGACCGTCGGGGCCGGCTCTCGGCCGAAACGCCGCGCGATGGTGGCGTAGGCCGGTTCGTCGTCGAGTTTGGCGTTGAGGTCCCAGCACGCCAGCTCCAGCGCCGCGGCCGCGGCCGCCCGGTCGCCGTGGCCACCGGGCTTCTCGTCGGCGAGTGCGCAGGCCAACACCGCGGCCGGATCGAGGCGTCCCGCGGCGTCGGTCAGCGCGTCCGGCGCCGCGGCCAGCAGGCGCGGGATCATCCGGTCGCGCAGGATCCCGCCCTGGGCGAACCGCCCGATCGAGTTGAATGCCACCCCGACGACGGGTGTATCGGTGATGAGCGCCACCAGCGAGACGGTGTGGCCGGCGAAGTTGACGAGTGAATTGGCCGGGTTGCCCTGCAATCGGACCGGTCGCTCGACGATGGCGGTGAGTTTCGTCACCCGGTTTTGGTGAACAAGACCGCTTCTTCGAACGGAATCCGAGCGAAGACCCGCCGCCCACGCGTGACGTGCGCCGCGGCCTCGGCCCGGCTGACGACGCGGGGGTCCGTGATGCCGAACGTCTTGCCGCTGCGGCGCATCTTTCCCGAGCCCGCCGCCTTGAGGTTCTTCAGCCAGTCGCGATCGGGGCCGTAGCTCAGCAGCACGGCCACACCGGGTTTGCCGTCGATGTCGGCGGTGAAGGCGTTAACCGGCGTGCGGTAAGCCTTGCCGGAGCGGCGTCCGACGTGCTCGATGATGGCGAACGACGGGGCCCAGCCGGCCCACATCCGTTGAATGGGATTGGTGACGTGGCGGTTGAACCGCGCCAGCCCTTGGGGAAGTTTCATACCGCTATCCAACTCGCGGTTTCGGGTCACATCAAGGCGGCAGGACGTCGGTTCAGCCAGCGCTGCTACACCCTGTAGTTGAACGGGTCGAGAAGGCTGGGACACTGGTCGACATGGGTAGCACTGACCAAGCGCTGGCGCGGGTGCGTACCTCGGCACAGCTGTTCGAGGACGCCTGTGCGGTCATTCCCGGCGGGGTGAACTCCCCGGTTCGGGCCTTCACCGCGGTGGGCGGCACGCCGCGGTTCATCACCGAGGCGCACGGCTGCTGGCTCACCGACGCCGACGGCAATCGCTACGTCGACCTGGTCTGCTCGTGGGGCCCGATGATCCTGGGGCACGCGCATCCGGCCGTGGTCGAGGCCGTCACCAAGGCCGCCGCCAACGGCTTGTCGTTCGGTGCGCCCACGCCGGCCGAGAGCCGACTGGCCAACGAGATCATCGGGCGGGTGGCCCCCGTCGAGCGGATCCGCTTGGTGAACTCCGGCACCGAGGCGACCATGAGCGCCGTGCGGCTGGCCCGCGGATTCACCGGCCGCGCCAAGATCGTCAAGTTCTCCGGTTGCTACCACGGCCACGTTGACGCGCTGCTGGCCGATGCGGGTTCGGGAGTGGCGACGCTAGGTTTGCCGTCCTCGCCCGGGGTCACTGGCGCTACCGCCGCCGACACAATTGTCTTGCCCTACAACGACGTCGACGCCGTACGACAGACATTCTCCAGGTTCGGCGACGACATCGCCGCGGTGATCACCGAGGCTAGCCCCGGCAACATGGGTGTCGTCCGACCCGCGGCGGGCTACAACGCGGCGCTGCGCGCGATCACCGCCGAGCACGGCGCGCTGCTGATCGTCGACGAGGTGATGACGGGCTTCCGGGTCAGCCGAAGTGGTTGGTACGGAATCGATCCGGTCGACGCCGACCTGTTCACCTTCGGCAAGGTGATGAGCGGCGGGCTGCCCGCCGCGGCGTTCGGCGGCCGGGCCGAGGTGATGGAGCGGCTGGCGCCGCTGGGCCCGGTGTATCAGGCCGGCACGCTGTCGGGTAACCCGGTGGCGATGGCCGCCGGGCTGGCGACGCTGCGCACCGCCGACGAGGCCGTGTACGCAACCCTGGACGCCAACGCCGACCGCCTGGCCGGGTTGTTCGCTGAGGCGCTGACGAATGCCGGTGTGCCGCACCAGGTTCCGCGGGCCGGAAACATGCTCAGCGTGTTCTTCTCCGACACGCCGGTGACCGACTTCGCGTCGGCTAGGGCCAGCCAGACCTGGCGGTTCGCCCCGTTCTTTCATGCGCTGCTGGACGCCGGCGTCTACCCCCCGTGCAGCCCGTACGAGGCGTGGTTCGTCTCGGCGGCGCTGGACGACACGGCATTCGAGCGCATCGCCGAAGCGCTGCCACCCGCGGCGCGAGCCGCCGCGCAGGCGCGGGAGTCCTGATGGTCGAGCAGACCCGCGTCCACGTGGTCCGCCACGGCGAGGTGTACAACCCCAGCGGCGTCCTCTACGGGCGGCTGCCCGGCTACTCCCTCTCCGACAGGGGGAACGCGCAAGCGGCGGCGGTGGCCGAGGCGCTGGCGCACCGCGACATCGTCGCGGTGATCGCCTCCCCGCTGCAGCGCGCCCAGGAGACGGCCGCGCCCATCGCCGCCAAGCATGGCCTGCCGGTGGACACCGACCCCGACCTGATCGAATCGGCCAACTTCTTCGAGGGCAAGCGCATGGGCCCGGGCGACGGCGCGTGGCGCAACCCGAAGTTCTGGTGGCAGCTGCGCAACCCGTTCCGGCCGTCGTGGGGCGAGCCCTACCAGCAGGTCGCCGAACGCATGGCGACCGCGGCGGACAAGGCGCGCGCCCGCGGCGCCGGGCAGGAGGTGGTGTGCGTCAGCCACCAGCTGCCGGTGTGGACGCTGCGGCTGCACCTGACCGGTCAGCGGCTGTGGCATGACCCGCGCCGACGGCAATGCGGGCTGGCCTCGGTGACCACCTTCGTCTACGACGGCGACCGGCTGGTCGATGTCGAGTACAGCGAACCGGCGGGCGCTTGAACGCGCGGAAGCTGGCGATCGCCGCCGCAGCACTGCTGGTGACGGTGTTGACGGGCTGTACCGGACGCGACGCGGTCGCTCAGGGCGGCACGTTCGAATTCGTCTCGCCCGGCGGCAAAACCGACATCCTCTATGACCCGCCGGCCAGCCGTGGCCGCCCGGGCCCGCTGTCCGGGCCGGACCTGGCGGACCCGTCGCGCACCATCTCGCTCGACGACTTCAAGGGGCAGGTCGTCGTCATCAATGTGTGGGGACAGTGGTGCGGGCCGTGCCGCGCCGAGGTCACCCAACTGCAGCGGGTGTACGACGCCACCCACGGTGCGGGGGTCTCGTTTCTGGGCATCGATGTTCGTGACAACAACCGCCAGGCGGCTCAGGACTTCGTCGTCGACCATCACGTCGCCTACCCGTCCATCTATGACCCGGCCATGCGCACCCTGATCGCCTTCGGCGGCAAGTACCCGACCACCGTGATCCCGTCCACGCTGGTGCTGGATCGCCAGCACCGCGTCGCCGCGGTGTTCCTGCGTGAGCTGCTGGCCGAGGACCTGCAGCCGGTGGTGCAACGGTTGGCGTCGGAGGCTCCCGCGCAATGACCGGCTTCACCCAGATCGCCGCCGCCGGACCGCTGCTGCTGGCGCTGGGGGTGTGCGTGCTGGCGGGGCTGGTGTCCTTCGCCTCGCCGTGCGTGGTGCCGCTGGTGCCGGGCTACCTGTCCTACCTGGCTTCCATCGTCGGCGGCCCGGAAGCCCGGTGGCGGGTCGCCGGTTCCGCGGCGCTGTTCGTGGCCGGGTTCACAGTCGTGTTCGTGCTGGGTACCGTCGCGGTGCTGGGCATGACCACCACGCTGATCACCAACCAGGTGCTGCTGCAGCGGCTCGGGGGCGTGCTGACCATCGTGATGGGCCTGGTGTTCGTCGGTCTCATCCCCGCGTTGCAGCGCCCGGCGCGGTTCAGTCCGCGGCAGCTGTCGACGGTGGCCGGGGCGCCGCTGCTCGGCGCGGTGTTCGCGCTGGGGTGGACGCCGTGCCTGGGGCCGACGCTGAGTGGGGTGATCACCCTGGCCGCGGCCACCGACGGCGCCAACGTCGCCCGCGGCGTGGTGTTGACGATCGCCTACTGCCTGGGGCTGGGGATTCCGTTCGTGGCGCTGGCGTTCGGTTCGGCCGGCGCCATGTCGGGGCTGGGCTGGTTGCGTCGGCACAGCCGGGGCATCCAGATCTTCGGCGGCGCCCTGCTGATCGTGGTCGGCGCCGCCCTGGTCACCGGCGTGTGGAACGACTTCATCTCGTGGCTGCGCGACGCGCTCGTCACCGACGTCAGGCTGCCGATTTGATGGCACTCGCGGCAAGACTCCGCAACCTGTGGCGCTCGCTGACCTCGATGGGCACCGCGCTGGTGCTGCTGTTCCTGCTGGCGCTCGGCGCGATACCCGGCGCGCTGCTGCCGCAGCGCAGCCTCAACGCCGGCAAGGTGCACGACTACCTGGCCGCCCATCCGGTGATCGGCCCGTGGCTGGATGCGCTGCAGGCCTTCGACGTGTTCTCCAGCTTCTGGTTCACCGCCATCTACGTGTTGCTGTTCGTCTCGCTGGTCGGCTGCCTGACCCCGCGGATGATCGAGCACGCCCGCAGCCTGCGCGCGCTGCCGGTGCCCGCCCCGCGCAACCTGGCCCGGCTGCCCAAACACGCCGGCGCGCGGCTGTCCGGCGATTCCGCCGACGTGAACGCGCTGGCCAACACCATCGCCGGCCGGTTGCGCGGCTGGCGCTCGACCATCAGACACCCCGACCCCGAAACCGTCGAGGTGTCCGCCGAGAAGGGCTACCTCCGCGAATTCGGCAACCTGGTGTTTCACTTCTCCCTGCTCGGCCTGTTGGTCGCGGTGGCCGTCGGCAAGCTGTTCGGTTACGAGGGCAACGTGATCGTGATCGCCGACGGCGGACCCGGCTTCTGCTCGGCGTCACCGGCGGCGTTCGACTCGTTCCGCGCCGGCAACACCGTCGACGGCACGTCGCTGCATCCAATCTGCTTGCGCGTCAACGACTTTC
Source organism: Mycobacterium conspicuum (assembly GCF_010730195.1). Classification (NCBI taxonomy): domain Bacteria; kingdom Bacillati; phylum Actinomycetota; class Actinomycetes; order Mycobacteriales; family Mycobacteriaceae; genus Mycobacterium; species Mycobacterium conspicuum. Next base: position 433,505 of record NZ_AP022613.1, read on the forward strand.
AGGCCCACTACCTGCCATCGGGGCAGGCCACCTCGTTCGCCGCCGACGTCGGCTACCAAGCGGGCGCCGACCTCACCGCGAACATCTGGCGGCCTTATCGGCTGGAGGTCAACCACCCGCTGCGAATCGGCGGCGACCGGGTGTACCTGCAGGGCCACGGCTACGCGCCCACCTTCACCGTGACCTTCCCGGACGGGCAGACGCGCACCTCGACCGTGCAATGGCGGCCCGACAACCCGCAGACCCTGCTGTCGTCGGGGGTGGCACGCATCGACCCGCCCGCGGGCAGCTACCCCAACCCCGACGAGCGGCGCAAACACGAGATCGCGATCCAGGGCCTGCTGGCGCCGACCGCACAGCTCGACGGCGTGTTGCTGTCGTCGCGCTTCCCGGCGCTGAACGCCCCCGCGGTCGCCGTCGACATCTACCGCGGTGACACCGGCCTGGACACCGGACGGCCCCAATCGCTGTTCTCGCTGGACCCCCGGCTGATCGACCAGGGGAGGCTGACCAAGCAGAAGCGGGTCAACCTGCGCGCCGGCGAACAGGTCCGGCTCGACCCCCCTGGTTCGCCGGGCACCGTCGTCCGCTTCGACGGCGCGGTCCCGTTCGTGAACCTGCAGGTGTCGCACGACCCGGGTCAGACCTGGGTGCTGGTCTTCGCGATCACCATGATGGCCGGACTGCTGGTGTCGCTGCTGGTGCGGCGCCGACGGGTGTGGGTCCGGCTCAGCGCCTCGGCTAAGGAGGCCCCCGGTACGGTAAACGTCGAGCTGGGTGGCCTGGCGCGCACCGACAATTCCGGGTGGGGCGACGAGTTCGAGCGGCTGACCGCGAGGCTGCTGGCCGGGCTCGGCGGACCCGTCAACACGACCGTCGCCGCGAAAGCCGGAAAGGACGCCACATGAACACGCTGCACGTCAACCTCGGCCTGGCGCGCTACTCCGACTGGGCATTCACCTCGGCCGTGGTGGCGCTGGTGGTCGCGCTGCTACTGCTGGCCTTCGAGCTGGCCTACGTCGGCGGTCGCCGCGTCGACAGCCGCGCGCTCGCGCTGGCCGGTGCGCCGAAAAATGTCGCGGCCGACAGCGCGACGCCCGGCGTCGTGCAGGACGTCGGGGCGCGGCCGTTCGACGAGCGCGTCGGACGTGCCGGGCTGGCGGTGGTCTACCTCGGCATCGGGCTGCTGCTGACCTGCGTCGTGCTGCGCGGCCTGGCCACCATGCGGGTGCCCTGGGGCAACATGTACGAGTTCATCAACCTGACCTGCCTGAGCGGGTTCGTGGCGGGCGCGATCGTGTTGCGCCGCCCGCAGTACCGCCCGCTGTGGGTGTTCCTGCTGCTGCCGGTGCTGGTGCTGCTCGCGGTGTCCGGGCGGTGGCTCTACACCAACGCCGCCCCGGTGATGCCGGCGCTGCAGTCCTATTGGCTGCCCATTCACGTGTCGGTGGTGAGCCTGGGTTCCGGGGTGTTCCTGGTCGCCGGCATCGCCAGCATCCTGTTCCTGCTGCGCACCTCGCGGCTGGGCGAGCCCGATCAAGCCGACAACCAGGCAAACGAAGTCAGCCGGCTGGCCCGCATGGTGCAGCGTTTGCCCGACGCGCAGACCCTGGACCGGATCGCCTATCGGACGACGATCTTCGCGTTTCCGGTGTTCGGTTTCGGGGTAATTTTCGGGGCGATCTGGGCCGAAGAGGCCTGGGGCAGGTACTGGGGTTGGGATCCCAAGGAGACCGTGTCGTTCGTCGCATGGGTGATCTATGCGGCCTATCTACATGCCAGGTCGACCGCGGGATGGCGAGACAGGAGAGCGGCGTGGATCAACGTCGCGGGATTCGTGGCGATGGTCTTCAATCTGTTCTTCGTTAACCTGGTGACCGTGGGCCTGCATTCATACGCGGGCGTGGGCTGACTGCCCATAGGGCTAATTGGCCGGGGGGCCGCGTATTCACAACAAGGGGGAATGTTCACGTGTCTGACAATTCGACTACCGGCCCGACCAGCCTCGATGCGCCCGAAACCGTGCAGAGCCGCAACGGCGTGGACCATCCGACCACCCAGTTGCCGCCGGCGCCGGAACCGGGCGCCGAAGCGCCGACGCGGGCCTTCGCCGGATTCCGCACCGAGCAGCGCCGCCCTGCACCCGATGCCCGGGCCGCGGCGCCGCCAACCGCGCCGGCCGGGATGCCACCGTGGGATTCCACGCCGGTCACCGGCATCCCGCGGGTCGACCCCGCGGGATTCGGCGGCTATCACGGCGGCCCGGCCGACGCGCCCGTACGCCCGGTGGACTCCTCTTACCGGCCCGAGTTGGTGCCGCACACGCCGTATCCCGAACTGTCCACCAGCATGCTGTTGCGTCAGGTCAAGCCGCCGCCGTCGGACGGCTGGCGCCGGTTGCTCTACGTGCTGTCCGGTCAGCTGATCAACCTGGGCGAGAGCCCGCGGGCCGCGCGCTACCACGATTTGGTGGCCCGGGTGAACCGACCGCTGCGGGGTTGCTACCGCGTCGCGATGGTGTCGCTGAAGGGTGGCGTCGGCAAAACCACGATCACCGCGACGTTGGGGACCACCTTCGCCTCGTTGCGCGGCGACCGGGTGATGGCGGTGGACGCCAGCCCGGACCGTGGCACCCTGAACCAGAAGGTGCCGCTGGAGACCGCGGCCAGTGTCCGCCAGCTGCTGCACGACGCGAAGGCCATCGAGCGCTACAGCGACATCCGCCGCTACACCTCGCGGGGGCCCAGCGGGCTGGAAGTGCTGGCGTCGGAAAGCGATCCGGCGATCTCGGAGGCATTCACCGCCGACGACTACAGCCGCGCCATGGAAATCCTCGAGCGGTTCTACGGCCTGGTCCTCACCGATTGCGGCACCGGACTGCTGCACTCGGCGATGTCATCGGTGCTGGACAAGGCCGACGTGCTCGTCGTGCTCAGCTCGGGATCCATCGACGGCGCGCGCAGCGCCTCGGCGACGCTGGACTGGCTCGACGCGCACGGCCACGAGGACCTGGTACGCAACTCGGTCGCGGTCATCAACGCCGTGCGGCCGCGAAGCGCCAACGTCGACATGCAAAAGGTCGTCGACCACTTCGCGCGGCGCTGCCGCGCGGTGCGGTTGGTGCCCTTCGACCCCCATCTCGAGGAGGGCGCCGAAATCAACCTGGACCGGTTGCGGCGGTCCACCCGCGAAGCGCTCACCGAGCTCGCGGCCGTGGTCGCCGACGGATTCCCCAGCGATGCGCGGCCCGCGCCGAATTCATTGGTCGCCGCGGCTAGTCCCGGCTAATTTTTGCCAAGCCGCCGCAGGAAGTCCGGATCGTCGTCGGGACCGATCACGCGGGTCACAGGCCGAGCGGCCTGTGACCGCGCTGCTCGCCAGCCGATGTAGATCAGCGTCCCGAACACCAGGACGAGGATCAGGTAGAGCACACGACACCTCCTTGGAGCGAATATACCCGCGCCGTAGGCTCGACCCGTGTCAGATGGGCCGAGCTCTGGGAGCTCTGGGAGCTCTGGGAGTTCTGCGACCACTGGGAGTCGGATCGTCGTCGACGTGCTGCTCTACGCGACGGCCCGGTTGGCGCTGGTGGTCGCGCTCAGCGCCGCGATCTACGGGGTGGCGCGGCTGCTGGGGCTCGGCGAATTTCCGCTCGTCGTGGCGGTCTTGTTCGCGCTGATCATCGCGATGCCGCTGGGCATCTGGCTGTTCACCCCGCTGCGACGGCGCGCCACCGCCGCGCTTGCCGTCAGCGGCGACCGGCGCCGTCGGGAACGCGAAGAACTGCGGGCCCGGCTGCGCGGCGAGACGACACCGGACGAGACAACCGACCCGGAGTGAGATCAGCCGAGCCCGGGCGGCAGCCGGACCACCTGCGCGGCGTACGTCAGGCCGGCGCCGTAACCGATCAGCAGGGCCAGGTCGCCGGGCTTGGCCGCCCCGGTTTCCAGTAGTTGGGCCATCGCCAGGGGAATGGAGGCCGCCGAGGTGTTTCCGGTCTGCTCGATGTCGTTGGCGATCACCGTATCCGGGCGCAACTCGAGGGTCTTGGCCAGCAGCTCGTTGATGCGGCTGTTGGCCTGGTGCGGGACGAACACGTCGATCTGATCGGGTCCGACCCCGGCCGCGTCCAGCGCCCGCCGCCCGACGTCGCCCATTTGGAATGCGGCCCAACGAAACACCGCGGGACCCTCCAGCCGCACGAATGGGCGTGGGCCACTTGGGTTTTGCGCGAACGTGATCCAGTCGATGTCTTGGCGGATGGCGTCGGCCTGTTCGCCGTCGCTGCCCGCCACGAGGGGCCCGATGCCCTGCACGGGTGTCTCGCCCACCACCACCGCGGCCGCACCGTCGGCGAAGATGAAGCAGTTGCCGCGGTCGCGCATGTCGATGGTGGGGGACAGCTTCTCGGTGCCGACCACCAGCATCTTGGCGGCGGCCCCGCCCCGGATCATGTCGGCCGCGGCGCCCACCGCATACCCGAACCCGGCGCACCCGGCCGAGATGTCGAACCCGAGGACCCCCTTGGCGCCCAGCGCCGCTGCGACCATCGGGGCGGCCGGGGGCGTCTGCAGGAAATGGGTGTTGGTGGTGACGATCACGCCGTCGATCTCGGCCGGATCAAGCGCGGCGATCGACAACGCGCGCCGGCAGGCCTCGGTTGCCATGGACGCCGCCGATTCGTCGTCGGCGGCGAATCTGCGGGTCTTGATGCCGGTGCGGGAGAAAATCCACTCGTCGGACGAATCGATGTTGCGGCAGATCTCTTCGTTGCTGACCACGCGTTCGGGCCGGTATGACCCGACGCTGAGCAAGCCGACGTTCTTCGGCCCACTGCTCGTGGCGATCTGACTCATGCCGTCCTTATCTGGGTTGCTGCATCGACTGTATGCGCGTTGCTGCGGCCGCCGTTCGCCGAGTCTGCGTCCAGCGCGTCGACACGCCGACCCGGCGCGCTCTGGGCGCAGACTCGGCGGCCGGTCAGATCCCGAGCGGCCCGGCCAGCGCCAAAGCGGTCGCCACCAGGATCGCCCACACCAGCATCGCCAGCCCGGTATCGCGCAGCACCGGGATCAGCTCCGGGCCGCCGCGCCCGGAGCGCACCGGCCCCGCCGCGCGCACGGCGAGCGGCATGGCCACCAATCCGACGGCACATAGCGGCGCCGCCACCATCAGCACCAGGGTCAGCACGCCGGCGGTCGCCAGCAGCGCTTGGTAGAGCACCCGGGTGCGGGCGTCGCCCAGGCGCACCGCGAGGGTGACCTTGCCCGACTGCGCGTCGGTGGGGATGTCGCGCAGGTTGTTGGCTACCAGCACCGCCGACGACAGCGCCCCGGTCGACACCGCCAGCACCGCCCCCACCCAGTCCACCCGCAGCGCCTGGGTGTACTGGGTGCCCAGCACCGCGACCAGGCCGAAGAACACGAACACCGCGACCTCGCCGAAGCCGGCATAGCCGTAGGGCTTCGACCCGCCGGTGTACAGCCAGGCCCCGGCGATGCACGCGGCGCCGACGGCGATCAGCCACGGCGCGGTCAGCAGCGCCAGCGCCAGCCCGGCTCCCGCGCCGACGCTCAGGCTGATGATCGCGGCGGCCAGCACCGACCGCGGGGAAGCCAGCTTCGAGCCCACCAGGCGCAGCGGGCCGGCGCGCTCGTCGTCGGTGCCGCGGATGCCGTCGGAGTAGTCGTTGGCGTAGTTGACGCCGACGATCAACGCGAGCGCGACCGCCAGCGCCAGCAGCGCCTTCCACCACACCGCCGCGTGCAGCCACGCCGCGGCGCCGGTGCCGGCGATGACGGGTGCCACGGCGTTGGGCAAGGTGCGTGGACGCGCGCCGGAGATCCACTGCGCGAATGTGGCCACGAACGCATCCTGCCCTATGCACAGCCGGTGGCGACCCGCTACGCCCGGCTCCGCCGGGCTTGCGATCGCCACTATGCACCACAATGGGCTAGTGCTTGGAGTGATCGGCGGTAGCGGCTTCTACACCTTCTTCGGTTCCGATAGCCGCGACGTGCACGTCGAAACCCCGTACGGCGACCCCAGCGCCGCCGTCACGGTGGGCACCGTGGGGGAGCACGAGGTCGCGTTCCTGCCCCGCCACGGCGCGCAGCACGAGTACTCGGCGCACACCGTGCCGTATCGCGCCAACATGTGGGCGCTGCGCAAGCTGGGCGTGCGGCGGGTCTTTGCCCCGTGCGCGGTCGGCAGCCTGACCCACGAGCTCGGCCCGGGCACCGTGGCCGTGCCCGACCAACTGGTCGACCGCACCCGCGGCCGCGCCGACACCTATTTCGATTCCGGAGCCATCCACGTCGACTTCGCCGACCCGTATTGCCCGACGCTGCGGGCGGCCGCGACCGGTCAGCCCGGTGTGGTGGACGGCGGCACCATGGTGGTGATCCAGGGGCCGCGGTTCTCCACCCGGGCCGAAAGCCGCTGGTTCGCCTCGGCCGGGTTCACGCTGGTGAACATGACCGGTTATCCGGAGGCGGTGCTCGCCCGTGAGCTCGAAATATGCTATGCGGCAATCGCTTTGGTGACCGATCTGGATGCCGGCATCGACGTCGGCGAGGGGGTGAAGGCCGTCGACGTGTTCGCTCAGTTCGAGCAGCACATGGAGCTGCTGAAAAATTTGGTCCGCGACGCGATCGCTCGGGTGGCGATCCAGCGCACCTGCACACACTGCCTGGCGCACACCGGCGTCACGCTGCCGTTGGAGCTGCCGTGAGGGTATTGCTCACCGGCGCAGCCGGTTTCATCGGGTCGCGGGTGGGCGCCACGCTGCGCGCGGCCGGCCACGACGTCGTCGGCGTCGACGTCTTGCTGCCCGCCGCGCACGGCCCCGACACGGTGCTTCCGGAGGGATGCCGACAGGTCGACATGCGCGACGCCGACGCCCTGGCGCCGCTGCTGGCCGGGGTCGACCTGGTGTGCCACCACGCCGCGATGGTCGGTGCCGGCGTGGACGCCGCCGACGCGCCCGCCTACGGCGGACACAACGACTACGCCACCACGGTGCTGCTGGCGCAGATGTTCGCCGCCGGGGTGCGCCGCCTGGTGCTGGCGTCGTCGATGGTGGTCTACGGGCAGGGCCACTACGCCTGCCCCGACCATGGGCTGGTCGACGCGCTGCCGCGGCGGCGCGCCGACCTCGACGCCGGCGTGTTCGACCACCGCTGTCCGGCCTGCGGGCTGCCGGTCACCTGGCGGCTTGTCGACGAGGATGTCCCGCTGCGTCCGCGCAGCCTGTATGCGGCCAGCAAGACCGCGCAGGAGCACTATGCGCTGGCGTGGTCGGAGTCGAGCGGCGGCTCGGTGGTGGCGTTGCGCTATCACAACGTCTACGGTCCCGGGATGCCGCGCGGCACGCCCTATTCCGGGGTCGCCGCGATCTTTCGCTCGTCTATCGAAAAGGACGAGCCGCCAAGGGTTTTCGAGGACGGCGGGCAGATGCGTGACTTTGTGCACGTCGACGACGTGGCCGCGGCGAACCTGGCGGCCGTCAACAGCGACCGCGGGGGCTTCTCGGCGTTCAACGTCTGCTCCGGGCGGCCGATCTCGATCCTCGAGGTTGCCGCCGCGCTGAGCCAAGCCCGCACGGGCGCCCCGGCGCCCGTCGTCACCGGGCAATACCGCAGCGGGGACGTGCGTCACATCGTCGCCGACCCCGCCCGCGCCGAACAGGTGCTGGGTTTCCGCGCGGCCGTCGATCCGCGAGATGGGTTGCGCGAGTTCGCCTTTGCGCCGCTGCGATGACTACGACGGGTCGTGCGGCGGCCGGTAGATCCTGGGTTTCGGCGCCGGGGGGAGGTGGATCTGGCGGGTGGCGGAGTCGTCGCCGCGGAAGATGCGGGGTGATCCGGCGGGCCGTGCCGACACGGCGGTGGGTGCGTCCCCGCCCGGTCGGGTCGGGATGCGCGTCGTCGCCGGCTCCGGGGTCGGCGGCTTCGCGGTGCGGGTGTGTGCGGCGCGCGGCCTTCGGGTTGTCGGGCCGCGCCGACCCGAAATGACCGCGGCGGCAAGGATACTCAGCGCCAGCCCGCACAACACCACATCGAAGGTGCTGGTGATCTGCTGGGCGAGGTCGTTGCCGTAGACGGGGTTGGCCCACCCGCCGCCGGTGGGGGGCTCCTGGAACCGTGGGGCCAGCACGACACCCAGGATCACCCGTGCGATGCCGAGCGTGCACAGCAGTCCGCACAGCGACGTGGTCAGCCTCCTCGACACCGCCCGGTTGGCCAGGTTGACCCGAAGCCAGATCGCGAGTACCCCGGTGGCCAGGTCGAACGCGGCCAGGGTCAGGGTGTCGTAGCGCGAGTACGGGTAGTTCAATGCTACCGCGACGGCGAGGTCGGTGAGCCGCATCAGCACCGACCCCAGACACCATACGGCGATGAGCAGCAACGCTTTTCGGGCCGCCGCCGACCAGGCACTGGCGGCGGCGGTGCCGCGCTTCGCCATCAAGGCGCCGGGCGCGAAGATCGCCGCACCCGCGGCCCAGGCCAGATAGCCCTCGTACCCGACGCCGGCCGTCGAGGTGTTCTGCGCGATGCCGTGGAACGCGTCGATGTCGCGGCCGACGGGAAGCAGCCACACCAGTATCCCGGCGAGCAGGGTCGAGGCGCCGAGCGCGCTGGTCGCCAGGCGGGACGCCTCGGTGCTGCGCGGCAGCCACCGGGATGCGACGAGGACGGCCGCCAATGCCACCGCGCCGTACACCACCGCCGTCGCGATGACCGCGAGGTTCTGCTCGCCGAGACCGGACCCGCCCTGCAACGCGTAGTGCACCCGCCAGCACAAATGGAATGCGGTGCTCAGCGATGCGAGGACGATCGAGGCGTAGCCGATGATCGGTGCGGACCGGGACCGCTCATCGGGGTGCGCGGCCAATAGCGAACCGGCGATCCCCAGCCACGCCCCCGGTCCGACACCACCGGGCACGTGCACGCCGCCGCCGGATCGGATCGTTTGGATCACGTCGAACACGACGAAGGCGACCACCAGCAACTGGTAGGGGATGTTCAGCGGTGCGCGCAGCTTGGTCAGCGCGAGGGAAAGCAAGGACAGCAGTGTCGCCAGGCCCACGGCGGCGAAGAGCTCCGCCCGGCTGCCCGGGATGCCGACCCCGAAATACAGGTTCCACGGCAGGAACAGCGCGACGACGAGCAGTACCGCGGCGGTCACGTCGCGGGCGAGGATCCGGCGGCGCGGCGGGTCGGCGGGTGGTGCGACCCGCCCCGTGATGGGACCGGTAGGCGCGTCGTCGCTGCCTTGGCTCACGATGCCCCCCGGTGGGTAAAGATGCTTGGCGGAGTGCGTTGCTCGCTTGCGAACATATTCTCCGTTCGGGCGGCACGGCAATCCCGATTGCTGGCTGGGGGCAGGGCCGCTGTGTGCTCATAGCCGAATCTAATTTAGATGCTGGATACTGCGGTCGATATCGCAGTGTAATGATGGCTGGGTCAGTTGCTGGTTGGGTGCCGATTGGGTTGCTGGCGGGGGCCGGCCAACCGAAGGAGAGCAGCGGTGGACGTCGTTTTGGGGGTGGCGGTCGCTGATCGCACCGCACGCCTGACGCTCGTCGCAGCGGCTACGCCGGGTCAGGATGTGATCGATCAGTCCGTCATTGATCTGGCGGACAACCCCATTCAGACACTGACCGAAACCGTCGTCGGCACCGATCGCTTGCTGTCCGACGAAAGCCATCGGCTGCTCGCCACCCGGCTGTCCTGGTCGGATCCGCTGCGCGCCGACGAGCTGCGGCGGTCGTTGGAAGACTCCGGCGTGCAGAACGTCGTGGTGCTCGACGAGTCGGAGGCGGCGACGGGGCTGGCGCCGACGGTTGGGATCGACGCGGATGCGACCGCGATGGCGCCGACGGTCGGGTTTGACGGCGATGCGACGGCGATGGCGCCCGCGTTCGCAGACGACGACGTGACCGGGTCTTTGCCGACGTTGGGCGCCGCGGACGTGGTGCTGGGGGTAGCCGTCGCCGGTTCGATCGCTCGATTGGCGTTGGTCGGGCCCGCAGCGGGCGGCTATGCGGCAGTCCGGCACCTGGTGGTTGACCTGGCGGTGAACCCCTTCCAGACGCTGACCCAAGCGGTGACCGACATGCGGCAGGCGCTGGCGGACGAGGGGCGCCACCTGGTGGCAACCCGGGTGTGCGCGCCGAATCCGGTTCAGGCGCAAGCGTTTAGCCAGGCGTTGACGGCCGCGGGAGTCGGAAATGTCGCGGAGATCACGGCGGGCGAGGCGGTGACGGCGCTAATGCGGGGCATCGTCGGCGTCGGCGCGCCTGCCGGTTCGGTGGTGCTCGAGGTCACCGCCGAGGCCGCGACGTTGATAGGCCTGGGAGCCGCCGGCGTGCTGGCGACCGTGGCGCTGGAGAACCTCGTCGGCGCTCAGGTCGCGGCCGCCGCGGTCGACATGGTGCTGGATTTTCTTCGCACCGCGCCGTTCGAGGTCGCTGCCGCGTTCGTCGTGGGCACCTTCGAGGGCCTCACCGAGGTGGTCGAGGGGCTGCGCGCTCGCTCGCCGCTGCGGGTGGAGCTGCTCGAGCATCCCGAATTCGCGCTCGCGAGCGGTGCGGCGGCCGCTCCGGCGGTGGCGGCGGCCGCCGCCGACCCCGCCGCGACAGCGATGGCCCCCGCCGTGGGCCCGGCCGGTGACGCGACGGTAATGGTCCCCACGGCCGCACTCGGGGAGTCGTCGGCGGAGGAGCCGCAGCTGGCGTACTCGATGGCCGACGAGGGCGAGCCGCTTCCGGTCGAGGGCGAATTCGGCCCCGACTATCCGGAGTACGACGACGACGAAGCCATCACCACCGCGCAGCGGCTCCGCGGCCGGTCTTTGCTGATCAGCAACGCGGTTGTCGCCTTCGCGGTGATCGGATTCGCGTCGCTGGCCGTCGCGGTGGCGATCACGGTGCGGCCCACCGCGGCCTCCGAGCCGGTGGTGGGGCACCAGAACGCTGCGCCGGGAAAGTTCATGCCGCTGTTGCCAACTCAGCAACAGGCTCCGGTGCCCGCGCCGCCGGCCGATCAGCCAAATATCGGATACCAGGGCGGCATCATCCCTGACAGCAACGGCTACATCCCGCCGCAGCTGGTGTCGCGCGGGGGCGAGGTCCCGGCTGGCCCGGCCCCTGGTTTGGTGCCCAACCCGAACGGGCCGATCCCGGTCCCGGTCATCGTTCCCTACCCGGGCTGGCGGCCGCCGTATCCGCCGTATCGGCCACCGTGGCCAACGACCACCTACCCGACGCCGTCGACCCCATCCACGCCTTCGACGCCGACGACGCCGTCCACGCCCTCGACGCCGACGACGCCGTCGACGCCGTCGACGCCGTCCACGCCTTCGACGCCTTCGACGCCTTCGACGCCTTCAACGCCGTCCACCCCGTCCACTCCCTCGACGCCCTCGACGCCGTCGACTCCTGCCACGCCGTCCACGCCTTCCACGCCGGTCACACCGTCCACCCCGTCTACCCCGTCCGCGCCGTCTACCCCGTCGACCCCGTCGAGCGCGCCGGCGACGAAGACGCCGTACACGGCGTCGCAAGCACCGCAATCAAGCGCGGCGCCACCCAGCGCGCCGCACACCTCGGTCGCGCCGCCGCACACCTCGGTCGCGCCGCCGCGCGTGCAGACGCAGGCCCCCAAACCCGTCACCCCGCAGCCGGTCACCCCGCCGCACAGCAGCCACCACTAGCCATGTCGGACGCTGTCACGGTGGTGCTGCCCTGCCTCAACGAGGAGGAGTCGCTGCCGGGCGTGCTAGCGACCATGCCCGCCGGTTATCGCGCGCTGGTCGTCGACAACAACAGCACCGATGACACCGCCGCGGTCGCCCGCCGCCACGGCGCCCAGGTGGTTGCCGAGCAGCGGCCCGGGTACGGCGCCGCGGTGCACGCGGGTGTCGTCGCCGCGACGACGCCGATCGTGGCGGTCATCGACGCCGACGGCTCCATGGACGCCGCCGACCTGCCGCGGCTGGTCGAGGCGCTCGACGGCGCCGACATGGTCATCGGGCGGCGGCGGCCGGCGCCCGGCCTGCATTGGCCGTGGGTCGCCCGGGTGGGCACCATGGTGATGAGCTGGCGACTGCGCACCCGCCACGGCCTGCCGGTACACGACATCGCGCCGATGCGGGTGGCCCGGCGGGAGGCGCTGCTGGATCTGGGCGTCGAGGATCGACGGTCGGGATACCCGCTGGAGCTGCTGGTCCGCGCCGCGGCCGCCGGCTGGCGCGTGGTTGAGCTCGACGTCAGCTACGGCCCCCGGACCGGCGGCAAGTCGAAGGTCAGCGGTTCGCTGCGGGGCACCATCACCGCGGTCCTGGATTTCTGGAAGGTCATTTCTTGATACCGGTGACGCTGCTGGTGGTTGCCAAGGCGCCGGAACCCGGCCGGGCCAAGACGCGGCTGGCCGCCACGGTCGGCGATCGGGTCGCCGCCGAGATCGCGGCCGCCGCGTTGCTCGACACCCTGGACGCGGTGGTCGCCGCGCCGGTGGCCGCGCGGGTGGTGGCGCTCACCGGCGACCTCGACGGCGCCGCGGGGGCGGCCGAGATCCGGGATCGGCTCGAGGCGTTCACCGTGATCGAACAGCGCGGCGACGGCTTCGCCGACCGGCTCGCCAACGCGCACGCCGACGCGGCCGACGGTTACCCGGTGCTGCAGATCGGGATGGACACCCCGCAGGTGACCGCCGAACTGCTGGCCGGTTGCGCGGACCGGCTGCTACAGACGCCGGCGGTGCTCGGGTTGGCGATCGACGGCGGCTGGTGGGTGCTCGGGGTGCGCACGCCCGCGGCCGCCGAGTGCCTGCGCGGTGTCCCGATGTCGCAGCCCGATACCGGAGAGCTCACGCTAAAAGCCTTGCGGGACAACGGTATCGAGGTGACGCCGGTGCAGCAGCTGGCCGACTTGGATGTTATCGACGACGTCGCCGCGGTGCGCGACGCCTGCGCGCCCGACAGTCGGTTCGCCCGGGTCACGCGCGCCGCCGGTCTCTGACGGCGAGCAGAAATACGCGCCCGGCGATCCCGACGGCGAACATCCCCAGCCCGGCGAGCGCCGATTGCCACGGCAAGGTGACGACCAGCAGCAGACAGCCCGCGACCCCGAACCCGTCGCGAACCCGGTGCCAGCGCCGAACACCGGGCAGCGTGAAGGCGGCCGCGTTGGCGATCGCGTAGTAGACCAACACCCCGAATGACGAGAAACCGATCACCCCGCGCAGGTCGACGGTGGCCACCAACACGCAGACCACCACGGCGAGCGCGACCTCGGCGTGGTGCGGCACCCGGTGACGCGGGTGAACGGCCGCCAGCCAGGAAGGCAGGTCGCGATTCCGGGCCATCGCCAGCGCGGTGCGCCCGAGCCCGGCGACCAGGGCGAGCAGCGCCCCGAGACTGGCCAGCGCACCCCCGACGGCCAACACGGGCACCAGGGCGCCCGCACCCACGGCCCGAGCCGCCTCGGTCAAAGGCGCTGCGGCGCGGGCGAGCCGCTCCGGCCCCGCCGCCACCAGCGCGGCCACCCCGACCATGAGATAGATGGCCACGGCGATCGCCAGCGCGATGGAGATCGCCCTGGGGATGGTCCGGGTCGGGTCACGCACTTCTTCGCCGATCGTCGCGATCCGCGCATACCCGGCGAACGCGAAGAACAGCAACCCGGCCGACTGCAGCACGCCGTACACCGACGCGATCGGCCAGCCGCCGACGCTGACGTGCGACGGCTTGGCCAGCGCGACCCCCACCACGAACGCGGTCAGCGCAATCAGCGTGCACGCCACCAGGATTCGGGCCAGCACCGCGGTCTTGGTGACCCCGCGGTAGTTCAGCGCGGCCAGCGCCACCACGGCGGCGATCGCGGTGATTCGCTGCACCCACTGGGGACCCGGGATCGCGTAGCTCGCGAAGGTCAGCGCCATCGCCGCACACGAGGCGGTCTTGCCGATCACAAATCCCCAGCCGGCGATGAAGCCCCACCACGGGCCCAGGCGCTCGCGCCCGTAGACGTAGGTGCCGCCCGAGGTGGGGTAGACCGCGGCCAGCTGCGCCGAGGCGGTGGCGTTGCAGTACGCGATGATCGCGGCGAGCAGAAGGCCGATCAGCAGGTCGGCGCCGGCCGCCCGGGCCGCCGGGCCGAACGCCGAGAACACCCCGGCGCCGATCATCGATCCCAGACCGATCACCACGGCGTCGGCCGTGCCGAGCCGACGCTGCAGGGCTGGTTCGTTCATGATCACCAATTCGTGAAGATGACGCTGTTCAGTGCGAGCGCGCCGGCGGCATTGACGGCGAGACAAACGCGGTGCGAGCGCACCGGCAGCAGCGCGGGGGCCGCGGTGAGCCAGACGGTGAACGGCAGCCAGATTCGTTCCGTCTCGGCCTTACTCAGCATGCTCATATCGGCGATCACGATGACGGCCAGCATTGCCAGCAATAGCAGGATGAAACCCGATCGGCGGCGGATGGCGGCCCGGTCGAATACCCTGCCGATCCCCGCGACGCTGCCCAGCCCGATCGCACACACCACGCACGCCAGATTGGCCCAGCTCCAATACTGGAACGGCCGGTCCTTGGCCACCCCCTGCCAATAGCGTTGCTGCACAAGGGTATAGCCGTCAAACCAAAAGAACCCGGCGACGGCGAAGGCTACCGCCACGGTGACGGCGCTCACGACGGCGGGGCCGAGAGCCCGCAGGGCCGCCCGCCAATCGGGGGCGGACACCAGCACCGCCAGCGCCGGCAGCCCCATCAGCAGCAGGCCGTAGCTGAGGAAGACCCCCCAGCCGAGCAACAGGCCCGCGCCCACGGCCGCCAGCGCGGGGAACCGGACCGCACCGTGCGAGGCCAGCGCGAGCAGCGCGATGCCCCACGCCGCGACCCCGGCGAAGTAGCCGTCGGCCGACACCGCCACCCAGATCGCGGTGGGTGCCACCGCGACGAACGGCGCCGCCCGTCGCGCGGTCTGTTCGTCGGCCAGCGCGCGGACCGCGATCACCACCGCGGCGGCCGCGCTGGAGCCGACCAGCAGGCACAGCAGCCCCGCCCAGGCGCCGCCGTGCAGGCCGATGCGGTCCAGCCACACGAATGTCAGTAGCGCGCCCGGCGGATGCCCGGAGACGTGCGTGGTCCAGGAGTTCGGCTGGAAGTCGAGGATCCGGCTGGAGAATGTCCGCACGGCGGCCGCGACGTCGGTGATGCCGGGCACCTGCGACAGATACTCGTCGCGGGTGGTCAGCCGGCCGGCGAAGCCGCGCTGCCAGCCGTCGATCATCGCCAGCGAAAGGGCCCACCCGCAGGCGGTGACCCAGGTGCCCAGCGTCAACAGCCGCCACGAAAGCCGTTGTGCCACAGTCGGTCCCCACACCACCACGGCCACGGCGATGAGAAGGGCCGGCAGGGTGCCCCACCCGGCGTGGATGTCCCAGTAGCCGAAGATCGGCGCGGCGCCGGCACGCGCACCGAAGCGCTCCAGGCCGATATCGCTGCGCGGGTTGACGCCCCAGTGCAGCCGGGGCAGCACGAAGGCGGCCGCCACCAGGACAACGCCGACGGCAACCGAGAAGCTCTCCCGCCGACCAACCCGCACGATCGATCAGCTTATTGATCGCCGCCGAATCGGCGCACCAGCGCCGCCCGGTCGACCTTGCCGATGCCGCGCCGCGGCAGTGCTTCGACGATGTGCAGCTCGCGCGGCGCGGCGGTGCCGTCCAGCGTGCGCGTGACCGCGGCGCGCAGCGCGTCCAGCGTCGGCGGGGCGCAGCCGTCGCTCACCACGACCGCGGCGACCACCCGCTGACCCAGCCGGTCGTCGTCAACCCCGAACACCGCGCAGTCGCGGACGGCCGGGTGGCTGCACAGCGCGGCCTCGACCGGCCCCGGCAACACGGTCAACCCGCCCGTGCTGATCGCATCGTCGGCGCGGCCGAGCACGGTCAGCACACCCGAATCGTCGAGGGCACCCAGGTCGTCGGTGTTGAACCAGCCGGGTTCGGCGAACGGGTCGGGGATCACGGGGTTGCGATAGCCCTTGGCCAGCGTCGCGCCTCCGATCGCGATACGGCCATCGGAGCGCACGCGCAACGCCACGCCGTCGAGCGGGACACCGTCGTAGACGCAGCCTCCCGCGGTTTCGCTCATTCCATAGGTGCGGACCACGGCGATGCCGGCCGTCGCGGCGGCGTCCAGGATCGGCCGGGGAGCGGGCCCGCCGCCGATCAGCACGGCATCCAACTCGGCCAGCGCGGCCGCGGCCGAAGGGTCGGTGAGCGCCTTGGCGAGCTGGGCGGCGACCAGCGACGTGTATCGCCGGCCGGGGCCCAATTGGCTTATGGCGCTGGGCAATTCGGCAATGTCGAAGCCGCGCGTGACGTCCAGCTCGACGGGCGCGGTGCCGGCAAGTGCGCTGCGCACCAACACCTGCAGACCCGCGATGTGGTACGCCGGCAACGCCAGCAGCCAACTGCCCGGGCCGCCGAGGCGCGCGTGGGTGGCCGACGCGCTGGCGGTCAGGGCGGCGGCGGTCAGCATCGCACCCTTGGGTGCGCCGGTGGTTCCCGAGGTCGTCACCACCACGGCGACGTCGTCGTCGATCTCGGACCCCACGCGCAGGGCGCGCAGCATGGTGTCGTGATCGCCGTCGGAGGGCACCGCGACCAGTGCGGGATCACGCCCGTCCAGCACCCGTTCCAGGGCGGGCAACAGGACCTTGGCGGCGGAGCCCGGCGGGACGCCGAGCGCACGCAGGACGGCTATGCCTGGTCTCCGGCTTGGCTGTCGTCATCGAACGGCCAACCCTGGGCGGCCAGCCGAGTGCGTACCCGCTCGATGTCCTCTTGCGACGGCAGCTCGTCGGTGATTTTGCTGATCAGCACGCCGATGTCGACATCATCGAAGTCGTCGCGCTGCAGCAGTTCGTGGGCCACGATCTTGACTTCGTCGTTGCCCAGCCGGCGAGTCAGCAACGCCAGCACCGCGAAGGTGTCGGTCGGCGGAACGCCCTCCGGATATCCCGCGCGCAACCACGAGATGACTGAGCTGAGGAATCCGTTCACTGTGCGCTCCCTCCGGGAGGCGGATCGGCGATCGGGTAGACCTGCACGCTCAGATGCTACGTCGCCTTGGCTCCCAGGAAGGGATAGTGGGTGTGATGCGCGATGAACTCCCGGGAAATGTAGGCCAGGGCGAACAGGATCACCAGGACGACCACCGCGTAGATCACCCAGGCGATCCCGAGCAACATCGGGTTGCGCTGCGGCGTGCCGCCTTTGGTGGCCGAAACGTACCCATTGCCGACGGCTTGCAGCCGCAGCCCCAGTGCGAACAACCCCGGCAGTGCGGCACCGGCCAGCATGGAAAAGAGCAGGATCTTCAGGCTGGCCTGGTAGTTGAACCAGTCGCTAAAGCCACCGTGGTGCATCAGGCGCTCCTCGCGGTCAGAGTGTCGTCGTCAGACGCGGACCCACTGGGTCCCACCTTCACGGACGGCTTGCTGTCGTCGCCTTCGAGCCCGGCTGTCAGGCTGCCTTCCCAGTCCTCGTTGACGTTGTTGTGGTCGACCTTGACCCGGCGCGACCGGATGTAGATGGCGGCGGAGACCGCGACCAGCAGCGAGAAGCCAATGACCGCGCCGGGGTACCCGCCGATGAGGTGCACGATCCAGTAGGTGATCGCGCCGACCAATCCGGCCGAAGGGAGCGTGATCAGCCATGCGGTCACCATCCGGCCGGCGACGCCCCAGCGCACCTCGCCGCCGGGCTTGCCCAAGCCGCTGCCCAGCACCGATCCGGTGCAGACCTGCGTCGTCGACAGCGCGTACCCGAAGTGGGTGGACAGCAGAATCACTGCGGCCGAGGATGATTCGGCGGCCATGCCCTGCGGCGACTTGATCTCCACCAGCCCCTTGCCCAGGGTGCGGATGATCCGCCAGCCCCCAAGGTAGGTGCCCAAGGCCATGGCCACGGCGCAGCACAAGATGACCCAGAAGGGCGGCATGGACTCGTTCTTGCTGACCGCGCCGTAGGACATCAGCGCCAAAAAGATGATGCCCATCGTCTTCTGGGCGTCACCGGTGCCGTGCGCCAGCGAAACCAGCGAGGCCGAGCCCCACTGGCCGTACCGGAACCCGGCCTCGGAGCGATTTTCCGGCACCCCGCGGGTAATGCGGTAGACCAGCCAGGTCGCGATCGCCCCGACCACGACCGCGAGGATTGCGGCGACGACGGCCGGGACGAGCACCTTGGAGACGATGTTCTTCCAGATCACCCCGTGCGCGCCCACGGCGGCCATGGTGGCGCCCACGATGCCGCCGATCAGCGCGTGCGAGGAACTCGAAGGGATACCGAAGAGCCAGGTGAGCAGGTTCCAGACGATGCCGCCGACGAGACCGGCAAAGACCAGTTCCAGCGTGACGATGTGCCCGTCGATGAGGCCTTTGGCGATCGTGGCCGCCACGGCCGTGGACATGAATGCGCCTACCAGGTTGAGGACCGCGGAGAGGGCTACCGCCGCCTTGGGCTTGAGCGCGCCGCTGGCGATCGAGGTCGCCATGGCGTTGCCGGTGTCATGGAAACCGTTGGTGAAGTCGAATGCCAGTGCCGTGATGACGACAATGATCAAGAGGAACAAGTTGATGTTCACAGGCCATGATTCTCGTAGCTGGAACATTCGCTTGTCGAATACAGAAGCGGCCAAATCGCAGCTAGACCGCGAGTCGTCGCCTGTTGTTACCCTCCAGTTAACCAACCGTTCCCCGGGAACCGCCTCGGGTATCGCGGCGCAGCGGATGGTCGCCCGGAACCTCGACGAAAATCAGCGTTATGCCATCCGGATCGATCACATGCATCTCGTGCAGACCCCACGATTCGCGGCGTGCTTCGCGGGCGATCGGCACTCCCCGGCTAACTAGCTCCGCCTGGGTCGCGAGCAGGTCGCGGACCTGAAGCCACAGCGCGCCGGGGAAGGGGCCGCGAGAATGGTCGGGCGAACCGTAACCGGCCAGCTCGAGCAGGGACTGCCCGGCGAAAAACACTGTGCCCGCGCCGTATTCCCGGGCGATCGCCAGACCGATCTCGTCGCGGTAGAAGCTCAACGACCGCTGATAGTCCGCCGGCCTGAGCAGCATCCTGCTGGCCAGGATCTCCATGGTCTCGTGTCTACCACGTCATGGGTCAGGCTCACGGCTTTGCGTGTGAAGCCAGGCCGCCGCAGGTTGGACCTTTGAGTGTGAGCCCAGGGCTTTGTGTGTGAAACCAGGGCGGAAATTCGGCCCGATTCCCGCCACACGTTCACACTCAATGCCTTCAACGCACACCGAACAGTGGTTCACCTGCGGCAGACGTCGGCGCCTCAACCTCCGGGAGTTATTGCGGTTCGCCGAGGTGGTCGGCGCGCCGTTGCATGAGCGCATTGACCCAGCGCGGCCCCACGGTGTTCAACGCGCCCAGGGCGACCGCGACCCGCGGCGCGATCCGCACCGGCCGGGTGCGGGCGGCGGTGATCATCCATTCGGCGGCTTCTGCTGCGCTCAAAGCGGGCATCCCGTCGTACGCCTTCGTGGGTTTGATCATGGGGGTCGCCACCAACGGGTAGTAGAGCGTCGTCGCATGCACCCCCTTGTGGCCCCACTCGGTTTCGACGACCCGGCTGATCGAGCCCAGCGCGGCCTTGGACGCGTTGTACACCCCGAACATCGGCGAGGCCTCCGACATCACGCCCCAGGTCGAGACGTTGATGATGTGGCCGTCGCCCCGCGCGAGCATGCCGGGCGCAAGCCCGCGGATCAGCCGCAGCGGGCCGTAGTAGTTGAGCGCCATGACCCGCTCGACGTCGTGCCAGCGTTCCAGCGACGCGGCCAGCGGCCGCCGGATCGACCGGGCGGCGTTGTTGACCAGGATGTCGATGCCGCCGACGCGCTGTTCGACGTCGGCCACCAGCGCGTCGATGGCCGCCATATCCGACAGGTCGCAGGGCACGGCGATCGCGGTGCCGCCGGCCGCGCTGATCCGGTCGGCCAGCGCATCCAGCAGGTCCTGGCGGCGGGCCACGACGACGACGGTCGCGCCGCGCCGCGCGAACTGCTCGGCCGCCGCCTCGCCGATGCCCGACGACGCGCCGGTGAGCAGGACGCGTTTGCCGTCCAGGTTGATCGGTTTGATCGCGGGCCGGTTGATCAGTATTTGCGGCGCGGCGGGCGGTCGCATGCTGGCGAGGGCGATCTGCTCGGTCAAGCGGCGCAGCGGGCTCTTACTCACTTGGGCAGTCTATGGGGGCGCGACCCTAGAAATATCGCGGGAACGGGCTCCAGTCCGGGGGTCGCTTCTCCAAGAAGGCGTCGCGTCCCTCGACGGCCTCGTCGGTCATGTACGCCAGCCGGGTCGCCTCGCCGGCGAACAGCTGCTGACCGACCAGGCCGTCGTCGAGCAGATTGAACGCGAACTTCAGCATGCGTTGCGCCTGAGGCGATTTCGCGTTGATCTCGGCCGCCCACTGGATTGCGACGGTCTCCAGCTCGGCGTGGTCGACGACCTCGTTGACCGCGCCCATGTGGTGCATCTGCTCGGCGGTATAGGTGCGGCCCAGGAAGAAGATCTCGCGGGCGAACTTCTGGCCCACCTGACGGGCCAGATACGCGCTGCCGTAACCGCCGTCGAAGCTGCCGACGTCCGCGTCGGTCTGCTTGAAGCGGGCGTGCTCGCGGCTGGCCAGGGTGAGGTCGCAGACCACGTGCAGGCTGTGCCCGCCGCCGGCCGCCCAGCCGTTGACGAGGCAGATGACCACCTTGGGCATGAACCGGATCAGCCGCTGCACCTCGAGGATGTGCAGCCGGCCGGCGCGGGCGGCGTCGATCGTGTCCGCCGTCTCGCCGGAGGCATATTGGTAGCCGGAGCGCCCGCGAATTCTTTGGTCGCCGCCGGAGCAAAACGCCCAGCCGCCGTCCTTGGGGGAGGGCCCGTTGCCGGTCAGCAGGACCACGCCCACGTCGGGGGACATCCGGGCGTGGTCGAGCACCCGATACAGCTCGTCGACCGTGTGCGGCCGAAACGCGTTGCGCACCTCGGGCCGGTTGAACGCCACCCGCACGGTCGCATCCTTCACGTGGCGGTGGTAGGTGATGTCGGTCAGATCGCCGAAACCGTCCACGGGCCGCCACGCCGAAGCGTCAAAGGGGTTGTCACTCAAGGCTGTTGAACTCCATCCTGGCTGATGGTGAGGTCGCCGCAGCTGATGGTCTGCGCCGAGGTCACCGCGGGGTCCTGCGCGGAGGTCGCTGTCACGGTATCGGACCGTCCGGTGGTCGCCACCGTCCCGTTCACGTCGATCTCGGTACGACGCACCGTCCACTGGCCGCCGTTGCCGACGGCCTGCAGCCCGACCAGGTGCCGACCGTCACCGAGATCGCTGCAGCCGACCCCGGTGCCGTTGCCCCGCAAGTTCTGCAGATCGAACAGAAACGGCCGGCCGTAGTGGGCGTCCACCACGGCCTGCAGCCGGCAGTCGGCGAACGTGTACAGCCGCGCGCTGCGCCCGTCGCTGACGATGATCTGATTGCCGCCGTTGTCCTGCGCATCAATGGCCAAGGCGGCCAACGGAATTGGGCTTGTTGAGGAGATCTGCACGTCGGAGTTGCCGCCGCCTGCGGTGGTGACGCCCACGACGCGGTTGGCGCCGCCGCCGACCCACAGCGTGGACGGTCCGTCGCCGCCGTCAAGGTTGGCGACCTGCCGGTGCGCCGCGCCGGCCGGGGGAGGGGCCCCGCCCGGCGCGCAGCCGGGCCCTGCCTTGGCTATCGGTGCGATGCTCACCCAGGCTGACAACGCCACGATCAACGGCAGGCGGTGCATTACTAGATCGGATCGAAACGGAAGACGGCGCATCGCCCGGCCAGCGCCTCGAATTCCTCGGGGCGACCGTCCTTGACGAGCCCGGAGCGCTTCATGAAACCCACACCGGTGGGCACCTCGGTGGGAAACGCCCTCAGCACCGGCTTGGCGTCCTCGCCGGATAGCTCCACCATGCGCACGCGCTCGGTGTTACGGCCCCGGCGGAGCGTGACTTCGCCTGCGGCGCGGACGTTTTGCACCCAATCCGCGCCGGGGAAGCCGCCGACGACGTAGCGCGTGCCGTCGAGGGTCATCGGTGTCACCGGGGTGGACCGCGGGGTGCCGGACTTGCGGCCGGGCACCGTCAGCACGACCGGGCTCTCGCCGCCGAAACTCATTCCCAGCCGCGACATCTGGATGAAGACCTTGTTAGCCGGCTTGAGCCACCAGGGTGGCTTGATGTGCTCGCTCACGATTGCGACGTTACCTCCGAAATGCCTCGACGCCATCGTCGAGCTGGCGTGACGCTCGGGGAGCAATCAGCCGACGGCGCGCGCGGCGCCCTCCCAGAACTGGGCCCGGACGGCCTTCTTGTCCGGCTTGCCCAGGCCGGTCAGCGGCAGCGCGTCGACCACCACCACCCGCTTGGGTGATTGCACCGAGCCCTTACGGTCCTTGACCGCGGCCTGGATTTCGGCGGTCATCTTCTCGATCGCGGCGTCGTCGCGGGCCGCGTCGGCACGCAGCACCACCACCGCGGTGACGGCCTCGCCCCACTTGTCGTCGGGCGTGCCGACCACGCACACCTGCGCGACGGCCTGATGCTCGGCGATGACGTCCTCGACCTCGCGCGGGAAGACATTGAACCCGCCCGTGACGATCATGTCCTTGACCCGGTCGACGATGAAGTAGAAGCCGTCCTCGTCCTCGCGGGCCATGTCCCCGGTGTGCAGCCAGCCGTCCTTAAATGTCTCGGCCGTGGCCTCGGGCAGATTCCAGTAGCCGCCAGCCAAAAGCGGTCCGCTGACGCAGATTTCGCCCGGCTCGCCCTGCGGCACCGGCTTGCCGTCCTCGCCCAGCAGCGCCACCCGCGCGAACAACGTCGGACGCCCGCACGAGGTCAGCCGCTTCTCGTCGTGATCGGCCTTGGACAGGTAGGTGATCGCCATCGGGGCCTCGGACTGGCCGTAGTACTGGGCGAAGATCGGGCCGAAACGCCGGATCGCCTCGGCCAGCCGCACCGGGTTCATCGCCGACGCGCCGTAGTAAACGGTCTCCAGCGACGACAGGTCGCGGGTGTGCGAATCCGGGTGGTCCATCAGCGCGTAGAGCATCGACGGCACCAGCATCGTGGCCGTAATCTTTTGTTCTTCAATGGTTTTCAGCACCTCGGCCGGATCGAACTTGGCCAGCACGACCATCTCGCCGCCCTTGACCACCGTCGGCGTGAAGAACGCGGCGCCGGCGTGCGACAGCGGCGTGCACATCAGGAACCGCGGGTGCTCGGGCCACTCCCATTCGGCGAGCTGGATCTGGGTCATCGCGGCGATGTTGCCGGTGGTGCCCATCACGCCCTTGGGCTTTCCGGTGGTGCCGCCGGTGTAGGCCATGCCGCCGATGTGGTCGGGCGCCAGCTCGGCCACCACCAGCGGCTTGGGCTCGTACTTCGCCGCCTCGGCCGACAGGTCGACGGCCACGCCCCGCAACGCCTCCGGCACCGGGCCGATGGTGAGGATCTGCTTGAGCGAGGCGACCTTCTCCAACAGCCCCAGCGCCCGCTCGACGAACGCCGGGTTGGGGTCGACGATCAGCGAGCTGGCGCCGCAATCGGAGAGCACGTACGCGTGGTCGTCCAGCGAGCCGAGCGGGTGCAGCGCGGTGCGCCGGTAGCCCTGGGTCTGGCTGGCGCCCAGGATCATCAGCACCTCCGGGCGGTTCAACGCCAGCAGCCCCACGGTCACACCGGTGCCGGCGCCCAGCGCCTCGAACGCCTGGGTGTACTGGCTGATCCGCTCCGCCAGCTGACCACCGGTCAGCGTGGTGTCGCCGAGGAACAGCACCGGCCGGTTCTTGTGCCGCTTGAGCGCGCCCACCAGCAGGTGGCCGTTGTGGGTGGGATGGCGCAACAGATCGTCACTCATAGGGGCCAGACTAGAACGTGTTGCAATTCGCGTCGGGCTCGCCCTCGGTGCATGGTCTGATTCGTGGCGACCCGCTTCGCTCGGCTTCGCCGCACTCGCGATCGCCACAGGTCCATTCGTGGCGACCCGCTTCGCTCGGCTTCGCCGCACTCGCGATCGCCACGACCACATTCGTGGCGACCCGCTTCGCTCGGCTTCGCCGCACTCGCGATCGCCACTAGCATTTGTGCACATGGCCGCCCCCGATCTCGTCGTCATCGGAAACCTACTGACCGTCGACGCGAAGCGGCCCACCGCGGAGGCGCTGGCGGTGACCGACGGGCGGATCACCGCGGTGGGGGACCGGTCCGAGGTCACCGCGCTGGCCGGCCCCGACACCGAAGTCGTCGATATCGGGGACGGCTGCCTGATGCCGGGATTCGTTGAGGCACATGGTCATCCGCTGATGGAAGCGGTCGCACTGTCGGACCGCATCGTCGACATCCGGCCGGTCACCATCCCCGACCCCGACGCCGTCGTCGCGGCGATCCACCGCGAGGTGGCGCGGCGGGGATCGGCCGGCGCCTACCTCAACGGCTGGGACGCGCTGCTGCAGCCCGGCCTACCGGAGCCCACGCTGGCCTGGCTCGACGACCTCGCGCCGGACGGGCCGCTGGTGATCATCCACAATTCCGGGCACAAGGCGTTCTTCAATTCGCAGGCCGCCCGGCTCAACGGTCTGAGCCGCGACACCCCCGACCCCAAGGGCGCCAAATACGGCCGCGACGCCAACGGCGACCTCGACGGCACCGCCGAGGAGATCGCCGCGGTGTTCCCGCTGCTGGGCGGCGCCATCCAGGCCGATAGCTACCCGGCGATGCTGCTCGCCGAGTGCGCCCGGCTCAACCGCGCCGGGCTGACCACCTGCTCGGAGATGGCCTTCGACCCGAACTTCCGGCCCCTGGTCGAGCAGCTGCGCGGCCAGCTCACGGTGCGGCTGCGAACCTACGAGGTTTCCAATCCGCGGATGGCCACCACGGCCAAACCCGGCGACGGCGACGACATGTTGCGTCAGGTCGGCATCAAGATCTGGGTCGACGGCTCGCCGTGGATCGGCAACATCGCACTGAGCTTTCCCTACCTGGACACCGAGGCGACGCGCACCATCGGCGTACCGCCCGGCTCGTGCGGATGCGCCAACTACACCGCGGAGCAGCTCACCGAAATCGTCGGCGCCTACTACCCGATGGGCTGGCAGATGGCGTGCCACGTGCAGGGCGACGCCGGCGTCGACACCATCCTCGACGTCTACGAAGAAGCGCTGCGCCGTAATCCGCGCGCCGACCACCGGCTGCGGCTCGAACACGTCGGCGCCATCCGGCCCGAGCAGCTGCAACGGGCCGCCGACCTCGGCGTCACCTGCAGCATCTTCGTCGACCAGATCCACTACTGGGGCGACGTCATTGTCGACGGCTTGTTCGGCCCCGAGCGCGGATCCCGTTGGATGCCAGCAGGTTCCGCGGTGGCCACCGGCATGCGTATCTCGCTGCACAACGATCCGCCGGTCACCCCCGAGGAGCCGCTGCGCAACATCAGCGTCGCCGTGACCCGCACGGCACCCAGCGGCCGGGTGCTGGCGCCCGAGGAGCGATTGACCGTCGAGCAGGCGATCCGCGCGCAGACCATCGATGCCGCCTGGCAGCTGTTCGCCGACGACGTGACCGGCTCGCTGGAGGTCGGCAAGTACGCCGACATGGTGGTGCTGTCGGCCGACCCCCGCGCCGTGCCGCCCGAGCAGATCGCCGACCTCGAGGTGCGCGCGACGTACCTGGCGGGCCGCCAGGTTTACCGCCAGTGACCCCGACCCTGGAAGAACTGCTCGACCGCCTGCACGTGGTGGCGCTGCCGATGCGCGTGCGATTCCGCGGCATCACCACCCGCGAGCTCGCGTTGATCGAAGGGCCGGCGGGGTGGGGGGAGTTCGGGGCGTTCGTCGAATACCAGCCGCCCGAGGCGGCGCACTGGCTGGCGTCGGGAATCGAGGCCGCGTATCGCCGCCCGCCGCCGCTGCTGCGCGACCGCATCCCGATCAACGCCACCGTGCCGGCCGTCGCGCCCGCCCAGGTCGCAGAGGTGCTGGCCCGGTTCCCGGGTGCCCGCACCGCGAAGGTGAAGGTGGCCGAGCCGGGGCAGACGCTGGCCGACGACGTCGACCGCGTCAACGCGGTGCGGGCTGTGGTCGAAACGGTGCGGGTGGACGCCAACGGCGGCTGGAGCGTCGACGAGGCGGTCGCAGCCGCGACAGCGCTGACCGCCGACGGCCCGCTGGAATACCTCGAACAACCCTGCGCCACCGTTGACGAGCTCGCCGCGCTGCGCCGGCGGATCGAGGTCCCCATCGCCGCCGACGAAAGCATCCGCAAGGCCGACGACCCGCTGGCCGTGGTGCGCGCCGGCGCCGCCGATGTCGCCGTGCTGAAAGTCGCTCCGCTGGGCGGGGTTTCGGCCCTGCTCGCCGTGGCCGCGCAGATCGACATCCCGGTCGTGGTGTCCAGCGCACTCGATTCGGCCGTCGGCATCGGCCAGGGGTTGACCGCGGCGGCGGCGCTGCCGCAGCTCGGGCACGCCTGCGGGCTGGGCACCGGCGGGCTGTTCGTCGAAGACGTCGTCCAGACCCGCGCACCGTCGGACGGCTACCTGACGGTCGGCCCGGTGACACCCGACCCGGCGCGGCTGCAGGCGCTGGCCGCCCCGCCGCGGCGTCGGCAATGGTGGATCGACCGGGTCAAAGACTGCTTTCCGCTGCTTGTACCGTCGTGCGGGTGACGAACCTGGCTTATGACGACCGTGGAAAGGGTGATCCCGTCGTCTTCATCGCCGGTCGCGGCGGCGCCGGACGGACCTGGCTACCTCACCAGGTCCCGGCATTCCTGGCGGCCGGATACCGCTGCATCACCTTCGACAACCGCGGAGTCGGTGCCACCGAAAACGCCGAGGGGTTCACCACCCAGACCATGGTCGCCGACACCGCGGAGCTGATCGAGTCCCTGGGCGCCGCGCCGGCGCGCATCGTCGGGGTGTCGATGGGCTCGTACATCGCCCAGGAACTCATGGTGGTCCGGCCGGAGCTCGTCACCGCCGCCGCGCTGATGGCCACCCGCGGCCGCTTGGATCGCACCCGCCAGTCCTTTCGTGACGCCGAAGCCGAGCTGTACGCCTCGGGCGCCCAGCTGCCGCCGGCCTACGCGACGAAATCGCGCTTGCTGGAAAGCTTTTCGCGCAAGACGCTCAACGACGACGCGGCCGTCGCCGACTGGGTCGAGATGTTCAACATGTGGCCGATCCAGTCCACCCCTGGACTGCGCTGCCAGTTGGACTGCGCCCCGCAGACCAACCGGCTGCCCGCCTACCGCAGTATCGCCACACCGGTGTTGGTGATCGGGTTCGCCGACGACGTGGTGACCCCGCCCCACCTCGGACGGGAAGTCGCCGACGCGCTGCCCAAGGGCCGCTACCTGCAAATCCCCGACGCCGGTCATCTCGGGTTCTTCGAACGCCCGGAGGCGGTCAACGCCGCGATATTGCAGTTCTTCGCCAGCGTCAAGCCCGGCTGACGCCCACTGACTCCCATATCTCAGAGTCAACGCCAAGCTGTGACACCCTGTAGGAGTGAACCCCTCGACGACACAGGCCCGCGTCGTCGTCGACGAGCTGATCCGCGGCGGAGTCCGCGACGTGGTGCTATGCCCCGGGTCGCGCAACGCCCCGCTGGCGTTCGCGCTGCAGGAAGCCGACCGCGGCGGCCGGATCCGGCTACACGTCCGCATCGACGAACGCACCGCGGGCTATCTGGCCATCGGGCTGGCGATCTCCGCCGGCGCGCCGGTCTGCGTCGCGATGACCTCGGGCAGCGCGGTGGCCAACCTCGGGCCGGCGGTCGTCGAGGCCAACTACGCCCGGGTGCCGCTGATCGTGCTCTCGGCCAACCGGCCCTACGAGCTGCTCGGCACCGGGGCCAACCAGACCATGGAGCAGTTGGGCTACTTCGGCACCCAGGCCCGCGCCGCCATCAGCCTCGGCCTGGCCGAGGACGCACCCGAGCGGCTGGATTCGTTCAACGCCACCTGGCGCTCGGCGACCTGCCGGGTGTTGGCGGCCGCCACCGGTTCTCGCTCGGCGAACGCCGGCCCGGTGCAGTTCGACATCCCGCTACGCGAGCCGCTGGTGCCCGACCCGGAGCCGCACGGCGCGGTCGTCCCGCCGGGCCGCCCCGACGGTAAGCCGTGGACCTACACGCCGGCGGTCACCTTCGACCAGCCCCTGGACATCGACCTGACGCCCGACACCGTCGTCATCGCCGGGCACGGCGCGGGTGTGCACCCCAACCTCGCGGGTTTGCCGACCGTCGCCGAGCCGACGGCGCCGACGGGGGAGTCCCGGCCCAACCCGTTGCACCCGCTGGCGCTGCCGCTGCTGCGCCCCAAGCAGGTGATCATGCTCGGCCGCCCGACGCTGCACCGGCCGGTGTCGGCGCTGCTGGCCGATCCGAAAGTGCCGGTCTACGCGCTGACCACCGGGCCGCGCTGGCCGGACGTCTCGGGCAATTCGCAGGCCACCGGCACCCGCGCGGTTACCACGGGGACGCCGGACCCGGCCTGGCTGCAGCGCTGCGCGGAGGCCAACCGGCACGCCTACGACGCCGTCCGCGGCCAGCTGGCCGCCCACCCGTTGACGACCGGCCTGCACGTCGCCGCCGCCGTCGCCGACGCGCTGCGGCCCGGCGACCAGCTGGTGCTCGGCGCGTCGAACCCGGTGCGCGACGCGGCGCTGGTCGGCCTCGACCGGCACGGGATCCGGGTCCGGTCCAACCGCGGGGTGGCCGGCATCGACGGCACGGTCTCCACGGCGATCGGTGCGGCCCTGGCCCACGAGGGCCGCACCATTGCGCTGATCGGCGACCTGACGTTCGTGCACGACAGCTCCGGGCTGTTGATCGGGCCCACCGAACCGACACCGCAACAGCTGACGATCGTGGTGTCCAACGACAACGGCGGCGGCATCTTCGAATTGCTCGAGCAGGGCGACCCAAGGTTCTCCGACGTGTCGGCGCGGATCTTCGGCACCCCCCACGACGTCGACGTGGGCGCGCTGTGCCGCGCCTACCACGTGGAGAGCCGGCAGATCGAGGTCGACGAGCTGCGACCGGCCCTCGACGAACCCGGCGCCGGAATGCGGGTGCTGGAAGTCAAGGCCGACCGCTCCACGCTGCGGCAGCTACACGCGGCCATCAAGGCCGCACTGTGAGTTCGCTGAAATCGCTGCTGCGCTTGCTTATTCACGGACGCCGCGACGAACCACCGAAAACCCGGCCACGAATTGCGCTGCGCTGGGCCCGAATCGCGATTCTGATCGTGACCGCTCTGGTCACTTTGCAGTCGGTGCTGCTGGTGGCCGGCGCCTGGCGCAACGACCTGGCGATTCGACGCAACATGGGTGTCGCGCAGGCCGAGGTGCTCAGCGCGGGCCCGCGCCGCTCCACGATCGAGTTCGTCACACCCGAGCGCGTCACCTACCGGCCCGAGCTCGGCGTGCTGTATCCGTCCCAATTGGCCACCGGCATGCGGATTTACGTCGAATACAACAAGAAGGACCCGAACCTCGTCCGCGTTCAGCACCGCAACGCCGGGCTGGCGATCATTCCGGCGGGGTCCATCGCGGTGGTATGTTGGCTCGCCGCGGCGATCATGCTGGCCGGGTTGGCCTTATTGGACAGACGCTTGGACCGTCGACCGGATCGCCGCGAAGTGCCATCCTGACTCTTTGACCAGCAAATTTCGCGCCCCGTATGCCAACACGAAACCTTGTCGACAGCCGGTCGAGCCACCATGGGTGATGTGCGCGTAGCGATCGTCGCCGAGTCCTTCCTCCCCCAAGTCAACGGCGTCAGTAACTCGGTGCTTCGGATCCTCGAGCATCTACGCCGAACAGGCCACGAAGCCCTGGTTATCGCACCCGATAACCCTCCGGGCGAACCCCGGGCGGAACGAATCCATGACGGCATCCGAATTCATCGGGTGCCGTCTCGAATGTTTCCCAAGGTCACCACGCTGCCGCTGGGCCTGCCGGTGCCCGGAATGACCCGCGCGCTGCGCGGATTCGACCCCCATGTGATCCACCTCGCATCGCCGGCGCTGCTCGGCTGGGGCGGGGTGCGGGCTGCTCGCCGTTTGGGTGTGCCGTCGGTGGCGGTGTACCAGACCGACGTCCCGGGGTTCGCGGCCAGCTACGGCATCGGGATCACGACGCGCGCGGCCTGGGCCTGGTTCCGCCACTTGCACAATCTCGCCGACCGCACCCTGGCGCCGTCCACCGCGACAATGGAATCTCTTGTTGCCCACCGTTTTCCACGGGTGCACAAGTGGGCGCGCGGCGTCGACATCCTGCGGTTCGCGCCGTCGGCTCGCGACGAGAAGCTCAGGCGGCGGTGGTCGCCGAACAACAAGCCGATCGTCGGATTCGTCGGGCGGCTGGCGCCGGAGAAGCATGCCGAGCGGCTGCGGGCGCTGGCCGCCAACGACGCGGTTCAGCTCGTCATCGTCGGTGACGGCGTCGATCGGAAGATGCTGCAATCGGCAATGCCCACAGCGGTTTTCACCGGTGCGCTGTACGGCGCCGAGCTCGCCGCGGCGTATGCCAGCATGGACGTTTTCGTGCACACCGGTGAACACGAGACGTTTTGCCAAGTCGTGCAGGAAGCACTGGCGTCGGGGTTGCCGGTGATCGCCCCCGACGCCGGCGGTCCGCGCGACCTGGTAGCCCCCTTCCGCACCGGACTGCTGTTGGGCGTCAACGAGTTTGAGGCGCGGCTGCCCGAGGCCGTCGCCGCGCTGCTGGACGAACGCCAGCGCTACGCGCAAGCCGCGCGGCGCAGCGTGCTCGGCCGCAGCTGGCCGGTCATCTGTGACGAGCTGCTCGGCCACTACGAGGCGGTGCAGTCGCCGCAGGCGCGGGCCCGCACCTCGCTGCGGCGTTACGCGTAGCGCGGCGATTACCCCTGCGCCAGCTCCGCGACCGGCTGCCACTGCTCCCAGTTGCGTAACCGGCTTTCGTAGTCGGCCTTGGCCGTCGCGAGCGCCGAACCCCCGAAGAACACCCGCAGCGGCGGCTCTTCGGCGTCGACCACCTTCAACAGCGCGGCCGCGGATGCGTTGGGGTCGCCCGGTTTAGACCACCGTCGCCCGCGTTCGGCGTCGGTGGCCGCGTGCACTTCGGCGTAGTCGGGCAGGCGCTCGGCGTGCTTGGCCGACGAGCCGCTCCAGTCGGTGGAGTAACCGATCGGTTCGACCAGCGTGACGTGCACACCGAACGGCGCGACCTCCTGGGCCAGCGACTGGGAGAAGCCCTCGAGCGCCCACTTGGACGCGTGGTAGATGCCGACGTTGGGAAACGCGGTGATGCCGCCGATCGAGGACACCTGGATGATGTGCCCACTGCGCTGTTCGCGTAGGTAGGGCAGGGCGGCCTGGGTGATCCACAGCGCGCCGAACACGTTGGTCTCGATCTGGTCGCGCGCCTCTTGCTCGGATAGTTCCTCGACGAACCCGAATTGGCCGTAGCCGGCGTTGTTCACCACAAGGTCCAGCCGGCCGAAGTGATCGTGTGCCCGCTTAACCGCCGCGAAGTCGGCGTCACGATCGGTGACGTCCAGGCGAATGGGCAGCAACGCTCCGTCTTTTGAGCCGTACCGCTCCACCAGATCGTCCAGCGTCGCCGTGTCGCGCGCCGTCGCGGCGACCTTGTCGCCACGCTCCAGCGCCGCGATGGCCCATTGCCGTCCGAATCCGCGTGATGTCCCGGTGATAAACCAAACTTTTTCAGTCACGCCGTTGTGCAACGCATCCGTCGGCGGGTCATTCCCCGATCGGCGTCCTGGTCGTGTCGCGGAGGAATTTCGTCAACAGCCGATCGAACTGGTGCAGTTCGGCCGCCGACCAGTCCGACAGCGCGCGCGCCAGATGATTCCTGCGCACCTCGTGCAGTGCTTGCGCGGCGCGGGCGCCGGCCGCCGTGGTCTCGATGACCGCGACGCGCCCGTCGCTGGGATCGGCGCGGCGTGCGACGAGCCCGGCGTCCGCTAGGGCTTGCACGCGGCGCGTGGTCATCCCGACGTCCATGTGGGCCAGGCGTGCCAGTTGCCCCATCGGCAGTGGGCCCTCGTCAACCAGCACGCGCAGCAAGGCGTATGAGGGCTGGGATAACTCGGTTTCGTCGGCTTGGCCGGCCTGTCGAGCTTGCCGGGCGAACGCCGAACGGCTCACACTGAGCCGCACGATGCGCGCGAGCGTGGCGCTGATGGAATCCACCGAATCCAGCTTGCGTATCGACGTCACGATCGCCCCCGCCGAAGACCATCGACACAGGCCCCGACCATCCGGTCGTCGTCGTCATCGGCCAACGGGGGCAGCACCACCGCGTCGGCGATGCCCTCGAACTTCGCCCGAAGGAGCTCCGGCAGTTCGTCATACCGTCCGCACGTCAGGAGTTCATCGAGCACGAGATCGCTGAGTACCGTGGGCAATTCGTCCCATCGCTGTTCCTTCGTCAGGGCGCGGAGGCGCTCGACCATTTCGGTCCAGCCGCGCCGCTTGAGCGCCGGCGCATACGCCGGGGTGGACAGCAGGAAGGCCAGCATGCGGCGTTGTCGTTCCCGTTCCCGCGCGACGTCCGCGTCGGAATTGCCGGTGGCGATCGCGGTCGAGACGACGACGGACGGCCGGTCGTCGCGCCCGCTGTGCTGGGCTCCGCGTCGCAGCGCCGGGCACACCACGTCGCGCAGATACGCCGGGTCGGAGTTGGTGGAATGCGTCACCACCCCGCGGGTGGCCCGGGCGGCAAGCTCGCACATGCCGGCGTTGACCGCACCCAGCCAGATACGGGGTGGCTCAATGTCTTTGGGACCCGGATTGAAATAGGGCTGCAGGCGGGTGACCCGGTAGACGTCGCCTTCGTAGCGCACGCCCTGCCCAGTGCGGAACGCCTCAAAGAGCTCTTTCAGGACCGCGATGTATTCGGTCATGCGCGCCCGCGGCTCGGTCCAGGGCATGCCGAAGCGGTCCGCGATGTTCTGCCGGATCTGAGTCCCCAGGCCCAGCTCAAATCGCCCGCCGGACAGGATCGCCAGGTCCCAGGCGGTATAGGCCACCAGCGTCGGGCTGCGCACGAACGCCAACGTCACCGCGGTCCGCACCACGATGCGGGTGCTGTGCTCGACCGCAAGCAACGCCACGGCCATCGAGTCGTGAATGGTCTCGGCGATGTGCACGCCGTCGAATCCCAACCGTTCCACGCGGCGGGTGTAGGCCGGCACCGCGGCCAGCGGAAGCTCGGGCGCCATCGCGGCGAAGACCTGCATGAGTCCGAAGGTAGCCACAGGTACTTGACATAGTCAAGAAAATGCCGATAGCTTGGCCGCGGTGCGTCGAGGAGAACTCATGCAGGCAACGCGTTTCTATTTCGACTGGTCCAACTACCGAACCATGCTTCGGCTGCTGCGCCGGGACCCGCCGGCGTCGGCGCGCTGGAAACGCTACTTTGGCTTCCTGGTCGGGGTGCCGGCCGTCGCGGCGATCCACGCGCTGTGCTTCGCGCTCGATCCCATCCTGT
Organism: Mycobacterium conspicuum; assembly: GCF_010730195.1. Lineage (NCBI taxonomy): Bacteria > Bacillati > Actinomycetota > Actinomycetes > Mycobacteriales > Mycobacteriaceae > Mycobacterium > Mycobacterium conspicuum. The sequence goes on from NZ_AP022613.1 coordinate 467,133, forward strand.
TTCCGTCGTTGCGCCGCACGCGGGTGATCGCGCCGACGTTCTGCATCGGGCACGCCCGCAGCGGCACCACCTACCTGCACCGGCTGATGGCCGCCGACCCGCAGTTCAGCTACCCGGTGATGTACGAGTTGTTCTTCCCGTCGCTACTGGAAAAGCGCATGCTGCGCTTGCTGTTTCGTGTCGATGCCGCAACGGGAAGCCGGCTGCGGCGCCGGCTCGACGCCATCGAGGAGGCGCGGTTCGCGCCGACCGAAGACATGCACAAGACCGGATTCTTCGTCCCGGAAGAGGACGACGCGTTTCTGACCTGGTCGCTGTGTTCGGGGTTCTGGATCCTGATGTTCCCGTTCATGGGCGAGCTCGACTTCTACTATGTCGACGAGTGGCCGCCACGCAAACGGCGACGGGCCATGGATTTCTACAAGGAATGCGTTCGGCGCCAAATCGCCGCCAACGGCGGCGGGACACACCTGAGCAAGAACCCCACCTTCTGCGGTCGCGTCGAAGCGCTGATCGAGACGTTCCCGGACGCGAGAATCGTTGTGCCCATGCGCAATCCCTACGAGACGATCCCGAGTCTGCTCAAGATGCTGCAGGTCGAGTGGGGCCTGCGCGGCCGTGACGTGCGGTTGATCGCCAAGTCGTTGCGGGTGCTGGCCGACCAGTCGATCGACTCCTACCAGCGTCCGCTGGACGTTTTGGCCAAACACCCCGAGGTGCGGTCCAGCGTCGTCGACTATCGCGAACTGATCGCTAAACCCGATGTCACGATGCGCCGGATCTATGACGAGTTGGACCTCGACGTAACCCCGCCGGCTGCCGAGGCATTCGACTCGGCGGCCGCGCGCGGCGGCCATGAATCCGATCACCGTTACAGCCTCGAGGAATTCGGCCTGGACGCCCACGAGATCCGTGCCCGGTTGGCGAGCCTGTTCGACGAATACCATTGGGAGACAGAAGGAGACGACGCCCGTGTCCAATGAAAGCCCAGCGGAAAGTCTGCGCGCGGCCTGGGCCGACCTGCTCGACGCGCTGAACCGGGCCCGCGACGCCGTCGACTCGTCCGACCTGCACGCTCCGCCCGTCTCCGCCTTGGGACTCGCCGAGGGCTACCGCTACCTGCTGGGCTTCGTGTTCAGCGGCATCGAACGTGCCTTCTTCGAAGATCCCGACTACCCCTACTTCCGGCGGGCCATCCAACCGCAGGACAAGGCGACCATCGACAACGCCGACGCGCTGTATCTCTCGGCGGCGATCGACGGCGCCAAGACGTACCGGGTGCGTGGCCGGCTGGTCGGTCCGAAAGCGCCGCAGTACATCATCTTTGAAGCACACAGCGTCTATGCCGGAGACACCGGCAGCCTCGCCGAGCTCGGGCCCGGCGGGCGCGTGATCACCGGGTTGCTGGACACCTCCGAGCTCGCGGTCGACGACGACGGCCTTTTCGAGATCCTGCTGGCCCCGCAACGGCCGGCGGATTGCCGCGGAAACTTCATCGCCACCGCCGACGGCGACGCGACCGCGCGATTCCTGGTCGCCCGCATGCTCTTTCACGACTGGGAACACGAAGTGGCACCCGATCTGCACATCGCCCAGATCGGCAAGGAGGGCACCCATCCCGCACCAAGCGATCCCACGACCGCGGCGGAAAACATCCGTCGCGTCGGCACGATCGTCGAAAACCAGATGCGGTTCTGGAATGAGTTCTACGACGTCATCCTCGAGGCGCACGGCGACAAGAACGGCGACGGGTTCACCCTCATGCCCCGCAACGACCTCAACCAGCCCGCCCTGGCCAACCTGGCGACCGGCGGCGGCCAAAGCACCAACGTGTTCTGCGGCGGCGTCTTCGATCTGGAGCCCGACGAGGCCCTGCTCATCGAGGTCGTCGTCCCAATACCGCCCGCCTACACGGGTTTCCACCTGTCCAATCTGTGGGGCGAGTCACTGGACTACGCCAACCACACCAGCAGCCTCAACGGATTTCAGGCCGAACCGGACCCCGACGGAACCGTGCGCTATGTGGTCGCCGAGACCGACCCGGGCGTGCCCAACTGGCTCGACACCGCCGGGCACCGCAACGGGTTCCTCACGCTGCGGTGGACGTATCCGGCGGCGCCCGCCGAATTGCCGAAGGCAACGGTGACCAAGCTGCCCGTCGCGCGCGTGCGCGAGCAGCTGCCCGCCACCACCCGCGTCGTCTCCGGCGAGGAACGCCGCGAGCAAATCCGGATCCGGCAAGAACACGTCCAGCGCAGGTACCGGCAGTACTGACCCGGTAGCGTCAAACACATGAATCGCGCCGCCCTGGACAAGGATCCCCGGGATGTCGCATCGATGTTCGACGGTGTCGCCCGCCGGTATGACCTGACCAACACGGTGCTGTCGCTGGGCCGGGATCGGCACTGGCGGCGCGCCACCCGCTCGGCGCTGCGGCTCGGACCTGGAGACAAGGTGCTGGACCTGGCCGCGGGCACCGCGGTTTCCACGGTGGAGCTGGCCAAGTCCGGGGCCTGGTGTGTGGCCGCCGACTTCTCGGTCGGGATGCTCGGCGCCGGTGCGGCGCGCAAGGTGCCCAAGGTCGCCGGTGACGCCACCCGGCTGCCGTTCGCCGACGGGGCATTCGACGCCGTCACGATCAGTTTCGGGTTGCGCAACGTCGCCGACCCGCTGGCGGGCCTGCGTGAGATGGCCCGCGTCACCCGCCCCGGCGGCCGGCTGGTGGTGTGCGAATTCTCCACGCCCACCAACGCGCTGTTCGCCACCGCGTACAAGGAGTACCTGATGCGGGCGTTGCCGCGGGTGGCGCGGGCGGTGTCCAGCAACCCGGACGCCTACGTCTACCTCGCCGAGTCGATCAGAGCGTGGCCCGACCAGCCGACGCTGGCACACCAGATCTCGGCGGCGGGGTGGTCAGCGGTGCGGTGGCGCAATCTGACCGGCGGCATCGTGGCGTTGCACGCCGGCTACAAGCCCGCCTAGTGGGCGCCGGCGGACTGGATGAAGCCGACCTGGTCGGGGCAGTAGTGGTCGATCGCGGCGCCCAGGAACTGGAATGCCTGACCCTGCGTGGTCCCCAGGGCCAGGTTGCGCTGGATGAACGTGGCCGAGGCGTAGGGGCTGTGGTCCACGCCCCGGGTGATCCGCTCGCAGGTGATCTTGCCCAGCCACGCGGTTTGGTCCTGCGGACCGTAGATGCCGTAGGTGTGCAGCTGGGCGTTGAACGGGGCGTCGTAGTCGTCGGCCTGCGCGGGTGCGGCCAAGGCGATTGCGGCTGCTGCCATGGCCACACTGGCAGCGAGGTTCGTCCCCTTCATTAGCCGGACTATACACCTCATTCCAGGTGCGCCGACAGTAACCAGCCGCCGATCGAGACCAGGCCATCGGCTTCTTCGCGGACCTGCGCGCCGGGCATGGCGAAAAAGTCCTGCCGCGCCTGTCTCGGTATCGCGGCGTGCAGGCGGGCCGGCCGGATCTCGTCCACGACCCAGTACTGGGACACCACGGCGCGCAGATCGTTTTCGGTGACCGCGTTGATCGGGCCCTCGGGCACCGCGGCCTTGTCGAAGATGAGGGCGAAGTAGGACGCACCCGGGGCCGCGGCCCGCACGATCGATCGCTGGTAGCCGTCACGGGCCTCGACCGGAATCGAGTGGAACAACGTCGAGTCGACGATGGTGCCGAACCGGCCGTCATATCCGGAGAAATCGCTGATGTCGGCGACCTCGAAGCTGGCGTTGCTCAGGCCGCGCTTCGCGGCGTCACGCCGCGCCAGCTCGATGGCGGTCGGCGACAGGTCCAGCCCGACGGTGGTGTAGCCCAACTCGGCCAGATGCAGCGAGATGGCGGCTTCCCCGCAGCCCACGTCCAGCACCTCGCCGTGAAACTTGCCCTGCTCGATCAGGGCGGCCAGCTCGGGCTGTGGTCTGCCGATGCTCCACGGCGGTCGCACACCCTTGCCAATCTGCTCGGACTCACCGCGATACGCCGATTCGAATTGGAAGTCTGTCTCAGTCATGCCCAAGATATATCAATCAGCCTGATATATGTCAACCAACTTGATGCTTGGCGGGCTCAGCCGAACGGCGGCCGGCGATCCAGCAGCCGTGACGCCCGGCCGCCGCCGCGCCATGCCCGCGCCACCCAGTCCGCGTCGTCGTCGGTGACCAGGTTCGCCATCACCCGCACGGCGATCGTCATCAACGTGCGGGAGCGCATCGCGATCGGCCCCGTCGCCGGCAGGAACCGCTGGAAGGTCAACAACAGCGCGAGCCGGCGCGCGACCGAAAACCCGCGGCCGTAGTGCTGCTGCAGCACCGACGGCCAGGTGTGCGACAGATCGCGCGCGCCCAGCAGCTCGACAGCGAGCCGCCCGGTCTCCAGCCCGTAGTCGATGCCCTCGCCGTTGAGCGGGTTGACGCAGGCCGCGGCGTCGCCGATCAGCATCCAGTTCGGGCCGGCCACCCCGGACACCGCGCCGCCCATCGGCAGCAGGGCCGACGACACCGCGCGCGGTGCACCGTCAAAGCCCCATTCGTCGCGGCGCAGGTCGGTGTAATAGGAGATCAGCGGCCGCAGCGCCAGGTCGGCCGGGCGCTTCGAGGTCGCCAACGCCCCGACGCCGATGTTCACCTCGCCGTTGCCCAGCGGGAAAATCCAGCCGTAGCCGGGCAACACGGCGCCGTCGGGGGAGCGCAGTTCCAGATGCGACGTCAGCCAGGGCTCGTCGCCGCGCTCGGTGCTCAGATAGCCGCGGGCCGCGACGCCGTACGCCGTCTCCTGATGCCAGCGCCGGCCCAGCTTGCGACCCAGTGAGGACCGGGCCCCGTCGGCGACGATCAGCTGGCGGCAGCCGACCTCCTGGACAGATCCGCCGTCGGCCAGGGTCAGCGATACCACGCGGCGGGATGAATCATGGTGCACATCAACGGCTTTGGTGCCCAGTAGCATGCGTGCCCCGGACTCTTCGGCGACCTTGCGGATCCGGTCGTCCAGCTCGGTGCGGGCCACGGCGCTGCCGGTGGACGGGAACGACGGCCCGGGCCAGTCGACTTCGAGCTCGCCGCCGAAGCCGCTCATCCGCAGGCCCCGGTGCCGGATGCGGGTGTCCAGCCAGTCGCGCAGCCCCAGCCGTTCCAGCTCGGCCACCGCGCGCGGCGTCAACCCGTCGCCGCAGGCCTTGTCGCGGGGGAAGGTGGCCGAGTCGATGACGAGGACGTCGACGCCGGCGCGGGCCGCCCAGGCGGCCGCGGCCGATCCCGCGGGGCCCGCGCCCACGACCACCAGGTCGGCAGTGGTTTCCACGCTTCCCAGTATGTTGGTCGGGTGAGGACTCCGGCGACGGTGGTAGCGGGCGTCGACTTCGGCGACGCCGAGTTCGCCGCGACCGTGCGGGACGGGGTCGCGCGGGTCGAGCAGCTGATGGACACCGAGCTGCGCGGCGCCGACGAGGTGATGACCGATTCTCTGCTGCACCTGTTCTTGGCCGGCGGCAAGCGGTTTCGTCCGCTGTTCACGGTGTTAGCCGCCCAGATCGGGCCGCGGCCGGACGCCTGGGAGGTGACGACGGCCGCCGCCGTCATCGAGATGGTGCATCTGGCCACCCTGTACCACGACGACGTGATGGACGAGGCGGCCGTGCGCCGCGGCGCGCCCAGCGCCAACGCGCGCTGGGGCAACAACGTCGCGATCCTGGCCGGCGACTATCTGTTCGCCACGGCATCACGCCTGGTGTCGCGGCTGGGACCGGAGGCGGTGCGGCTGATCGCCGAGACGTTCGCCCTGCTGGTGACCGGGCAGATGCGCGAGACCCGCGGCTTAACCGGAGAAGCCGGGGGTGCCGATCCCGTCGAGCACTACCTGAAGGTGGTGCACGAGAAGACGGGCTGCCTGATCGGTGCGGCCGGCCGGTTCGGCGCGCTGTTCTCCGGCGCCGACGACGAGCAGGTCGAGCGGCTGGACCGGCTGGGCGACCTGGTCGGAACCGCGTTTCAGATCTCCGACGACATCATCGACATCGGAAGCGAGTCCGAGGAGTCGGGCAAGGTGCCCGGCACCGACCTGCGCGAAGGCGTGCACACGCTGCCGATGCTCTACGCGCTGGCCGAGCCCGGGCCCGACGGCGCGCGGCTGCGCGAGCTGCTGGCCGGGCCGATCACCGACGACGCGGAGGTCCTCGAGGCGCTCACGCTGCTGCGTGCGTCGCCGGGGATGGCGAAGGCCAAGGACGTCCTGGCCCAGTACGCGGCCCAGGCTCGTCACGAGCTGGACCTGCTGCCCGACGTCCCCGGCCGGCGCGCGCTTGCCGCCCTGGTCGACTACACCATCAGCCGGCACGGCTAGCCGCGCGTCGTGGAACCCGGGCGGCCATTCCGGGCGTTCAATAATTTGTAGTCAGCTTCGTAGGAGGGCACCGCATGACCTGGCATCCGCATGCCAACGGCCTGAAGACCTTTCTTCTGTTGGCGGGTATGTCCGCATTCATCGTCTTCGTCGGGGCGCTGTTCGGCCGGACGGCGCTGTTCTTCGCGGTGCTGTTCGCCGTCGGGATGAACGTCTACACGTACTTCAACAGCGACAAGCTGGCGCTGCGGGCGATGCACGCGCAGCCGGTTTCCGAGGTGCAGGCGCCGGTGATGTATCGGATCGTGCGCGAGCTGGCCACCGCCGCGCACCAGCCGATGCCGCGGCTGTTCATTTCCGACACCAACGCGCCGAACGCGTTCGCCACCGGCCGCAACCCGCGCAACGCCGCGGTGTGCTGCACCACCGGCATCCTGGACATCCTCAACGAGCGCGAGCTGCGCGCGGTGCTCGGACACGAGCTGTCGCATGTCTACAACCGCGACATCCTGATCTCCTGTGTCGCCGGCGCGTTGGCGGGGGTGATCACCGCCTTGTCCTACGTAGCGATGTTCTTCGGTGGTGACCGCGATGGCGACGCGAATCCCTTTGCGCTGCTGCTAGTTTCGTTGCTGGGTCCGATCGCCGCCACCGTCGTGCGAATGGCGGTCTCGCGCTCCCGCGAGTACCAGGCGGACGAATCGGGCGCGATGCTGACCGGTGACCCGCTCGCGCTGGCGTCGGCGCTGCGCAAGATTTCCGGCGGTGTGCAGGCCGCCCCGCTGCCGCCGGAGCCGCAGCTGGCCAGCCAGGCGCACCTGATGATCGCCAACCCGTTCCGTGCGGGGGAGCGGATCGGTTCGATGTTCTCGACGCACCCGCCGATCGAGGACCGCATTGCCCGGCTGGAGGCCATGGCGCGCGGTTAAAGCGCTGGTCAGGCCGGGGGGACGGCCCGAGCCTTCCGGTACAGATTCGCCAGGTTCAGCAGTGAGGGCAACAGGATCCCGTCCACCCCGGCCTTTTGCTCCTGGGGCACGTTTTGGGTCTCGAAATCCAACTTGGTGAGCGACTGCTGGATCTGGGTGAACCGCTGATTGCGCTGGGCCGGGCTGAGGCTGTCCCAGGCCGCGTCGAGGTCGGCGATTTGCCGCCGGACGTCTTCAGCGTCGGATTGGGGGCTCAGGGGCACGGACGGCTGCAGGTGCGTCGGCGCGGGTTGCGTCGCCACGTCCGCCTGCGCGGGACTGGCCGTCACCAGCGTGCCGGCGGCCAGGCCGGCGATCGCAAACATTGTGATTTTCATCGGTAATTCTCTTCTGCGGTTGTGCTGGCCTGCCCGGCATTGGCCGGGGGCAGGTCAGAACGGCGCCGCCCCCGGCCACTCCACGCAAGACCGGTTCACCACCGAGGTTGCCGTACACCGCTTGCGAAATTCTTGCGTCGCGGACCGCTTAAGCCGGGGCCCGGCCTGCGAGTCGACCGGTCTCGACCACACCGTGGATTCGAACCGTGCCGCCCACCGCCTCATACTGTCGCTGCCAATCTGTAATCGCTTGGTGCGCAGCGTGATCGAGGTAGATCGCCGAAACGGTGACCGTTACAGTCCGGCCGGTGGGGATGGAGGCCAGCACCCGGGTCAGCCGGGGCAGCGCGAGAAAGGTGCACGCGCCCTCAACCGTGACGTGCCATTGGTCGTCCACCGGATGCGCCTCGACTTTGGCGCGGAGCACCCGCCACCCGGTCAACGTGATGGCCAAGGCGAGTCCGATCATGACGCCGTGCAACAGGTTGAGGAAGATCACGCTCACCGCGGTGACGAGGTAGACGGCGAGATCCCCATGCTTCATTGCGGTTTCGATGTGCGCCGGCTGCAGCAGCTGAACCCCGATGACGATGAGCAAGCCGGCGAGCGCCGCGGCGGGGATCTCTTCGACCAGCTCGGCGAAGGGAAGGGTGAACAGCAGAATCCAGATACCGTGCAGGATCGACGACGCCTTCGATTTCGCGCCCGCGTTGACATTGGTTGAGCTGCGCACGATTACGCCGGTAATGGGCAGCCCGCCAATGCTTCCGGAGACGATGTTGGCGGCACCCTGGCCGATCAACTCGCGGTTGAAGTCGGTGCGTGGTCCGTTGTGCATCCGGTCGACTGAAACCGCGGACAGCAAGCTCTCGACGCTGGCGATCAGCGCCACGGTGATGACGCCCACCGCCACGGCGCCCCACTGGCCGTCGGGAATCTCGGGTAGCTGCAAGGCATCTAGCGGAGAGCCGTCGAGTTCGATCCGCCGCACCTGGAACGGGAAGACCACCGAGAAAATGGTCACCCCGACGATCGCGACAAGGGGACCCGGAATGCGGGCCAGCCTAGCCGGCGCCCAGCGCCAGGCGATCAGAATGGCGATCACCATGACGCCAAGGAGGACACCGGGCCGGTGCGCACCGACGACCTGACCCGGCAGCTCAATGAGGTTGTGCCAGGCCGTGCTTTTGGACTTGCCGCCCAGCAATACGTGCGTCTGTTGGAGCGCGATGGTGATTCCGATGCCGGCCAGCATGGCGTGCACAACCACGGGTGAGATGGCCAGCGCGGCCCGCGCAACACGGCTGAGCCCCAACGCAACTTGCAGCACACCGGCGGCCACGGTGATGAAACACGTGACCGCCCAACCAAAATTGGAGATGAGATCGGCCATGACCACAGTCAGGCCGGCGGCGGGGCCGCTGACCTGCAGCGGTGACCCGCCGATCGCTCCGGCGATGACGCCGCCCACGATGGCGGCGATCAGGCCGGCGAGCACCGGGGCGTTGGAGGCGATCGCTATCCCCAGCGATAACGGAAGTGCGACAAGGAAAACCACCAGCGATGCCGGCAGGTCGTAGCGCAGAATTGAGCGCAGTTTTGCTGGGCGCTGCATGCTGGCTCCCTCGTCAGGTTGTCCCGGGGGGCGTTACGTCGACGTAACTAGTTGGCGCACAGGTGATTACGGCACGACTATTCGCCCCCGGCACGCCTGGCCGCTTGGTTCGACGGTATTGGTGCTCAGCGGCACAGGTCAAGCTGACGAGCCGGGTGCATACAGAACGCAAAGATTTAAAACCCGGAGCCGTGCACCTCGTGCCCCGGAACCTCGGCAATCAGGCCCCGATAGGCTTCCTCGACGTTGGAGCCGTGGTTGATCACCGCGTCCACCTCGCGTGCGATGGGCATATTCAGGCCAAACTCATTGGCGAACTCCATGATCACGCTCGCGGCCTTCACACCTTCGGCGACCTGGTTCATCGACGCAATGATCTCGTCGATCGACTTGCCCGCGCCAAGCTGCTCGCCGACGTGGCGGTTGCGGCTGCGCTGGCTGGTGCAGGTGACGATGAGGTCGCCCAATCCCGCCAGTCCGGGGAAGGTTTCGCTCTGCCCGCCCAGCGCCACGCCGAGCTTCGTCATCTCGCGCAACGCACGCGCGATCACCAGTGCGCGGGTGTTTTCGCCGATGCCGAGCGAGTAGCCCATCCCGACCGCGATCGCATAGACGTTCTTGAGCGCACCCGCCATCTCGACGCCGATGACGTCGTCGGTGGTGTAGACGCGGAAGCGCCGGGTGCGGAACATCGCCGCCAGCCGGGTGGCCAGGTGCTGGTCGGGCATCGCCAGCACCGCCGCGGCCGCGTAGCCCTCGCCGACCTCTCGGGCGATGTTCGGCCCGGCCAGGATGCCGGCCGGGTGGCCCGGCAGGACCTCCTCGACGATCTGCGACATGCGCATGTTGGTGCCCTGCTCAAGCCCCTTCACCAGCGACACCACCGGCACCCAGGGCCGCAATTCCTTGCCCAACTCGGTGAGCACGCCGCGGAAACCATGTGAGGGCACTCCCATGATGACGACGTCGGCGCAGTTGGCGGCCTCGGCGAAGTCGGTGGTGGCGCGCAGCGTGTCGCTCAGGATGACGTCGTTACCCAGGTAGCGGCTGTTGCGGTGGTTTTCGTTGATGTCCTTGGCAGTCGCATCGGACCGCACCCACTGCAGCGTCGGCCCGCGGCGTGCGCAGATGGACGCCACGGTGGTACCCCAGGATCCGCCACCGAGGACAACGACATTGGGTTCGCGCTTCTCCGCTGACATGGGACCCAGCGTATTGCCGAAACCGGAGATTTAGTAGGTGTTCATCACCCCGCCACGCGGGCCCGCTCGCGCGCTCGGCCGAACACCATCGACTCCTCGATGCGGTCGAACCGGTAGTCGATGGCGTCGGCGAGGTAGTTCTGCCGCACGTTCCACGGCCGCTTGGTGCCCGACTTGGGCAACGCGTGCAACGAGCGCTTCACGTAGTTGGCGTGAATGTCCCAGGACGGCTTTTCGGCCATCGGCCCGCCGCGGCGGTGCGGGTAGGCGTGCGTGTAGCCGTGAGAGGCCATGTGCGTCAGCAGTTTTGCCGTGGCCCGAGCGGTGATGTCGGCGCGCAGCGTCCAGGACGCTTTCGTGTAGCCCACACACCAGAACAGGTTGGGCACGTCCTCGAGCATGTGCGCCTTGTAGACGAAGCGGTCGCAGGGATTGATCTCGACGCCGTCGAGGCTGATCTTGGTCCCGCCCAGTGCCTGCAACTGCAAGCCCGTCGCGGTGACGATGATGTCGGCGTCGAGGTGGTTGCCGGATTCGAGTGTGATGCCGGTGGCGTCGAAATGGTCGATGTGGTCGGTGACCACCTCGGCGCGGCCCTCGCGGATCGCGGTGTACAGGTCGCCGTCGGGGATCAAACACATCCGCTGGTCCCACGGGTTGTAGCGGGGCTTGAAGTGGGTGTCGACGTCATAGCCGTCGGGCAGTTTCTTGATCGCCCGATACCGCAGCGCCCATTTCACCACCGCGGGCACCTTGTGGGACACGAAGACGAACACCGTCTCGGTCATCGCGGTGTACATCCGGATAAGCAAGTGGGAAGCCTTGCGGGGCAAGAGTTTCCGCGACACCGCGGCTAGTTTGCCGTATTTGGACGCCGCCACCATGTAGGTCGGTGAGCGTTGCAGCATCGTCACCTTGGCGGCGCGGTCGGTCAGCGACGGGATCAGTGTGGCCGCAGTGGCCCCGCTGCCGATCACCACGATCTTCTTGCCGCTGTAGTCCAGGTCTTCCGGCCAGTGCTGCGGGTGGATGACGGTGCCGCCGAATTGCTCGGTGCCGGGGAAGTCGGGGGTGTAGCCCTCGTCGTAGTTGTAGTAGCCGCTGCCGAAGAACAGAAAGCGGCTGCGATAGAACCTGCGCGTGCCGTTCTGTTCGACGGTGACCGTCCAGGTGTCGGTGGCCGAATCCCAGTCCGCCGAGCGGACGTAGCTGTTGAACTCGATGTGGCGGTCGATGCCGTATTTGTGCGCGGTGTCCGTCAGGTACTCGCGGATGTGCTCGCCGTCGGCGACGCCCTCCCTGCGGGTCCACGGCTCCCACGGAAAGGACAGCGTGAACATGCTGCTGTCCGAGCGCACCCCGGGGTAGCGGAACAAATCCCACGTGCCGCCGATGCGTGCCCGCCGCTCCACGATTTTGTAGGTCAGGTGCGGATTGCGCTCACTGAGCCGGTAGGCCGCGCCCAGGCCGGAGATCCCGGCGCCGACGATGAGGACATCGACGTCGGTGTCGATATCTTGCTGGATAGTCACGCCCACTACATTAAGCACCCACCAGTTGGTCGGGCCAGGATTGGTCGCTACGCCTTCAACAACACGTCGACGTGCAGCGGTGCGCACAGGTCGATCAGCCAGGTCTGGTCGGCGGGGCTGGCGAAGATCCGGCCATGCGTGGGGTCCTGGGCGAAGGCCGCTTTGGTGCCGTCGCACCGGTCGCCGAAGAACACGTACGCCTTGATGTTGTTGCACAGTCGCGACATCCACACCATGCCGTCCACCCCGATCCCGTGCGCGGCTTCGGCCCAGCGCACGGTGTCGGCATAGGTGGACGCGGGGCTCGAGGTGAGTTCCTCGGCGGTGACCTTGAGGTGTCGTAATCCCAGGCCGTACAGGACGGCGAGGCGCAGGTCTCGGGTCACCCGCAGGCGGGCGAGTGCCTTGCGGGAGTAATCGTCGTAGGGCAGCAGACCCCCGTCGACCGGGATGTCGTGCAGCAGGGTCTCGGCGACCGCCGCTTCCTCGGCGTCGGCCGCGTACATGATCGGGACGATCGGCTGGCCGAAGAAGCCGAACCGGGTCGGGCCACCCACGCCGGGGTTGAACTCAACGGCCGTGCGGCTCGCCGTGAAGACGCGACAGAGCAGGTGCCCGGCGGCCAGGGTCTCGATCTTGGGGTCGAACGGAGTCGGCGGCGCCTTCACCACGAGACGGCCAGTGCATCCGCCGCCACGGCGACCACACGGTCCGGATCCTTGGTGAGGTAGTCCACGGGTCGGTCCCCGTCGAAGTACGTGGTCGGCGCGCACAACCACTGCACCAGGCCCGCTTCGGACCAGTCGTTGGCCTCCGCGGTGTCGCGCAGGCGGGCAATGACGGCGAGCGGTTGCCCGTCGGATCCGAACTGGAACCCGGGATAGGCGAGATGGTTGCCCTGGCGCACGGCGAGCAGCTGGTGATTGCGGTGGGCGGTGGTGGCGAGATTGCGCGGTGCGCTGGACCGCGACCCCATCTTTTTGCCGGCCTGGGTGCTGCTCAGCATGCCGAACTCGGCGTCGATGCGCGCGTAGAGGTTGTGCTCGGCCTGCAGCGAGCGGGCAATGGCGGGTTCGGCGTACACGGCGACCGACGCCAGGGCGGCGCGCAGGGCCTGGGCGCCCTCGCGTACCCGCTGGGTGGCGACGACGAGGTCGTCGACGGTGGTCATGGACCCATCCTACATGCGTTTCGTGCGTTTATAGCCGCTGCACGAAACGCATGCTAGCGGTAGTTCACGAATTGCACCGCGACCTCGAGGTCGGCCTTCTTCAGCAGCGCCTGGACGGCCTGCAGGTCGTCGCGGCTCTTGCTGCTGACGCGGACCTCGTCGCCCTGGATCTGGGTCTTGACGCTCTTGGGACCCTCGTCGCGGATCAGTTTGGTGATCTTTTTGGCGTTCTCGCTGTTGATGCCCTGCTTGAGCGTGCCGGTGACCTTGTAGGTCTTTCCCGAGGCCTGCGGTTCGCCGGCGTCGAAGGCCTTCATCGAGATGTCGCGGCGGATCAGCTTTTCCTTGAAGACGTCGACGGCGGCCTTGACGCGCTCTTCGGTGGACGAGGTCAGCTCGATCGCCTCGTCGCCCTTCCAGGCGATCTTGGTGTCGGTGCCGCGGAAGTCGAAGCGCGTGGACAGCTCCTTGGCGGCCTGGTTGAGCGCGTTGTCGACCTCTTGGCGGTCGACCTTGCTGACGATGTCGAACGATGAATCCGCCATGCGATCCGTCCCTTCCGTTAGGTGATAGCCGTTTGTGCTCTGTCTACCGGTTCGTTGTAACCTGCTAGGCGGCAGGTTGCCCGAGCGGCCAATGGGAGCGGACTGTAAATCCGTCGCGAAAGCTTCACAGGTTCGAATCCTGTACCTGCCACCACAGTTCAGGGGGTGTTTCGGCTACCCACCCTGGCCCTTGCGCTGTCACGGATCACAACCGACGCCTTACTACGCCGCCCTGTGGGTGAGCGCGGCTTCGACTCGGCTAGCAATCGGGGTGGTGAGCGTCGTGGTCAACGGGGGGACGACCACCGAACCGCGTTGACACCGCCGGAGACGGTCCACAACACGCCACGTTCACGCCTGGTCGTCCAGGGAATTGAGAGCGGAGATCGATTCGACGAACTCCATGTCGTCGCTGTGTCGGTCGGCCTCGGCGAGCGCCAGCGCCTCACGGCGTGCTTCGGCGGCGAACGCAAGGGAGCGGACATCCGGCACCCACACCTGGACCGGGCGGTAGCCGCGCAGGCGCATCCGCTCGCGGTATTGGCGGGCTCGCCGCGTCGATCTGCTCATGCTCACCATGTTGCATGAATAGACGTGGCGCTATCAGTCGGGCGTGCTCACTACGGCGTCGCGCAGCGCCTCGGCCGCCCGTGATGCGCAGGGCTGCTGTGTCACGGCCGTTGTGCGACTCGCGAGCCCTCCAGTCCGCCGCTTCCCCCGATTGGGGGACGCGCGATTCATCCCATGGACCAACTGGTCGGCGGACAGACGCCGCTGAGCTGCGGCGGAATAGTTATTGGTGAGCCGGGCGAGCACCGGCAGTGGTTCCACCAGGTCTAGGACGGGAGCCTGCCCGCCGCGGCTTAGAAGGGAGCCGAGACCATGCACACCGAGGCCGAGATCACTGCATGGTTGGAGCCGCTCTTCGCGGCGGCCGAGAGCACCGACATCGATCTATGGGCGATCGTCGAGCAGGCGACCCTGTCGGTGGACGAGGGGTCGGCGCTGCGGTGCTCGGAGGCAAAGACCGAGCACGGCAGCGACGTAAAGGCCCGGATGGGGGATTGGCCCGATCTGCCGGACGCCGAGGTGCGGTTGGTGGTGGATTGGGTTCGCTTTGGCCAGATCCTCTGCCACGAGCTGGGTTGGGACGACAGCTACCCCCGGCACCCGGCCGTCGCGCTCGACCAATTGCGTCGGAATCGCGAGTTGATCGGCCGACAAATTCGCGAGCGGTTCGGCGACTCGCATTAGCCAAGCGGATCCCGGGATGGCTCGGTCGTCAGCGCCGATCGCAAGGCCCGGGTTTGGCTTGCGAAAAACCGTTGCGACACAGATGCATTCGGCATGATCATGTCGAACGCGTGAAACGCGCCCTCGGCGATTTCCACGTGGGTCGGCACGCCGGCATCCCGCAACCGGCGTCCGTACGCAACAGATTCTTCATAGAACAGATCCAGGCTGCCGACACCGATCCACGCGGGCGGCAGCCCAGCCAGGTCGTCTCGTCGTGCGGGGACGGCGGTGTCTGGATCCGCGCCGTTGAGATACCAGCCCCACGCGATCTGATTGTCGCGCCCCGACCACATGACTCGAGCCCGTTGGTCGGGTGCGGCGCCGGTGCGGTCATCGAGCATGGGATACACCAGCATCTGCAGGGCGGGAGTGACTTCCGCGCGATCGCGGGCCAGCAGCGCCAGCGCCGCCGCGAACCCGCCGCCGGCGCTGGCCCCGCCGATCGCCACCCGGGTCGGATCCACCCAGGGTTGACGCGTCAGCCACAAGAGCGCGGCGTAGCAGTCTTCCAGCGGTATGGGGTAGGGGTGTTCGGGGGCCAGCCGGTGATCCACTGCGGCGATTGACACGTCGGTGAAGTTCATCAGCTTGCGGCAGAACCCGTCCTCTTGCGCGGCCGCACCCATGGCCGTGCCGCCGCCGTGTATCCATAGCATCGCGGGCCCGGGTGCGGCCACGTCGGACGAACGATGCAGTCGCACGGTCACATTCGAGTTGACCGCAACGGATGGGACGTCCTTGAGCCGTCCCGCACGGGCCGCGAGTTTCATCAATGCGCGCGGCACCGTCACGCCGCGATGAAGCGCGTATCCCCCGGGCAGCAGTCGGGCCGCCGGTCTCAGCTGACGGTCAACTTTCTTGCGCTCGGGTCCAAGTCTGGCCACCGCATCACACTCTCATACGTTTGTCGCACCGACCGAATACCATCGCGCCGCACTCTTGGGCTCGGCATCGAAGCGTTCGAACCACCGTCCGGCGAAGGTGGGAAGCCTCTCCGTCGTGGGATCGTGACGCGGGCCCTGCGATCGCACCAAGCCGACCAGCATCGCCATCAGCTCCCGCTTGGGGACGCCGGCATAGGTCGCCTGGCTGGGGGTTGAAAGTTCGCGGGCGGCCCGCCGCACACCACGAAAGGCATTGAACGACAGGCCATTCGGAATAAGCAAGGCGAGGCGGCCGCCGTCCGACTCGGGGACATGCTGCCGAAAGCCTCGCGAGATGATCCGCAGCACCTGATCGATGTGCCTGACCACGCCGACGATCGTTTTCACCCGATACGGATAGCTGTCGTGCACGGCGTCATACACCTTGAGCGCCGAGCTGCGGTGCTCGATCTCTTCGACGAAGTGCCAGAGGAACAATGACGCGACCCGTTCGTCGCCGGGCGCGAAGAGTTTGTCCTCGTGGTCGAGGAAAACTTTGAAGTAGGGCGTGAACGTGGCCTCGATGACAGCCGTATAGCCGAGGCGCCACGCCAGCGGTTTGGTCGCGGTCAGGTGGTCGAACGATGCGGCGACCTCGTCCACGGTCTCTTGCAGGCCTGGCCAGCGCCGGATCAGGGCACGCGCATGGCTCGCGTGGGCGGCGGAGTGCTGGGCCTCCTGCCTCAGGTAGGCGTTCGCCTCCGCGGCAACCTCGGGATCGCGAATCAGCGGGATGCCCTCGCGGGTGGCGTCGACGATGAACTTCTCAAACCCCGGTGCGAAGAAGGACATGAGGTTGCACAGCATCGCAAACGCCGGCCGCTCGGGTTGCCAAATGAAGGGCACGTCTTCGCCGGCGAAATCGAACCGCACCCGCCGCACCTGAAGGTCCGTCATCGCGATCGCCCCTAACCGAATGGACACTCCTTGTGATGTGTCCAGTCAAACGCTAACATTGCCAGTCGGCGATGCGCAATGGCGGCGATGGGACGGTGACGACATGCATCAGGCGGCGGTACAGGATGCGCTGATCGGATTGCCGTTCAACGACTCCGACGACGTCATCCGCGCCGCGATAGGCGAAGCCAGTGTGCCCGCGCTGCTGATGTCGATGGTCCACATGACCGGGGATCTGAGCCTGTTCGACCAACTGCCCAGGCCCTTCGTGCTGATCCCGATGGATTTGCAAGGCGGCATGAGCGAGGCCGACAAACAGGCCGTGCGCGACCGCGCCTTCGAGGTGGTGCGCGACTATCGGGATCGCGGCTGTCCGCCTCCCTTCGTCCCGAACGCCGAACAGATGCGCGTGATGCTCGACGTGATGTCCGCCGGACAGGTCACCGAGGACTTTGTCGATTACGCCGCCGCGGATCTGCGCCTGACCGACGCCGACCAGCTGGGGCCCCCGCTCGCATCCACCGCGCAACAGCGCGCTGACTTCCCCGTGGTCGTGATCGGGTGCGGCGAGGCCGGCCTGCTGGCCGGGATCAAGCTGAAACAGGCCGGCGTGCCATTCACGATCGTGGACAAGCAGGACGGTGTCGGGGGCACCTGGCGGGCCAACCGCTACCCGGGGTGCCGGGTCGACATCGCCAACCAGTATTACGCGTACTCATTCGAGCCGACGGATCACTGGTCGCACTACTACTCCGAGCAGCCGGAGATCCTGCAGTATCTCGAAGACGTGATGGCGAAGTACGACATCGCCCGCAATGTCAGGTTTTCCACCGAAGTCGTCGAGGCCACGTGGGACGACGACTCGGCGACCTGGCGGGTCATCGCGCGCACCGCCACCGGCGCCGAGGAAGAGCTGCGAGCCCGCGCGTTGATCTGCGCAGTCGGGCAGTTCAGCAACGCCGTCATCCCGGACATCGCGGGGGCGGATAGGTTCGGCGGGCCGTCATTCCACACCGCCGATTGGCGCGACGACGTCGCCCTGGCCGGCAAGCGGGTCGCGGTGATTGGCGCCGGCGCCAGTGGATTTCAACTCGTCCCCGCGATCGCGGAACGCACCGAGCATGTCGACGTGTACCAGCGCACCCCGCAGTGGATGGCACCCAACGTCGCCTATCACGAGGCGATCCCCGGCGGCGCCAGGTGGGCGATCCGCCACTTGCCGTACTACGGACGCTGGCTGCGCTTCGTGTCATGGTGGCCGCTGACCGACGCCGCCGAGGAACGCGTCATGATCGACCCCGGCTGGGACACCGGCGGAAAGTCCTGCGGCGCAGCGAATCACGCCGTACGCGAAATGCTGATCGCCTGGATGCGGACCTTCACCGACGACGAGGAACTGCTCGAGAAGGTCATTCCCGACTACCCGCCGATGGGCAAAAGGATGTTGCAGGACAACGGCACCTGGCTCAAGACGCTGCAGCGCGACGACGTCGACCTGGTCCAGGACGGCATCGCCGAGATCACGCGCGACGGTGTCACGACGGTCGACGGCGTGCACCGCCGGGCCGATGTGCTGGTGTGGGCCACGGGTTTCGACGTCAACCATCAGCTCGGCCCGATCGACATCCGCGGGTTGAATGGCTTGTCGCTCAACGAAGTATGGGGTGACTCCCCGTATGCCTATCTGGGCGTCACGGTGCCGGGGTTCCCCAACTTCTTTTGCATGTACGGCCCCGGCACCAATGCTGTCAACGGGGCCAGCATCATCTACAACTCCGAATGCCAGATGCGCTACATCATGGGATGCATCGACATGATTCTCGTCGGCGGCGCCCGCTGGGCGGCACCGCGGACCGACGTGTGCGACGACTACAACCGCCGCAATCAAGACAGATTGAAGACCATGGTCTACACGCATCCGAAGGTCGTCAGCTACTACAAGAATGCCGCGGGCACGGTTCCCACGCTCTACGGATTTCGGATCGTCGACTACTGGAAGTGGACTCGCAATCCCAACCCCGACGATTACGATCTGCGGCGCTAGCGCCGCCGGGCCGGGCTTGTCGCTTTTGACCCCACTGTGTGGGGCTTTCCGTGTCGTGACCGCCCTGGACTCACAACGACCGCCGTGAGTGCACAGCTGAGCGCCGCCACGCCGACGATGTGCCGCGTCTTAAAAGACGCCCAACTCCCGCAGCGTGTCGCCGTAGACGTTGAGATCGGCGGCGAAGAGTTCGGGTTGTTCGAAGGCGGCGAAGTGCCCGCCGCGCTCTTGCACCGAGTAATGCACCAGGTTGTAACGCTTTTCGGCCCACACTCTCGGCGTGCGCAAGAGTTCGCACGGGTAGACGGCGTAGCCCGTCGGGACGTCCACTCTGCCCTCCCACGGACTCAGCGGTGCGGTTCCCGCCCGGGCCGCTTCGCAGTAGAGCCTGGCCGCCGAGGTCGCGGTGCCGGTGAGCCAGTAGAGCATCAGGTTGTCGATCAGCCGGTCGGTACTGATCGGCATGCCGTCGCGGATGTCGCACCAGGCGTGGAACTTCTCCAGGATCCAGCCGGCCAGCCCCAGCGGCGAGTCCTCCAGCCCGTAGCCGAGGGAATGCGGGCGCGTGGACTGAATCTCCATGTACGCCGTGCCGTCGCCCATCCGCTCGGCCGAGGCGACGATGGCGGCCACTTCGGCCTCCGTTACGCCCGCCATCATGTCGGGACCGTCGGATTCGACCGGCGAGAACAGCATGTTGGTGTGGATCGCGACCGCGCGCGAGCCGTAGTGCTGGCCGAGGTAGCGCACGACGATAGCGCCCCAGTCGCCGCCCTGCGCGAGGTATCGGTCGTAGCCCAATTGGCCCATCACGTCGTCGACGGCGGCGGCGACCTTGGCGACGTCCACACCTCGCATGCCGGTGGGGCCGGAGAAGCCGTAGCCGGGCATGGATACCACCACTCGGTGAAAGCGGTTGCCCAGCAACGGCAAAGTGTCGAGGAACTCGACGACTGAGCCGGGCCAGCCGTGCACCAGCACCAGCGGAATGGCGTGCGCGTCATCGGCTTTGCGGTGTAGGAAGTGCACCCGCTGACCCGCCGCGGTGGTGACCTGCGAACCCCACGAATTGAGCTCGGATTCGGTTCGCCGCCAGTCATATCCGCTCACCCACCGGTCGACCACCGACTTCAGAAAGGCCTGTTCGGTGCCGTAAGCCCAACCGCAGTCTTCCAACTCGGCGGGCCAGCGCGCCAGCTCGAGGCGGCGGCGCAGATCGTCGAGGGCCGAATCGGCGATGTCGATGTGGAACGGCGTCGTCATGCCGCCACGACGCCTGGCCGCGCGACATTTCGGGGCCGTCCGTCGGCACGCAGGAAGCTGCCGGTGCGCTGCTGGCCGACGATGTCGGTGGGCTGCCCGTCGGCGAACACGGTGCGGCCCGCGACCATGACGGTCTTCACGGTGGCATCGTTGCGGTTCACCATCCGCTTGAGGCCGCCGAAGGCGGCGATGGGCGCCTCGTGGTATCCGTCGAGCGATGAGTCCAGCCGCTCAGGGTCGAGGACGAGGACGTCGGCCCAGTCGCCGATGCGCAGATGACCGGCGTCCAGGTGGTACCAATCGGCCAACTCGCCGGTGAGGCGATGGACGGCGCGTTCGACGCTCATGAACTCGCGGCCCGCGCGCTGCTCATCGCGGACGTGGCGCAGCAGCCGCAGCCCACAGTTGTAAAACGCCATGTTGCGCAGGTGCGCGCCGGCGTCGGAGAACCCCATCTGGATGCCGGCCTTGACCGCGAGCTGGCGCAGCATCTTCGGCCGATGGTTGGATATCGTTGTACGCCAGCGCAATTCCTTGCCGTGCTCGAGGACAAGGTCGAGGAAGGCGTCCACCGGGTGCAGCCCGCCGCGCTCCACCCCGACATCGCCGAACGACTTGCCCAGCACCGTCTCGTCGGGGCAGGCGACGATCTCGGCGTCGAAGAAGTCGCGGTGCCACGCGCGCGGACCGAACTTGCTGTCGTAGTCCTTGCGGAACGCCCGGCGATAGGCCTCGTCCCTGAGCAGTTTGTTGCGCTCCAATTCGGTCTTGAGATGCAACGCCGCGGCGCCTGCACCGAATTCTTCGAAGACGACCAGGTCGATGCCGTCGGCATACACCTCGAACGGCACGGGCAGGTGCTGGAAGCGCATGTCCCCGCCGAGTCGGTTGGCGATGGCCGCCAGCACCACGGTGATCCACATGCCCGCCGGCGCGGACTTCATGTCCGCCGCGGCCAGCAGGCTGGTCTTGAGGCGGGGCCGGCCGATGCCGACCGACTGGAACGCCTGCGACACGATGTTCTGCGGATGTGTGATGTCCGGTCCCGACTGCAACGCCCGGTCGCGTCGGCGCAACAGAGCCTTCAGCCGCCGCAGTTCTCGTGCCTTGGCGTACGTCGAGGGCAGGGTGCGCGACCGACACACGTCGCCGTCGAGCCGGTCGAAAAGCAGTTGCTGCGAAGACAATCCGATAAACCCGGCGTCGAGCGCATCGGTGAGCATGGCCTCCATGCGAGCCTGCTCGGCCCGCGTCGGCCGAACGTCCTTGCGGGTGGCGCGATCCAAACCCATCACGGCGACGCGGATGTCCGAATGTCCAATGAAGGCAGTCACATTCGGGCCGAGCGGTCGGGATTCCAGCGCCTCGATGTACTCCTGCGCTCCGCTCCACGTCTTGCTTTCGCCGACGATTCGGACGACGTGCTCGTGCGGAATGGCCTCCACCCGGCCAAACAGATCGGCGGCCTCCGAGGCGTTCACGTGCACCGTCGACAACGAGCACGACCCGACGACGATCGAGGTCACCCCGTGCCGCAGCGACTCGGTCAGCCCGGGCGCGGCGAGCACCTCGGCGTCGTAGTGGGTGTGGATGTCGATGATGCCCGGCATCACCCAGTGCCCCGTGGCGTCCACGACGTCCGTGCCGTCGATCGGCTCGGTGGTCACCGCACTGACGCGTCCATCCCGGATGCCGATGTTGCGCACGGCCGACGGGCCGCCGGTGCCGTCGAACCACCGGCCGTTGAGAATCACCGTGTCGAAAGTCATGCGTGCGCGCTCCCTAATGTCCGGTCACCCCTGACTTGACAGCTTATAGATAGCGTCAACCCTTGCCCTGATGCCTGGCGATCTCGGCCGCCACAACCGGTCCGAGCCATCGGCGGATGTAGCCGCGCAGCGCGTCGCCGCGGCGCGGCGGCCGACCCGGATCGATCATGAACGACTGCAACATCCGCAGCATGTACTCGACTAGGTCGTCGATGGCCGCGTCGTCCATCCCGAGCCCGACCCAGTCGACGTCCAAGCTGGCCAGAATCCTGTGCCCGAACTGTTTGGCCATATCGGAGGTCACTTCGACGGACGTCCTGCCGAGATCGTTCGCCAGCATCAATTGCACAGGCTTATCGCTCGGCAACCATTCCAGCGTGAAGGCAAAGCTTTCCACCAGAGCCTCGATCGGGTCGGTGTGCCCAGCAAGATGCGAAACCAGTCGTTCGATGAAACGCAGCCCCGATCGGTTTGCCACCGCTTCCAACAGCGAGTTGCCCGGGAAGTAGTTGTAGACGGTCTGACGGGACACCTCGAGCGAGCGCGCGACGTCGGCGACGCGCATCGTCGCGCCGCGCTCCTCGATCGCGGCGCTCGCGGCGTCGAGGATTCGCTCGATGGCCTCTTCGTCGTTCGCAGGAGTGGCTCCGCCCCAGCCGTGGGTGCGCATGGTCAGAGATCTTGGCACAGGCCTCAGATGCCGAGTTGGTGAAGTAACGCTCGGATACGCAGGACAAGCAGGAACAGCGTGATCAACCCCCACCGGCCGGTGAGATACAGGAGCAGCAAGGTCACCGCGTCGGCGAAAGTCGCCGTCACCGGCAGCAGTTGCGACATCAGTTGCCAGAGGAAGCTACGCACATCCGCGTGGAGTGACTGGATGGCGCCCGCCGCGTGGGCGATGACCGGCGATAACGTCCTGGCATCCGGGGACCACAATGACGAGGCGTTGGCGCCCTCGGTGCTGGCGTATGAGCGGGCACTCGCAGTCAAGTTGTGGGCGAACCGCTCGGGAAACGCGGCAGCATGCCCGGCCAGCGCTTGATAGTGCTCGGCGTGCCGAGAGAACAGCTGGGCGATACCCGCTGACACCTCGTCGGCGGCAGCCGGCACTAACACAACGGTGGGGGCCGCCGCGTCCGCGTGGGCCATCCTCAGCGACGACCCGATAGTCGCCAACTCCGCTGACGCCGTCACCATCGGTTCTTCTGCGGCGATCACATACGGCACGGTTCCTCCCGCGGGCCCCACTCGGATCGCCCTAGGTTAACCGGTTAACCAGCGCGTCACAGGAAAATGCGCCGCGAAAGCTCAGGAACGGAACACCACCCACCGCATCGCGCAGTACATGTACACGGCTTCACAGCTCCCCGCGGCGATCCGCGACAGCTGGTAGTGCACGCCGAGCGCCACCAACAGCGTGGTCACCCCGAGGATGAACGCCAGGTAGTTGACGACGACCACGACGACGTAGATCGCCACCTGAGGCCCGACGGGTGCGTGGGACCGGAAGTTGAACGTGCGATTGAGCAGGTAGCTCAGCGCGAATGCGCAGGCGTAAGCGACCGTGACGGCGATCGGCACCGGAAGGCGAAGGCCGCTGTGCAGCGCGGTCAGGATCATCAGATCGACGGCGAAGGTGAGTCCGTTGATCAGGCAGAAGCCGAGAAATGTCGGGGCAACGATCCTTTTGAGCCCGAACGGAAGCCGACCAACGACCGCCTCACACAGATCGTGAAATCGGCCGGCCAGGCGCGATTGCCGGGCCTCTGGTTCGACTCGCACCCGGCTACCGTCGCATGGTCGGGTATCGGCCATGTGATCAGTCGGCCAACTCTTTGCACAGCAGCGGCGCACGTCGCTGCTGTGGTCTTCGGTCAACGCCAGCGGGCCCACACGTAGGGCACCAGGGCACGCAGGAAATCGAGGTCCGCGCCAGGGCGGGCGTCGGCGAAGGCCTGCTCAAAATACTCCTCCGCGACCAGCAGGATGCCCTCGGCGTATTCGGTCGTGAAAGCGATGCTGCCGTAGCTGTCCATCAACGCGCGGACGGTGCGCACCAATTCGAGTGAACGTTCGGATCGGTTGCGGCGCAAGTAGTCACGGACTAGGTCACGGTCGACGCCGGTTGCGTTGGCCATCAGATGCACAAGGGGCAGCGTGCGCTTTCCCTCGTACAGATCGCCAAGGATCTCCTTGCCGTACGCACGTTCATCACCCACGAGGTTGAGGAGGTCGTCGCGAATTTGAAAAGCGGCACCGAAGTGAAATCCGAAGCGCACCAATGGAGCCAAGTCCGCCTTGCCGCCCGAGCCCACCAGGGCGCCGACACGTAGCGGATGAATGGTGGTGTACCAACATGTCTTGTGCATGATCAGTTCGAGATAGTCATGCGGCTTGAGGTCGTCGACATTGTCGAGCTGCCAACCGGCTTCGATGGCCTGCCCCTCGAGGGTGCGCAGGGCCATCGTGTCGAACTCGTGCCAAACCAGGTCGGCGAGATCGCCGGGCAGCTGCCTCGTCGCCCTTCGCAGCACCTGTCCCGCGACGATCGCCAGTCCGTCGCCGGCGTTGAGCGCAGCGCCCACACCGTGCGTCGCCGCGAGCGTCGGGCGTCCACGACGCATCTCGCTGCCGTCGGCAATATCGTCGTGGACGAGAAAGGCGTTGTGCAGCAGTTCGATTGCCACAGCGATACCCATAACCGCGTCGGGCTCCGCGCCGAACACCCGGCTTGCCGACAGGCATAACGCCGGCCGCAGCGCCTTGCCGGGCCGCGACGGGTATTCGCGCATCGGCCCATAGAGCCACTGGACTGGTTCGCCGTCGGGCATCGCATCCAGCATTGCGCGGCGCACCACTTTGGCCACGCCGCGCAGATGGTCCTCGACGTCAGATATCAGGTCCGTCCGGTCGGCGGTACTGCTCATGGGAGCAGGGGTTTGACGACGAGCTCAATCGGCAGCCAGACGTCGGGGTGCCCGTCGGCGACCAGCATCCCTCGGTAACTACCGGGCACGACGTGCTCGTCGATGTCGGCCTCGACGGTCACGCCTCTGCTGCTGCGCGCAGGCATCGGCACGATATCGGGCTCGAACCGCATCAATCGCGCCGCGATGAGGTTGCCTTGGTGCGATAGCAGGTCGCCGCAGCGCAGCACGACCTTGCCCATGTCGATGGGTCCGCGGTTATGCAGCCACAGTTCGGCCGTTGCCGCACCCGGAGCCACCGTCGACAGCTGAAGCCTGCCTGTGCTGTGCGACGCCGCGAAGTCGAGCGTCGCTGTATCGGTTTCGGTTTGTTGCTCCCGACGCGGTGACGTGATGCGCAAAAATTGGTCGACCATTGCCCACCACGAAGTAACAAACGGCTCAAGACCGGTGGCTCCGTACAAATCGGCGGGCTCATCACGCGGTGGTGGTTCGGAGGCGGCGTTTCCATTCAATCCGGCTGCAGCAATGCGCACGAATCGGTCGACGAGTTCGCTTGCGGCCCGAAAGCCGTCCGCCTGGACGGAACTCAGCGCTCGCAGGTTGGCCTTGGCGTCGAACACCGGCGACCACGGAAGGTCGCTGCTCATGCGCGCGCCAGTCGCGCGTTCCAACCCATCGGCCCTCCCATCATTAACGCGCATTAAAGCGCACTCGACGGTATGATATCCGCGCAAACACGATGGGAGGCGGCAAATGTCGACGCTCCGCGCAATACTCGAAATGCAAGGATGTCTGGACACCGCTGTCCTTGCAACGCAGGACCCACGTGTCATGGAGATCGTCGACGCGTTCCTGCCCGATTCGTCCGCCAACTCGCAGTGGTACCAGGAAATCGAAGCGTTCATGTTTCGTGCTGGCGCCGAGGGCGACGATGCGCCGCGCACCGTCGCCGACCCGATCAATGCCCTGGCGGAAATTCAGCAAGATTGGGTGTCGCGGCAGCGGCGGCCGACCGCCCCGGAGGCTTCGCGGCTGATTTACGGCCTCGGTGCTGTCGTCCACCTGACGAGAACCGTGCAGATCGCCTCGATGCCGTTCTCCGATCCGACTGCAGACGAGCGCGGGCGCAGCCTGCTCGCCGACGTATTCGCGCTCACCGGCGGGCAAGAATTCGAGCAGCGCGCTGCGTTTTTCTCGCTCGACCAGATCGACACGATCGGGAACCTTTTCGCCGACCATTTCCTCAGCTGGAAGCACTGGACGGAGACCAGCCAGCGACTGGTGGCAATGGGGGTGCTCACCGAGGAGGCGGCGTCGGTGCCCCTGTGCAACGCCTGCGTGATCACCTACAACGGCATCGAGTCGGTGGTGGTCGACTCGGTGCTGTCCTCCAACCAGGTCTCGCTCAACGACCTGAAGGCGGTTGTGGACCCGCGAAATTGGCGCCACGACTGCGGGAGTTTCTTCTGCGACATGCGGTACGAGAACCTGCGCACCGACGGGTGGCGCCGCGTACTGGAAACCGTCGGCTTGTGCGCCTTCCCAGAGGAGGTCAGTCCGCGGCTGGTCACCATGCTGAAGTTCCTCAAGACGACGGTGAACAAGCCGGAGAGACACGAGGCTCGGCTGGACTACGAACTCAACGACCCGTTCCCCACCCCGCCTAGCGACGGCAAGATCACCGTTGACCACGGCTTCATCAACATGTGGACAGAGCCCAATGGCGATCCTGATCAGCCCCCGGTATATGTGCGGACCCGGAAGGTCTGCCACATCGACGGCATGCGGCCCTACACGATGAAACGGTTCGTCTGCGCCTTCGGCTACGCGTTCATCGTCGCCGAGATGCTCTTCGGTTCGGCTCTGGATCCCAAGGCGGCTGCGTTTGGGTGGGACGACCCAGCGACGGAGCACCCCGGTAACCCGAGCGGCCAACCCCCGGGAGGAGGGACGAAGCCTCCGCCCTCGTCGGGTAATTCGGCCGCATCCACGGCGATCAAGATGGTCGCCGCGTGCGTCGAGGATTTGACGGTCAAGCAGTACGACCTGGCCGACAAGTGGATGGCGGGCCAGTTGACCGTGGCCGACCTGGCTCAGTACGGCGCCGAGGTGGGCGCCAGGATCGCGAGTGATCCGTGGAAGTTTATCCAGGCCATCACCCAGCCAAAGGGAGGCGGCAAGTGACCACCTCGAACCCGCCGATGCGCGCGCATAGCGTTGTCGCCCAGCAATTGACCAGCAGTATCGCCCAGCGTTGGGTGAAGGCCGGTGACCAGAGCGACTGCGCAGAGGGATTGGGCATAGACGGCCGGATTGCTCTGGTGCACGACCTTTGTGATCTCGGGATGAAAAGCTGGGCACTCCTTGCCCAGTGCGTAGTCAGTGGTCCGGGCGCCTGGTTCGGGACGTGTGGATGCGAGGGCGCGTGTGCGCCACTGCCATCAGAGCCCATCAACGTCAAGGAGGAGACCTATCCGCGGCAGATCGAGGCCGCGGGACCGTTTGTGCGAGTCGGTATGCCGAATGTCGTTGTTCCCGCGTCCTCCATTGCGTTTGCGCCCTCGTTACTACCGCCGGGCACCACACAATTCCAGGTCCTCCTCACGAATTACAACTTCCTCGGCGCCAACTACACCGGGAAAGTCAAGCTGAGCACTCAGGCCGTGCCCAACATTGCACCAGTCGAGATGGTGGTCACCGTCGGATTGTGAGCGACAAGGGAGCCCACACAGCGATCGACGACTTGCTTGACCGGGCGGTTCGTGCGATCAACCAGGGCGACCGGAAGACGGCCGATGAGCTTGCCGGGCAGGTACTCGCTGTCGACGGCGGCAATCCCGACGCCGAGGAGTTACTGGCCGCACCCGGCGACAGCGGTGAGATTCGGCGCCTGACAATCCTTTTCGCGGATCTCGTCGATTCCACAGCATTGTCGAGCCGAGTCGAGCTGGAGGTCTACCGCACGGTCGTCGGCCGGTATCGCCACGAGGTGAACCGCATCGTGGAGCAATACGAGGGGCACATCGGGTCTACCAAAGGCGACGGACTGCTGGCCGTCTTCGGTCATCCCGTGGCTCACGAGAACGACGCGCATCGAGCGGTTCACGCCGGCCTCGACATCGTCAAGGCGATCAGCGCGCTCAGCGAGCGGGTGCAGGCACGCTTCGGGTTCGACATCAGTGTCCGCGTAGGCATTCACCGGGGACTGGTCTACCTCGACCTCGCGCAGGACGACGTCTACGGTCTGGGGGCCAACGTCGCGGCGCGGGTCTGCAGTATCGCCGCACCGGCAACCGTTGCGGTGTCCCAGCCGATTGAACGTGTGGTGCACGACGCGTTCGAGCTCACCGAAAACCCGCCACAGGCGGTGAAGGGCATGGATGATCCGATCCTCACCTATCGTGCGGTCGGCGAGCGCGATGTCGTGTCCAATGCGCGAGGACCGCTCGTCGGCCGCGAGCGCGAGCTGGCATATCTGGAACAACGTTGGGCTCAGGCCAAGGAGGGTGCCCTGTCTTCGCCGGGCATTGCATTCGTTGGCGAGGGCGGCATCGGCAAGACCCGACTTGCCTACGCTGCCGTCGACATGGCCCAGCGGGACGGCGCCGTGGTGCTCGGCATTTTCGGGTCGCCGTTCCACACCGACATGGGGCTGCGGCCGATCCGGCGGCTGCTTGAACGCAGGTGCGGCATCAAACGAGACTCAGATCCTGCCGACCGGCTTGCCAAGCTGCACGCGGAGGTCACCCAGCGCTCGCTCGACCCGGAGGTGGTGGTCCCGCTGCTGGCACCGGTGCTCGGCATCGACCCCAAGAGCGGCTACGAGTCCGTGCGCGCCCAGGGGCCCAATCTGTATGGCCGAATCGCCAAGGCGATCCACCATTACCTAATGGCATGCCTGGGCTCCGGGCCCGCACTCGTTCTCGTCGATGACATGCACTGGTTCGACGAGGACACCGTCGAGGTGATTAAGACGTTGCTCCACAAGGGCACCGGCCGGCTGATGGTGGTGATCACCGCACGAAGGCTTCCGCCATTACCGGACCTCACCACGATGTTCGAACTGACCCCGCTAAGCGATGCCGACACCGACAAACTCGTCCTGGCGTTGCACCCGGATCTCGACCGTACGGCGCGCAGCCAAGTACACAAGCGTTGCGACGGCATCCCGCTATACATCGAAGAGGTCGTGGCCAAGCTCAAGGAGCAGCCATCCGATGCCGGCCAGTCAGCGCAAGTGCCCGATACGCTCTACGAAACCCTTTTCGCGAGACTGCGATCCGGGAAGAACAGTCTTGCCGTAGCCGAAGCCGCCGCGCTCATCGGCAGCCGCTTTGATCGTGCCCTGCTTTCCGCCGTCGTTGACCTGGACGAGCGTGAGATCGACGAACTCCTCGATGAGCTGATGCGCGCGCGGGTGCTCGAGCCAACCGGCACGGGTAACTGGAGGTTTCACCACGAGCTGCTGCGCGAGGTCGCCGCCGAGGTCTCACCGCCTACTATTCGCCGCCGGCTGCACAGCCGAATCGCCGACGCGCTCGTCGCGGCGTCGGCCGATGCGAATCCCGAATGGTCCTTGGTGGCACGGCATTACGAGTCAGCGGAGCGATTCGACGAAGCGGCACGCGCCCACGAGCAGGCTTCGGCGGACGCTCGTCGCCGCGGTGCCCTCAACGAGGCGCGCACATGTTTGAACCGCGCGTTGGCCAACATCGAGCGCACGGCTGCGAACCCGGCACGCGACAAGCGCGAGGTCGCCATACGACTTGAGGCGGGCCTCCTCGCATCCGTGGCACAGGGCCACGCGAGTACGGACGCAGCAGCGGAGTTCGAGCGCTGCCTGCAGATCATCGGCGCGGACCCAAGCCCGGAGCTGTACGCCACCTTGAATGCGTTGTGGACCTATTACACCGCGCGCGGCGACTTGCGCCGTGGCATCCAAGTGGGCGAGACGTTGCGGGCGCAACTCGCCGACGTGCCCGGGGTCAACCTCGCTGCCGACGGCATCATGGGAATCCTGGCTGCTTTTCAAGGAGACTTTTACAACGCACGAGAAACGTTGGAACAAGCCATTGCAGGGGTCTCATCGTCCACCGACGAGATCCCGTACTACGGGCCAAACGACGCAATAGGGGGAATGCTGTCGTTCCTCGCGTTCATCCGTTTCATGCAGGGGGATCTTCTCGCAGCGGACCACGCGCTGCAGCAGATGGAAGCCAAGAGCCGCGCGGCCGGCTTCCCGCAGGGTGCGTTCAGTCTGTGCTACGGGCGATCGATCGAGGCGCTGATCCGCGCCGAGGCCGGCGAACCTGAGCGCTGTGTTGAGCTCGCCGCCGAACTGAGTTCTCTGGCAAAACAATACGGATTCGATGAATGGTTGATGGTGGGTTGGAGCCAGGAAAGCGCTGGAAAAGCAATGCTGGCACTTGCCGCAGGCGAAGCCGATGCCGACGCGTTGGCAGCGCACATCAACGTCATGAGCACCGTCGTGCAGACCTGGCGGTCGTTTGAGGTGAAGACTTTCCTGGCCTACTACGACGGCGTGCTGGCGCGCCTGCTGACCGTCGCGGGTGACCGACGCGCGGCGCGTGAATGCGTTGACGTCGCCCTGGTGATGGGAAAGGAAACCCTGATTCAGTTCTACGACGCCGAACTACTGCGCTTGCGGGCGCACACGTTCGACGACGGCGAGGACCGCGATCGCCACTTCCGGGACGCGATCCAGCTTGCGCAGAAGCAGGGCGCGCACATTTTCGAACTGCGCGCGGCCGCCGACTATTTCGAGTTCGTCGGCGAACCGGCACGGGCTGCGCTGCTCGAAGCCGTCGGCCGCATGCCCGCCGACCAGGCATGGCCGGATGTCGCGCGCGCGAGGGCGCTGCTGGGGTGACGAAGATTCGCGGGCGAGTCGCCATACTCGGTGGCGGCATGGCCGGACTGAGCGCAGCGTGGCGGCTTAGCGAAGCGGGCTGGCGGGACCGATTCGACTCCATCACCGTCTACCAGCGCGGCTGGCGCCTTGGCGGCAAGGGCGCGTCGAGCCGTGGCCCGCACGGACGCATTGAGGAGCACGGCCTGCATGTGTGGCTGGGTTGTTACGACAACGCCTTCGCCCTGCTTCGGGAGTGTTATGCCGAGATCGACCGTGCCACAACAGATCCCACAGCTCCCATTCACACATGGGATGAGGCGTTCGTCCCCTCCGATCACCTCGGGATCGCCGACCGCTTCGACGATGAGTGGCTGGTGTGGCCCGGCGGGCTGGCCCGCAACCAGGAGCTGCCGGGCGAGCCTGACGCGACGGGACGAGATTTCACCGCGGTCGACTTTCTCCGGCGCGCACTTCAACTGGTGCTCAACTTCGCCGACTCGCTGCCCTTGCCCGACGAAGATGCCCACCCTGTTACCGAATCCCCCGGTGCGACGGCGGAGTGGCTTCAAGTCGTGCGCTGGGGAGCCTTGGCCATGCTGGCGACCTTAGCCAAACCGCTAGGCGCCGAAACGATCCCGTCTGTGTCGCTCAATCACGTGCTGGCCGTGATCCGCGACGCGCTCGACTACGAGCATCGGCCCGATCACCGGCGTTTCTGGCTGTTCCTCTCGCTTGAGACCGCGACCGTGCGCGGCATAATCGCCGACAATCTGGTCACCGATCCACGCGGCTTCCGCGCCATCAATGACGAGGACTTCTGCGCCTGGATTCTGCGCCACGGCGCCCATCCCGACGTGGTTGACTTTCCCCTCGTCCGCGGGCTTTACGACATGGTCTTCGGGTACGAGGACGGCGACTGCAGCAGACCCGCATTGGCCGCGGGAGTGGCCTTGCTGCTCACTGGGATCGCGCTGTTCCAATACAAAGGAGCGTTCTTCTGGAAGATGACGGCCGGCATGGGCGATGTCGTCATCGCTCCGCTTTACCAGGCGCTGCGCCGACGGGGCGTCGAGTTTGAGTTCTTCCACCGCGTCGATGCGTTGCACCTCGACGACCATCATCAGTCGATCGAGTCGATCACCATGGGTCGTCAGGCCCGGCTTGCCGAGGGAGTCAACGAATACATTCCGCTGACCCGGGTCGGCGGCCTTCCCGTCTTCCCGGACCGGCCGCTGGCCGAACAGTTGGACGGGCATGTTGCTTACGACCTGGAATCGCACTTCGGTGGGCGTGCCGACATCGAGACCCGGGTGCTGCGCAAGGGCGTCGATTTCGATCACGTCGTGCTAGCTGCGTCGCTCGGGATGGTGGAGCATATCGCGGGTGAGCTGATCGCTGACAGCCCGCAGTGGCGCGACATGACGACGAATCTTCGTACCGTCGCGACCCAGGCCTTTCAGTTGTGGCTGCGGCCGGACGAGCCGACGCTGGGATGGAACCTCCCCGGCGTCACGACCAGCGGCTACGTCGCTCCTTTCGACACCTGGGCATCGATGCCGCAGACGCTGTGGGCCGAGCAATGGCCCGACGATGACCATCCGCTCACCGTGGCCTACTTCTGCGGAGCTCTGAACGTGCCAGGCCAAGGAGACAATGCGGATCCCAAGGCTTATGTGGCGAGCTGTCGCGAAAAGGTGTTCGCCGAAGCAGTCACTTATCTCGACACGCATGTCGGCCTTTACCTGCCGGGCGCGGTCACCGAGCAGGGCTTCGCATGGCATCTCCTCGTCGGCGCCAACGGCCATCGCGGCGCGTCCGCCTTGGCGACGCAGTACGTCAGCGTCAACATCGACCCATCGGATCGTTACGTGCAGTCGGTTCCTGGATCAGACAAGCATCGGCTCCGGTCGGACGAAAGTGGTTACGACAATCTAGTTTTAGCGGGCGACTGGACAGACAACGGCTTCAACGCCGGTTGCATCGAGGCTGCGGTCATGTCCGGCCTGCAGGCGGCCAACGCCCTGCTGGGGCGGGGCCACCGGTACCGCATCCGCGGGTTTTATCAGCCGTGACCGTCAACTCAGCCGTACCGTGTCCACCGTGACGCCCACGGCAGTAAGCCTTTTCAGCAAGATGTCACCCATCGCCGAGGCTGGCGTCAGTACTCCGTGCCGGTCGGGCAACTGGTCTCGATCGCGCGCAAGCGCAAACGCGCTCTCGCCAAGCAACACCGCCGTGGCGGCATAGCCGGGATCGCCGCGCTGAGCCATCGACGCTACGTATCGCGCACCCCGGGTCGTCGTCGCGTAAGTCTCGACCCGGTAATGGCCCCGTGGCGCGCCTCCATCCACCGCGCCGCTGGGACGCGGGATCACGCTTTCCAGCAGACCTGGCGGGAACATGCGTAGGTATGCCCCGCCGAGCCTCGAGGCGCCTGTGATGGTTGCGTTCGTCATCGCCGCCATCGCAGGCGCAAACGGCGACGAACCCATGCTTGCCGCCTCTGTGTAGCGGAACCGGCGGCCGTAGGCCCAGCCGAGCAAGGCGTTGGTGCGTCGGACGCATCGGGTGTTGTACAGCGCCATCAAGTACCCGCTGGTCCACAACCCGGCCAATTCGGGCGCGATCTCTTCGCCTCTGCGCAATGACACTTCCGGCTGGGGTCCCAAATCCGGTTCGGCTTGGCGATCGGGGCTCAGGCTGTAGGGGTCGTCGAGCAGCCGCCGTGTTTCGGTATCACCGAACCCGGAGCGCATCAGGCCGAACATCGTGTCGACGGTTCCCCGGGAAAAGCCCATCGCGTAGTTTGCGGCGCGGAGGACAAATGACGTGTCGCCCATTTCGCCGGCTTCGTCTTGCTGGATCCTTTGGTGCAATGCATACACACTCAAGTCCGAAGGGATGGAATCGAATCCGCAGGAGTGCACGATGCGGGCGCCGCTTTCGACCGCTTGCTCGTGGCAGGAGTCAATGCTGCGGCGCACGAACGGGACCTCCGCGGCAAGATCCACGTAGTCGGTGCCGGCTGCCGCACATGCGGCGACGATCGGTAGCCCATGGGCGGCATAGGGGCCCACCGTGCTGATCAATACGCGGGTTTGGGCGGCGAGGCGGTCCAGGGATTCCGGCTCGGCCTCGTTGGCGACGATCAGCGGCCAGCTGCGGGCGTCACCGGGCAGTGCCTGCCGGACGTCGTCCAGCCGTTGAGTTGACCGGCCGGCCAGGCCGACGCGCAGCCCGCACCCAGCCAGATACCGAGCGGTCAACTTGCCCACGGAGCCGGTCGCGCCGTAGAGCACGACGTCGAGGTCACGCTGCTCAGCGGGCATGGATGTTGACGCTACCCGAGGACCTGCGTCACGCAGCGATCCAAAGCACCGCAGCCGTGAAGCTAGGCCCTGGCTTCGGTGACCGCGGTCAGGATTGCGCGGCCGCCGGGGTCCTCGGCGGTGCACGGCACCACCGCGACGCAATCGGCGCCCGCCTCGTGGTAGGCCCGCAGCCCCGCGGCGATGTGTTCGGTGGTACCGGCGAGGCAGATCTGGTCGAGCAGGTCCGCGGGGATGCGGTCGGCCAGTTCCCGGCGCCCGGCTCCCGCACGGGCGCGCTGGACGAGCTCGCCGTAGCCGAGTTCGCAGAACATCTCGCCGTATCCGGGCGGAGCGAGATAGACCGCCAGCTGCGCCGCCAGTTGGCGCAGCGCGGCGGCGCCGGGCTGGTAGGCGGCGGGGACCCAGACCGTCAGCGCCGGTGGGGTGCGGCCAGCGTTGGCGGCTTCGCGGTCGATGATGGCGCGCACCTGGGCAACCCGTTGGGGCGGAACAAGATTGAGTACGACCTCGTCGGCATGCCGGGCCGCCACGCGGGTGATCGCGGGCCCGAATGCCCCGACCGCGATGCGGGTCTCGGGCCGGGGCCGGCGCAACCGGAAGCCGTGAGTGCGCACCTGGCCACCGTCGTAATCGCTGCGCTCTCCGGCGAATAGGGACCGCAGGCAATCGATCGTCTCGCTCACGCGCGCTGCCGGTTGCGCCCATTCGCGGTCATGCCAGCCGGCCACGATCATGGGGCTGGAGGCGCCGAGCGCGATATCGACCGCCGTGCCGGTCAGCGCCGCGACCGAACTGATCCCGAGCGCGAGCGTGACCGGGCTGCGCACGCCGACCGCCAACGGCCCGAGTCGCAGGGCCAGGCCGGGCACGCGATGGCCGATCGCGGTGGCCAACGCGAAGGCGTCATACGTCACCATCTCGCCGACCCACAGGGCGCCCAACCCGACGTCGCGCGCGCTCTGCGCGATGTCGAGGGCCTCCTCGTCGGGCCGGTCCAGCCAGAACGGCAGGACGGCTTCGACTCTCACAGCATCGACACTTCGGCGGCCTGGCCCAGCAGTATGCGGCCGGGCAACTCCCGTGACGCCTCGTTGACCTGGAAGTGGGCGGTGGCGGTGAACGCGTCGCGGAACCGTCGCTGCAACGGCGACGTGTCGTAGATCGCGCTGCCGCCCGCGAGGTCGTACATGGTGCGAACCACATCGGCCGATGTTCGCGCGGCGTGAGTTGCGGCCAGCCGCAACCGATTACGAAGCTCTACGGACGGTGGCTCCGTCTGGCTGGCCTGCCAGGCGTCGTCGATCGCCCGGTAGTAGAGCAGCCTGGCCGCGCTGAGGGCCGACTCGGCGGCCGCGACGGCCGCCTGCGTGGGGGAGCGTTCGGCAAGGGTGCGCGTCGAACCGAGGCCCTTCTTGCCGCCGGCCACTTCGATGAGGTCGTCGATGGCGGCGCGCGCGTTGCCCAGGGCGGGCGCGGCGACCGACAACGCAAAGAAGCCAAACGGCGGAAAGCGATACAGCGGGCGGTCCACGACGGGCCCGTCGAAGATCGACACGACGCGGTCGGCGGGCACGAAGACTTCATCGGCGACGGAATCGTTGCTGCCGGTGCCCCGCAGGCCGAGCGTGTGCCAATTGTCCAGGAGCTGAAGGTCTTTCGTCGGAAGCGCCACGACTGACGGAACGGGATGTTCGTCGACCATGCATCCGGCGAACAGCACGTCGGCATGGCGGATGCCGCTGCAGAACGCCCATCGCCCCGACACCACCACGCCGCCGTCGACCGACCGCCCCGTACCGCGCGGCGCCCATACGCCCGCCGCCAGCCCGCGCCCGTCGCCGAACAATTGGTCGCGGCTTGACGGAGGCAGGTACGCGACGAGCAAGGTGCTGGTGATCCCGATCGCCACGCACCAGCCCGTCGACGCATCGCCGCGCGCCAATTCCTCGGCCGCTTGAAGTCCCACTCGTGGCGGCAGTTCCAGCCCGCCGACCTCTTTTGGCGCCCCGGCGCGCAGTAGCCCGCTGTCGCGCAGCATCGCCACCAGCTCGTCGGGCAGGCGCCGCGTGGAGTCGATGTCGCCCCACAGTCGTGACGCCGCGTCGGCGATCCGCCGGCTGGTTGCCTCGATGTCGTCGTAGCCCGTGGTCATGGTTCAGTTACGTTACCACTATTGGTTCAGCAATTGAACCGGTAAGATCGGCGAACCATGGTGGCTTCGCCTGATCTGTCACACCGCTTCGACGGCGAGTCCGTCGGCCGGGCTCTCGAGCTGGTCGGCGAGCGCTGGACGCTGTTGATCCTGCGGGAGGCGTTCTTCGG
The DNA here is from genome assembly GCF_010730195.1 of Mycobacterium conspicuum. Lineage (NCBI taxonomy): Bacteria > Bacillati > Actinomycetota > Actinomycetes > Mycobacteriales > Mycobacteriaceae > Mycobacterium > Mycobacterium conspicuum. The sequence goes on from NZ_AP022613.1 coordinate 503,497, forward strand.
GGTTCGCCGCTTCGGTCAGCTGGCACGCAACCTGAACATCCCGCGGCCCACCCTGTCGTCGCGGCTGCGGATGCTAGTCGAGGCGGGGCTGTTGGACCGCGTGCCGTACTCCGTCGACCCGGAGCGCCACGAATACCGGCTCACCGCCGCAGGGCGGGATCTCTTCGGCGCGATCGTCGCGCTGATGCGGTGGGGTGATGAGCATCTGGGGCATCCGGACGGGCCGCCAATCGTGCTGCGCCACAACGACTGCGGTCGCGTCGCCGATGCCCGATTGACCTGCGCGCACTGCGGTGAGGAGATCACCGCACAGAACGTGACCCCGGAGCCGGGCCCGGGCTACACCTGAGTGCGGTGACGGGCTTCGAGCGGCGCGGTTCCTTCGGCGGCGCTGACTCGTTCTTCGTTTGGCCGCAGCACTTTTCATTGAGTGTGAATCGTGGGCGTTGAGTGTGAAGCCTGGGCGGGAAAAGCTGCGTTTTGATCGCCCAGGGTTCACACCGAAAGCCCTGTGTTCACACTGAGCGCCCTAGCTCACTCGCGCGGCAGGCCGAGCCTGCGTTGAGTGTGAAGCCTGGGCGGGAAAAAGCCCTGTTTGACCGCCCAGGGTTCACGCCGAAAGCCCTGTGTTCACACTGAGCGCCCTAGCTCGCTTGCGCGGCCGGCCGAGCCTGCATTGAGTGTGAAGCCTGGGCGGGAAAAGCTGCGTATTGACCGCCCAGGGTTCACACCGAAAGCCCTGTGTTCACACTGAGCGCCCTAGCTCACTCGCGCGGCCGGCCGAGCCTCCATTGAGTGTGAAGCGTGGGCGGGAAAAAGCCCCGTTTGACCGCCCAGGGTTCACACCGAAAGCCCTACGCGCACAACGAATGGCGAACGGAAACTCACGCCGGGTGCAGGCTGACCGGTATGCCGGAATAGCGCACCATGCCGGTCACCACGTCGATGTCGTCCTTGCTGGTCAGGCGATTGACGTTGGCCGAGTGGTGGCCGTGCGGAATTGACACCGCCCCGCGCCGTATCGATTCGTCGACCTTGGCGACACCGGTCAATTCGCCGTTCGCGCTTCGCACGATTACCTTTTCGCCGTTCACGACGCCCGCGGCCGAGCCGTCGTCGGGGTGGATGAGGATCTCGGGCGGTTCGCCGAGGAAATCGAGCTGCCCGTTCAGCTTCTTGCGCTGCCGGCGCGGCACCATCACCAGCGGCGTGGGTGGCTCGAGCGCGGCCAGCTGATCGACCAATAGCGGCGGCGCCAGCCGCCACCCGCCCATCCGCGCGATGTGGTCCTCGACCCACTGCGCCGGTAGCTCCCGGGGTACCTCGGCCCAACCGGTCGCCGCCACCTCGTCGTATTTGGCCCGGGCGCCGGCCAGCAACACGTTCAGCACGTCGTCGTCGGTGCTGGTGTCGGGATCGCCCAGGCTGCCCAGCTGGTAACCGAGCCGGCGGCCGAGTTCGGCGAAGACCCACCACATCGAGCGCCGATCACCGACCGGTTTGACGACGGCCGGGCTGTATTGGACGGACACCCGCGAACTCAGGATGTCGTGGATGGTGATGTCGGGCCGTTCCAACGGGTCCTTGGTCGGCAGCACGTGGGTGGCCAACTCGGTGGTTTCGTTGTTGATGATTTCGGTGGTGGCAAAGACTTCGAGGTTGCGCAGGGCCGGAATCAGCTTTCCCGTCTCCGGGAAGCTGGTGACCAGGCTGCCGCCGACGTTGATCAGGGCGCGGATGTGGCCGGCGGCGATCTCGTCGGGCAGCACGGCGCAGGGCCACTCGTTGATGAACGCCTGCGCCTCCGGGCGGCTGCGGGGGCCGGGACCGAACGCCCCCTCGATAGGCGTGACGGGCAGCAGGTCGCCGAAAGCCTCTAATTGATAGGCGAATCCGGGATGGAACCACGTGCCGCCGGGTCGGTTCATCGCGCCGGTGAGGATCATCAGCACCCAGGCCAGCCATTGCGTGACGTTGCCGCGCTCGGCCGTCATGGTGACGCCGACGCCGGTCTCGATCGCGACGCATTTGGCGGCGCGCACCGCCGCACACAGCCGCGTCAGCTCGGCCTCGGTCACGTCGGCGAGCCGCGCGGTGTGTTCGAGCGTGAACGGCTCGACCGCGGCCGCCAGCGCGTCGATGCCCTGCACGGGCACATCGGTTTTCCTGCCGTCGCGCAGGATCTCGCGGACCAGGTATGCCAGCACCGCGTGGTCGGTGCTGGGCCGCGGCGCCAGATGGCCGGTGGCCAGTCGCGCGGTCTCGGTGCGCCGCGGATCGATCACCCACACCTGGCCGCGTTTGGCGATGGCACGCACGGTGCCGGTGGGGTTGGGCATCGAGATCGCATGGCCATGCGACACAACGGGATTCACGCCCACGAGCATCAGAAAGTCGGCGTTGTCGAGGTCGGTGCGGCCGGACAGTCCCATGAATCCGCCCACCAAATCAGAGATTAACGGTTTGGCCGTGCCGTCGATGGTCAGCGGGCTGAACTTGGCCGGCGTACCGATCGCCGCGTGCAGGGCCTCGGCCATCCGGAAGCCGGCGCTTTCCATGGTGGAAAAGTAGAAGGCCACCGATTCCGGTCCGTGCCGGTCGATGATGTCCTTCAGCCGAGCGCCCAGGTCGTCGAGGCAGACGTCCCAGGTGGTGTCCTGCAGCCGCCCGTCGATGCGCATCCGCGGGCGTTCGAGACGGTCCGGGTGGTGGTGCACCTGACCCAGCGCGCGACCCTTGGCGCAGGTGTAGCCCCGCGAGAACGGGTGGTCCTGGTCGCCGCGGACGCGAATGACGTCGTCGCCCTCGACGTCGACGAGGATTCCGCAAACGGATGTGCAGACGCGGCAGAAACTACGCACCGTTTCCATAGGTCGATAACGTACTCTCGCGCGCGGAGAAGCACCATCACAATTCGGAGAATGCGACTTCCGCTCAGGCCAATTTCAGGTCCAAGGGCCGGGGTAGTGGCCGTTTTCGTCCTGGATCAGCACGATCTCCTTGCAGTCGCCGCCGGTCGACGTCGCCGTCTCGCCGCGGCAGACCAGGGTCCAGCCATTGATTCGCCCGAACGGGCGAACGGACCAGCCGGAGGCGATTTGGTTGGCCGCCGGCAAGGCGATCACCGCCGGTGCGCCGCTGCCGTAGGTGACGTAGAGACGGTCGTCGAAGAAGGTCAGCTTGGCGATGGCCATCTGGGTGGCCTCATCGCGGCTCTTCAGCAGGTCCCACTGCTTGGCGCCCAGGTTCCAGACGCCGAACCCGAACTGTGAATTGTTCGAACCGCGGCCGTCGACGAACAATTTCCCGTCCGACAAGGTGGCGATCAAATCGCCGCCGGAGATCTTCTCCGAATCACCGAACTTGATCAGCGACTTGGCGTTCAAGTCGTAGAACATGGTCGACACGATCGGGGGGTCGTACGAATCCCAGTGCGCGAGCTTGACGAGTTTGTTGCTCCCGTCGCTCAGCTCGGCGTCGGCGGTCCGGATGTCGTTGTCCTGAAACACCGGTTCGCCCGTGGGCAGTCGTAGCTCCGCTCCCGACGTCTTGCCAATGGCGGTATTGCGTTGGAACGCAAGAACATCCTGCCAAGCCTGACCGGGTTGGGGATCGTTCCACGTCATCGAGAGGTCGGCATTGGACAGCATCACGGTCCGCGGTGGCGCGACCGCGCCGCGCCCGTCGGTGAAGGCGTTGACCAACGCCACGCCGCTTCGGGTGGCGGAAAGCCGCCATTCGTTCGCCGCCGTCAATGTCAGGTCGGGAGTGGGCGGTTGCAGTTCTTTGGTGGCCAGCGGCTGGCTGCTCTTGAGATCGAACAGATACGCGGTCGTCTTGGTGACCTGGGGTGCGGGCGCTTGTGCCGGTTTGGCAGTCGTGACCAGATAGACGACTTTCATATCGTCGACGGTGTTCGACAGCGCGCACATGGCGCCGGTGACGTTTTCGTCGGCGGGAATCATCGGCAGATCGGGTGAGGCGAACTGCCCCGTTTTCGGATCGAAGACCTTGGGGCGGATGTCCTCGAGCGCCGACTTGCTGACCGTGAATTGGTCCGGGCAGCCGAAGTACGCGGTCCCGCCGTAGCTTTTCCAATCTTTCGCCAACGGACTCGTCTCGGTCGGCGGCGCGACGACCTTACTGGCGGCGACGCTGGGCGGAGCGTAGGTGGTCGGCTTGGCCGCGGGCGGGGGCGCGCTCGTCGCTGCACAGGCGGCGTTCAGACAAGCGGCCAAAGCGAATATTGCAACACTGCGTGTAGACATGCACAGCCCTTAATGACATACATCAGAAAGCCCCCCGGCTAAGACCCCAAAGAGTGAGCCTAGAGGTGTTCGGTTCCTGCCGCGACTCGGGCAGGCGAGAGGAGCCCCGCCATGAGCGGTGTCGAAGCGCGGTCAACATCGCCCGGGGGTCGCTATGTCGTCGGCGTTGACCCCTTTGAAGCACGCGCCTCTCAGTGGGTCGATACGCCCGTCCTCGTCGATACAGCCGCCGGCCGGACGCTGCTGGCTTTGACTGATTGCTATTGGCACCTGGATTCCGCGGACTGGGAAAGCGAATCCGTGGTGGTCCTGCACTTGCGTCACTTCCCCGACCCGCACCACTACCGCTGCACCGTCGTCGTCGACTGCCAGCACCGCACTGCCAGCCTCGACGGAGCCGAACCGCACCCGCTCGGGCAGCTCGACGAGATCCTCGGCCAGGCCTACACCGCCGGCGTGGTAGACCCAGACGCATGACTGCTCTCGCTGACGAGACCCGGTGGATGGACGCGACCGACCAGGCGGCGCTGGTGGCCAAGGGCGAGGTCACGCCGAGCGAGCTGCTGGAGGCCGCGATCCAGCGGATCGAGCAGTCGAACCCGGCGCTGAACGCCGTCGTCATCGAGTGGTTCGAGCACGCCCGGTCCATTGCCGCCGACCCGCATTTGCCCGACGGGCCATTCCGCGGCGTGCCGTTTCTGCTCAAGGACCTCTACACGAGCTTCGCCGGCCAGACCCTGTCCAACGGCAACATTGCTCTGAAGAACGCGGCCAAAATCGACACCGCCGACACCACGCTGGTGGCCCGGTTCAAGGCGGCGGGGCTGGTCATCGCCGGGCGGACGAACAGCCCCGAGATGGGCAGCCTGCCGACCACACAGCCGCTGGCCTGGGGCGCGACCCGCAATCCGTGGGCGCTCGACCGCACCCCGGGCGGGTCCAGCGGCGGCGCGGCGGCCGCGGTGGCCGTCGGGATGGTTCCCTTCGCCAACGCATCGGACGGCGGCGGGAGCATTCGCATTCCGGCCTCGTGCTGTGGGTTGGTGGGCCTCAAACCCAGCCAGGGGCGAATCACCGTGGGGCCGGCGCGCGCCGAGGTTGGGCTGGGGGTGGAACTGGGCCTCAGCCGCACGGTGCGCGACACGGCCGCACTGCTCGACGCGGTGCGCGGCCCCGGTGTCGGCGACACCGTGATCGCACCGGCACCGCGGCGGCCCTACCTCGACGAGGTCGGCGCCGATCCCGGTCGGCTGCGCATCGGGCTGCTCGACGTCCATCCGCGTGGCGAATTCCTGCACGGGGATTGCGTTTCGGCGGTGCGCGCCGCCGCGACGATGCTGGAGCGGCTCGGGCACATCGTCGAGCCGGCGTGGCCGGATTGTCTGGCCGATGCCACGTTGCCGCGCAAGTTCATGGCGCTGTGGGTGACGCAAATGGCAATGGCGGCACGCGAATTCGGTGCGAAGATCGGCCGGGAGCTGACCGCGGACGACATCGAGCCGGTGAACTGGGCGGGCATCCAGCAGGCGCGGCGGTTGACCGCCGTCGACTACGCCGTCGCCGAGGCCGAGGGGTGGGCCTTCCGCCGCGCGCTGCAGCAGTGGTGGGCCGACGGTTGGGACCTGCTGCTGTCACCGACCGTGGCCGAACCGCCGCCGCTGCTAACGGAATTCGAGAACAACCCCGAGCATCCCACGGCGCCGCAGCGCCGCGCCGGGCAGTTCGCCGCCTTCACGCCGCCGTTCAACATGAGCGGACAGCCCGCGATCAACCTGCCCCTGCACCGCAACGCCGACGGCCTACCGATCGGAATCCAGCTCGCCGCCGACTATGGACGCGAGGACGTTCTCATTCGGGTTGCCGCCCAATTGGAGTCGGCGTATCCGTGGGCGTCCGTTCACGCGCCTGTCGTCTGAAGCCGCTTGATTGGGTCCCGTGTCGGTCGATGAGGGATGAGACATTGGTCACGCTCGTCGGCAATTTCGGCTTGCGCTATTGATGCGCTAAGCTCTTGGCAACGTTGGCCTCTCGAACAAGCGATGCCGACACGTCGTGGAACGCTTCTTCATCCTCCACCGGCGCCGCCGCGAACTGCAGGCCGGCACCGATTCCAGATGATTCGTGCACCCAGCACCACTCGTCTCGCGGCGATCGATATTGCCCACCGGCAATCTCGCCACCTTGTGCCGCCTTTGGCACACCCGATGCCCGAAAGGCACCGAAAAATTGACTACAGACAAGACCTTCGCCGATCTCGGCGTGCCGCCGGCGCTGATCGACGTGCTCACCGCGCGCGGCATCACACAACCGTTCCCGATTCAGATCGAGAGCCTGCCCGACACCCTCGCCGGACGTGACGTTCTCGGCCGCGGCAAGACGGGCAGCGGAAAGACGCTGGCGTTCTCGATTCCGTTGGTCAGCCGGCTTTCCGCGCACCAGCGCCGGGCGTCGCGACCGTCGGGTTTGGTGCTGGCCCCCACTCGTGAGTTGGCCACCCAGATAACCGCGACGTTGCAACCGTTGGCGGCCGCCTACGAGTTGCGGGTCACGACGATCTTCGGCGGCGTTCCCCAAGCCCGACAGGTGGCCGCACTGCGATCCGGCGTCGACATCGTGGTGGCGTGCCCGGGTCGGCTCGAGGACCTGATGAAGCAACGATTGATCAGCCTCGACGCGGTCGAGATCACGGTGATCGACGAGGCGGATCACATGGCCGACCTCGGTTTCCTGCCCGGCGTCACGCGGATTCTGGCCGCCACGCCGGCCGGGGGGCAGCGGCTGCTGTTCTCCGCGACGCTGGACAATGGCGTCGACAAACTCGTCAACCGGTTTCTGCGTGATCAGGTTTTGCATTCCGTGGACGAGCCGAACTCGCCGGTGGACGCGATGACCCATCACGTGTTTCACGTCGCCGGGGCAGACGCCAAGAAGGAACTGGTGCATCGGCTGGCCTCCGGCACCGGGCGTCGGATCCTGTTCATGCGCACCAAGCACCACGCGCGCCGGCTCGCCAAACAGCTCAACGAATCCGGGATTCCGTCAGTCGACCTGCACGGCAACCTGTCTCAACCCGCACGTGACCGCAATCTCGCCGCGTTCGCCGCTGGTGAGGCCCGCGTGCTGGTGGCGACCGACATCGCGGCACGGGGTGTGCACGTCGATGAGATCGAGTTGGTGGTCCATATCGATCCGCCCGCCGAGCACAAGGCCTATCTCCATCGTTCCGGGCGCACGGCGCGGGCCGGAAACACGGGCGACGTGGTCACGGTCGTGTTGCCCGAGCAGCGCAGGGACACTCAGGCGTTGCTGCGCCGGGCCGGCATCCACGTGACTCCCCAGCTGGTGGCCGCCGACTCACCCGTCGTGCACGCACTGGTCGGTGAGGTCGCTCCCTACCAGGCGCCCACCCCCAAAAAGGCGCCGCCGCAACAACCTTCGCGCGGCGGTCGGTCGGGTGTTGCCGGGCAGCGCCGTCGCCGGTCCCGGCGTCCGCAACCGAGCACTCGGTACCAGCGGACGTGATGGGCCGGTCGACCCCTACGCGGCGTCAAACTCGATCGGTAGCCTCGTCGGCCCGCTCAGGCTCATCATCGGCTTCCAGGGAACTGGCCCGACGATGCGCGGGTTCGGCAGTCGGGCCGTCAGGACGTTCAGCGCTTCGGCGAGCTCGCGCCTGGCCAGATTGGCACCCAGGCAATAGTGGACGCCGCCCCCGAATGTCAGTATCGCGGGCGCTCCCTCGCGCGTGATGTCGACGCGGTCGGGTTCGTCGTAGACGGCCGGATCACGGTTTGCCGCAGCGGTATTCACCACCACCATGGTGCCCGCGGGGAACAGGTAGCCGTCCAGCTCGGCATCCTCGACGACCATGCGAAGGGTTCCGCAGGCGATCGGCGAGTGGCGCATGGTCTCCTCGACCGCGCGCATCGCGAGTTCGGGATGCTCCTTGAGCAACTCCCACTGCTCCGGATGCTCACACAGCACGTGCACCGAGGCGGCCAACTGGTTGCGGGTGGTGTCGGTCCCCGCCAGCAGCAGGCCGCCCGCCATCATGCGCAGTTCGGCCGCGCTGAGGCGATCGCCCTCATCCTCGGCGCGAATCAGGTCGGAGAGCAGGTCGTCGGTCAGGCTGTGTCGGCGCCGCGCGACCATTTCGTCGACGTAGCCGTCGAGTTCGCCCCACGCGCGCATGACAACCGGCTCGATTTCGCGGACACCCTCGGTGAAGGTGAAGGCCTTGAACACGTCGTCGGCCCACAACGAAAACCGTTGCCAATCCTCGCGGGGCGCGCCGAGCAACGCGCAGATGATTGGCACGGGGTAGGGCCGCGCGAGGTCGTCGACGACTTCGCAGCGGCCGGCGCCGGCGACGCGATCCACTAGCTCGTTCATCACCGCGACCATGGTGTCGTGCAGGCGCAGGGTCGCTCGCGGCGTGAACGCCTTGGACGCCAGGCTGCGGACTCGATGGTGGGCGTCTCCCTCCATGCACAGCAGGCTGTTGACCACCTTGTCCCACAGCGGACCCGAAGTTATCTCCTGCACAAGGAGATTCAGGCCCGGCGGGATCTGAAACCGGTTGTCCCGCAGTATCGAACGGGCCAGGTGGTAGGAGAGCGCTTCGGGTCCGAACGGCCCCAGCGCGATCGGGGCCAGCCGTTGCGCCGTCTGCAGCCGCGGATAGATCTCGGCCGGGGTTTCGGTTTGCTCATAGGCGAGCACGGGCAGATCGGCGTCGAAAACCGGCACGGGCACAGTACCGACGGCCATGCGGTCTCCTCGCGGACAACTTTCACTCAATGTATGGCCGGCCGCCAGCCGTGTCAACGATTGTGGTGGAACGTCCGGTGGTTCGCCATACACAAGGTCAATTGCGTATTGTCTTTGCGCCGAGCCGCTATATGCCGTAATCCGGCAGGTCGAAATCGTCGCGCACGCCCCCGGCGACAAGCTTCGTCAACGGCCCGAAATTCGTCGAGCGCATCGCCAGGTTTCGGAACCACAGGCCAAGGCGGGTGCGCGTCGCGAAAAACGAAATGTAGCGCGCCGCGCTGGCTTGCTTGGCCGTGATGAACGGACGCAGGCGCTGTTCGTAGGCAGCGAAGGCGCGCCGGTGGTCGGTGCCGGCGCGGTCGAGTTCGCCGGCCAGGGCGTATGCCTCGGTGATCGCCAGCCCGGTGCCCTCGCCGCCCAATAGCGAAATACACCCGGCCGCGTCGCCGACCAGCAGCACCCGTCCGCGCGACCAGCGGTCCATGCGGATCTGGCTGACGACATCGAAATACAAGTCCTCGACGTCGTCGAGCGCCGATAGGATGTCTCGGCATTCCCAACCGACGTCACCGAACTCGTTGCGCAGCTGATCTTTTGGCGCCATCTGCGGGTCGTCGTGCTTGGCGCGGAAGATGAACAGGAACATGGTGCGGTCGCCGCGCAGTGCGAAGCGGTCCAGCTGGCGACCGGGTGTGCTGTACATGACGTAGGCCAGTTCGTCGCGGGGTCGGTACCCGTCGACCACGCACGCCGCGACCTTGCAGCCGAGGTAGTGCTCGAAGTCGCGCTCGGGCCCGAAAACGAGGCGACGGACGTTCGAGTGCAATCCGTCGGCGCCGATGACCAGGTCGAAATCGCGTGGCGCGGCCTTGTCGAAGGTTAGCCGCACACCGTCGGTGTGCTCGTCGATCGTGGCGATGCTGTCGCCGAAGATCGTTTCGACCTTGTCTTCGATGGTGGTATAGATCGCTCCGGCGAGGTCGCCGCGGGGGAGGCTGGTGAGGTCGTTGCCCAACACCTGGCGAAAGGCCTCGACGTCGATGTCGGCCTTGATCTGGCCGCGGGAGCCGACGGAGCGGACCCGTTCGATTTGGTACCCGGCGGCGCGGATCGCGTCTTCGATTCCCATGCGTGTGGCCACTTGATAGCCGACGCCCCAGAAGTCGATCATGTAGCCGCCGGTGCGAAAGCTCGGCGCCTTCTCGATGAGGGTGGGGGTGTGGCCCGTGCGATACAGCCAGTGGGCGAGCGACGCGCCCGCCACACCGGCCCCGCTGATCGCGACATGCATAGTGCAATTGTGCCCCTGGGCAATATTTCTCCTCCACCCGCCCCTGCTTTTCGAAACCCGCGGTAGCGAATTAGCGCGCACCAACTAAGGTCGCCGTTGTGGACTTCGAGCTCGACGAGGAGCAGCGGGCCTGGCTGGCCGAGGTGCGGCGCTTCCTGCAGGACAATGTCACGCCCGCGCTGCGCGCCGAGATGGCCGAGCACGGGTTGGAGTTTCAGGGTGGTGAGCTCTCGGCATTCCGCCGCAAGATCGGGCAGCGCGGCTGGTTCGGCCTGAACTGGCCCGCGGAGTACGGGGGACTGGGGCTCACCGCCATGCATCAGCACCTGCTGATGAGCGAGTTCGAATACTGGGGCGTGCCGGGGCCCGACCTCACCGTCACCTCGGTGGCGCCGATGATCATGCGGCACGGCACCGAACAGAACAAAAAGGAGTTCCTGCCGGGCATCGCCCGCGGCGAAATCGTCTTTGCGCTCGGCTATTCCGAGCCGAACGCGGGCACCGACCTGGCCAGCCTGCGAACCCGCGCCGTTCGCGACGGCGACGAGTGGGTGATCACCGGAGCCAAGATCTGGAACAGCGGGGCGCAACGATCGACGCACGAATGGCTGTGCGTACGAACCGATCCCGATGCACCGCGACACCGCGGCATCTCGGTGATCGCGGTGCCCGTCGATCAGCCCGGCATCGAGATCCACCCGCTGTACGCGTGGTCCGGCTACCGGACCAACGAGACGTTCTTCCGCGACGTGCGGGTACCGGTCACCAACCTGATCGGCGAGGTCAACATGGGCTGGAGCTATATCACCGGCGCGCTGGACCTCGAGCGCGGCGCGTTGACAAACGCCGGCGACCTGCGCCGAGCGCTCGACGATCTGGTTGCCCTGGCGGGCCGGCCGTTACGGGACGGGTCGGTGCCGGCGCAGGACCCGGTGTTGCGCCGCCGCCTCGCGCAAGCCGAGGCCGACGTCGAAGTCGCGCGGCTGATGGGCTACGAAGCCGCGTCGATGCTCGATAGCGGGCGCATCCCGACCGTCGAGGTCAGCGTCGAGAAGATCTTCACCAGCGAATTGCGCCAGCGCATCGCCGATTTGGCCATCGACCTCCTGGGGCCCGACGGGCTGATCGCGCACCGCAGCCCGGATGCGCCGCTGGACGGCTTCTTCGAGCGTCTCTACCGGGTGTCGCCGTTGATGCGCTTCGGGGGTGGGACCAACGAGGTACTCCGCGATGTGATCGCCCAGCGCGGTCACGGAATGCCTTCCTACGGGCGGTGACCGGCGTGCGATTGATACCCGATCAGGACCGGCGCGATCTGGCCGCCATGTGTCGCGACCTGTTGACCGCCGAATGCCCGACCACGCTAGCGCGCGCCCTGCACAGCCCCGACGGCGTACGCATCACACCGGGGTTGTGGAAGGCGCTCGCCGAGGCCGGCGTGTTGGGCCTGGGCATCGAGGAAGGGTTGGGCGGCTCCGGCGGCGGGCTTGCCGATCTCGGCGTGTTCTGCATCGAGGCCGGACGGGCGTTGTGCCCCATGGTCGTTCACAGCACGCTGCACGCGGCGCTCGCCGTCGACTGGCTTGGCACCGGTGCGGCGCGCGAGACCTGGCTGCCCCTGCTGGCGGCGGGGAGCACGCGGGGCACCACCGCGTTGTGGAGCCCGCGCGACGCTTCGGCGGTTACTCCAACGCTGCGCGCCCGGCGAGACGGCGACGGATGGCGGCTGGACGGCGTGGCCGACTTCGTCGCCGACGCCGACATCGCGGACCTGATCGTCGTGGCCGCCGAAGCGGACTCTGGCGCTTTGGGTTTCGTCATCGACTCCGGTTCATCCGGGGTGTCGGCGCGGCCGCTGGCCATGATGGGCGGCCACCGCGCGTTCACCGTCGGATTCGACGGCGTGTTGGTTGACGATCAGCGCCGAGTCCTGGGCGGCCTCGCCGAGCAGGACCTGCGACGGGTGAGCAATGCCGCCGCGGCGTTGCTGTGCCTGGATCTGATGGGGGTGGCCGAGGCCGTGCTGCAGCGCACCGTGGACTACATCAAAATGCGCGAGCAGTTCGGCCGCCCCATCGCGTCCTTCCAGGCCGCCCAGCATCTGGTGGCCGACATGCACATCGCGCTCGCCGCGGCCCGGCTGGCCGCTCAATCGGCGGTCTTCTGGATCGGGCGCGGCCGGATCGGCACCCGGGAAACCGCCATCGCCAAGATGCGGGCGGACGCCGTCAAGAAGATCACCCTCGACGCCCACCAGCTGCACGGCGGGATGGGCTACGTCCTTGACACCGATTTGCACCTGTTCTCCGAGCGCGCCCGCGTCCTGGCGACGATGGGCGGCGGCGCCGACACCGCAGCGAAATGGCTTGCCGACGAGATGGATTGGGAGGTTTCACATTGACCGACAGCCTCATCGATGCCGAATCCGCCGCGCGGGTCGGCACCGTCGTGGCGACCGCCAGCGGCGAGGTGAACAGCCGCGACTGGCAGCGATGGGCCGCGGCCGTCGGCGACCACAACCCGCTGTGGTTCGACGGCGAATACGCGCGGGCGCACGGCTACCGCGACATCATCTGTCCGCCGCTGTTTTTGCAATACGCCGTCCTCGGCGTGAGCGCACTGGGTGACCTGCGGCCCGACGGATCGTCCGGCGCGGTCACCGGCAGCCTGGCGTTTCCGCGCGCACCGCGCCGGATGGCCGGCGGGGAGAGCACCACCTTTCACTTGCCCGCCTATCACCGCGACCAGATCGAAATGGTGCGCACCGTCGAGTCGATCGTGGAAAAGGAAGGCAGGTCGGGCAGATTCGTGTTGGTGACCTGGCGCGGCGAATACCGCAATCAGCACGCCGAGTTGGTCGCCGAGGCCAGCATGTCGATGATCGCGCGGCCCGCATGACCGAACAGCTGTATTACCAGGACGTCGAAACCGGCGCCGCGATAACGCCTTTGAAGGTGACCGTCACCGAGACGCAGATGTTCTTCTTCAGCGCCGCGACCTACAACGGCCATCGCATCCACTACGACAAGGACTTCGCGCGCGACGTCGAAGGCTACGAGAACGTCCTCGTCCAGGGGCCGTTGCAGGCGGCGCTGCTGTCACGGGCGCTCACCGACTGGATCGGCGGCGGCGGCCGGCTGGTGGCGTTCTCGGTGCAGAACCGCGCGATCGCCCACCCGGGGCAGGAACTGACGTTCGGGGGCGTGGTCACCGGCAAGCGGGAGACGGACGGGCAGGCCCTGGTGGATCTGGACATCTTCTGCCGGCGCGGTGAGGACCTGTTGATGCCCGGCACCGCGACCGTCGCGCTGCCGTTACGAGGCGCGCGATGACCGGCCTGCGCGGGGAAGCGGCCATCATCGGCATCGCGGAGTTGCCGGCCGAACGCCGTCAGAGCCGCCCGCCGTCGTTCACGCTGGACCAGTACGCCTTGCTGGCGAAGCTGGTGATCGAGGACGCGGGCGTGGAACCCACCGTGGTGAACGGCTTGTCGTGCCACGGGATCGCGGAGTCGGACATGTTCGCGCCCGCGACGCTCTCGGAGTATCTGGGCCTGCCGCTGGACTTCGGCGACCGCGTCGACCTGGGCGGAGCGACCGCGGCAGGCATGGTGTGGCGGGCGGCCGCGGCGGTCGAATTGGGCGTGTGCGACGCGGTGCTGGCGGTGGTGCCGGGCTCGTTGGAGATTCCGCGTTCGGATTCGCGTCCCGAGCGAACCCTCGGCTGGTACGGCGCGTCGAGCAACAACTACGGCTCCCCGCAGGCCGAGTTCGAGATCCCCTACGGCAATGTCGGCCAGAACGCCCCGTACGCGCAGATCGCCCAGCGGTATGCCGCCGAATTCGGTTACGACGCCAGGGCTTTGGCGACGATCGCGGTGCACCAGCGGACCAACGCGTGCGCGCACCCCGACGCGGTGTTCCACGGCAAGCCGATCACCGTCGACGACGTGCTGAACAGTCCCGTCATCGCCGACCCGATCCACATGCTGGAAACCGTGATGCGGGTCCAAGGAGGCGCCGCCGTGCTCGTCGCCAACGCCGACGTGGCGCGCCGGACCCGCCACCGACCGGTGTGGGTGAAGGGGTTCGGCGAGCACATCCGGTTCAAAACCCCCACGTACGCCGACGATCTCATCCGCACGCCGATCGCCCGGGCCGCCGACAAGGCATTTACCATGGCGGGCCTGCAGCGCGCCGACGTCGACGTCGCATCGATCTATGACTGCTACACGATCACCGTGCTGATGACGCTCGAGGACGCCGGATTCTGCGGCAAGGGGGAGGGCATGCGGTGGCTGACCGAGCACGACCTGACCTTTCGCGGCGACTTCCCGCTGAACACCGCCGGCGGCCAGCTGTCGTTCGGCCAGGCCGGCATGGCCGGCGGCATGCACCACGTCGTCGACGGCGCGCGGCAAATCATGGGCCGCTCCGGACGGGCGCAGGTGCGCGAGTGCAACACGGCGTTCGTGACGGGCAACGGCGGCATCATGAGCGAGCAGGTGGCCCTTTTGTTGGGCGGCGACTGAGATGACCGAAGCCTTCCCCCTTCCCGAGCCGACACCCGTGTCGCGGCCGTTCTGGGATGCGTTGCGCGAGCACCGGATTCTGATCCAGTATTCGCCGTCGGCGGGCAAGTACGTCTTCTATCCGCGCACGCTTGCTCCCGGCACCCTGGCCGACGACCTGGAGTGGCGCGAAATCGACGGCGCGGGAACCCTGTACACCTTCACCGTCGCGCGGCGCCCGACCGGCCCACCGTGGGCCGACCGGCTGCCGCAGCTGCTGGCGGTGGTCGAGTGGGATGTGGGCCCGCGGGTCAGCACCGAACTGATCGGCGTCGAACCCGACGACATCCGGATCGGCATGCGGGTGTCGCCGGTGTTCTGCGCCACCGGAGACGTCACCCTGCTGCGGTATAGGCCCGCCGATGTTTGAGACGGTGCAGCAGCTGCTGCGCTCCCGCATGGCCGACGACTCGGTCGCGGTGATGCACGGCGAGAAGACCTGGACCTGGCGCGAGCACCTGAGTGAGGCATCGGCGGAAGCATCGGCGGTGCTGTCCCTGCTCGATGAGTCGGGGCCGCCGCATGTGGCGGCGCTGCTGGGCAATTCACCGGCGATGCTGCGGGCAATGGCAGCCGCGGCGCTCGGCGGCTACGTGCTGTGCGGGATCAACACCACCCGCCGCGGTGGAGGCCTGGCCGGCGACATCCGCCGATCGGACAGCCAGCTCGTGCTCGTCGACAGCGAACACCGTGCGCTGATCGACGGGCTCGACCTAGGCGGTGCAACGGTTTTGGACGTCGACACCGCCGGCTACCGGGACGCGGTCGCGACCGCGGGGCCGCTGGTGCCCCACGAGGTCAGCGGCGTCGATCCCGTGACGATGATCTTCACCTCGGGCACCAGCGGTGACCCGAAGGCGGTGCGCTTCGCGCACGCGATGGCGGTCATGTGTGGCGCGAGCCTGGTCGACCGGTTCGAAATCACGCCCGCCGACGTGTGCTACCTGGCGATGCCGCTGTTTCACTCCAACGGTGTCGCGGCGGGGTGGGCGGTGGCGATCAATGGCGGTGCTGCGATGGTCCCGGTTAAGTTCTCGCCGTCGCGTTTTCTTGCCGACGTGCGCAAGTATGGCGTGACCTACATGAACTACGTCGGCAAGCCACTGGCGCTGCTGCTGGGCACCCCGGAACGGCCCGACGATGCCGACAACACGCTGCGCGCCGCGTTCGGCAACGAGGCCACCGAGCGTGATATCGAGCAATTCGCAACGCGTTTCGGCTGCCGGGTGGTGGACAGCTTCGGATCCAGCGAGTTCGCCGTGGTCGTGATGCGGGAGGACGGAACGCCGCCGGGTTCGATCGGCAAGGGCTATCCCGGTGTCAGCGTCTATCACCCGGAAACCGTCACCGAATGTGCCCCGGCGATTTTCGACGAGCATGGTGCGCTCGCCAATTTCGACGAGGCCGTCGGCGAATTGGTCAACACCTACGGCGTGGGCGGATTCACGGGTTACTACAACGATCCCGACGCCACCGCCGAGCGGATGCGACACGGCATGTACTGGTCCGGCGACCTGGCCTACCGCGACGCCGACGGCTGGATCTATCTGGCCGGGCGCACCGCCGACTGGATGCGGGTGGACGGGGAGAACCTGGCGGCCGGACCGATCGAGCGTATCCTTGGGCGCCTGCCTCAGGTCAACCAGGTCGCCGTGTACGCGGTCCCCGACGAGCGGGTGGGCGATCAGGTGATGGCGGCGTTGGTGCTCAATGCGGCGTTGTCGCCCAAGGACTTTGAGGAGTTTCTCGCCGCCCAGGCCGACCTGTCACCGAAGGCGTGGCCCCGGTATGTGCGGATCAACAGCGAGCTGCCGCGCACCGCGACCAACAAGATCCTCAAGCGCGAGCTGATCAAGGCCGGCGTGACGGCCGGGGACGGGGTGTTGTGGGAGCGCGAGAGCCGTGGCCGCAAATACCAGCCGCGAGCGTAGCGTTCCGCTCGCGTACTACGCGCCCGTGTAATCCACCGGCCAGTGCTTGATGCCGTTGATGAACGGGGAGCGCAGCCGCTGGGGTGCACCCGTCGGGGCGAGGTCGGGCAGATGGTCGGCGATGGCGTTGAACATCAGGTCGATCGTCATGCGCGCGAGGTTGGCGCCGATGCAGTAATGGGCTCCGGTGCCGCCGAATCCCAAGTGCGGGTTGGGAAAACGCAGGATGTCGAAGGTGTACGGGTCGTCGAAGATTTCTTCGTCGAAGTTGGCCGAGCGGTAGAACATCACCACCCGCTGATCCTTCTTGATCGCCACCCCGCCGAGCTCGGTGTCGGCCAGCGCGGTGCGCTGAAACGCCGTGATGGGAGTGGCCCAGCGGATGATCTCGTCGGCGGCGGTCTTGGGTCGCTGCGCCTTGAACAGCTCCCACTGGTCGGGGTTGTCGGCAAACGCCATCATGCCCTGCGTGATCGAGTTGCGCGTCGTCTCGTTGCCGGCGATGCCGAGCGTGACCACGAACATGCCGAACTCCGCGTCGGATAGCCCGTCGCCGTCGGCGCCGGCCTGGATCAGCGTGGTCACGATATCTCGATCTTTTGGACCCGGCTCTTGCGCCTTGCGGGCCGCCAATTGCATGGCGTACCACATCAACTCACCCGCCGCGGTCAGCGAGTTGTGATGCGCGAACTCCGGGTCGTCGCTTCCGATCATCTGATTGGACCAGTCGAACAGCTTGCCGCGGTCCTCCGCCGGAATGCCCAGCAGTTCGGCGATGGCCTGTAGCGGCAACTCGGCGGCCACCTGAAGAACGAAGTCGCCCGAACCCTCTTCGGCGGCGCGCTGCGCGATGCGCTGCGAACGCTCACCAAGGTCGGCGCGTAACCGCTCGACCGCGCGGGGAGTGAAACCGCGGGCGATTATCTTGCGCAGCCTGCTGTGTTCGGGGTCGTCCATCATGATCATTGAGGTGCGGCCGGCCTCGATCTGGCCCTGCGCTTGATCCTCCGGGTAGCGCGGCACGATGGACTTCCTGGCCGACGAGAAGACGTCGGTTCGCAGCGAGACCTCGCGGACGTCGCGGTGCTTGGTCACCACCCAGTAGCCGCCGTCGCCGAAGCCGCCCTGGTCGAGCGGTTGGTCGTTCCACCAGATCGGTGCGGTGCGGCGCAGCTCGGCCAACTCCTGCGTCGGCAACCGGTGGGCGTAGATCTCCGGGTCGGTGAAGTCGAAACCCGGCGGGAGGTTCGGGGTGGCCATCGGAGCGCTCCTTCGGCTGCGGTTAGGGAGATGCTAGCCGCGCGGGTGCCGATTCGGTGCCAGCTATCTGCTTCCCGACGACCCCAGGGAGCGGCGTGGCCACTCGTTGCGGTCGGTCAACAAATATTCGGTGTGAAAGTTTTGTGGAAACGGTATGTGCGGCGCCGTGCGGGGCTACATTGCTGTTGCTCGCCGGGGGACATGACCAGCGGTGGGAGGCGGCAATGCCGTACGTGATCGCAGCAATGCCTGGTGGCGGCCAATTGGTCGGAACGGTACCGGGCAAGCTGCCGAGCGCGTGTTGCACGCTAGCGCAGGTCGTTGGCCGCCAAGAATCTTCCAAGTCGTACGGCGCAGCCTGCCTTGGCGAGCGGGCGCGAGCAGCAGATGAACGCGGTGTCTACCAATTTCCCGCCCTCGGGCAGTTCGTCAGGAGGCAGTGATGTCGTACATGTTGGCGGTTCCGGAGTTGTTGGCGTCGTCCACGGCGGATGTGGTGGGCATCGGCTCATCGCTGAATGCGGCTACCGCGTCGGCGGCGGCACCGACCACCGCGCTGGCGGCCGCGGCCGAGGACGAGGTGTCGGCGGCGATCGCGTCGCTGTTTTCTAGCCACGCCCGGCAATATCACGCGCTCAGTGCGCAAGCCTCCGCGTTTCATTCGCAGTTCGCGCAGGCGTTGAAGGCGGCGGGCAGCGCGTATGCGTCCGCCGAGGCGGCCAACGCGACGCCGTTGGCGGCGGTCGTCGCGGGAGCCCAGCATCTGGCGGTGTTCTCACCTGTTGCCGTGGCGACCGGGCGACCGTTGTTCGGCAACGGCGCCAATGGGACAGCGGCAAACCCGAATGGTAGGGCTGGCGGCATCTTGTATGGCAACGGCGGCAACGGTTATTCGCCGGCGGCTGGTTCGGGTCTGAACGGCGGCAACGGCGGGGCCGCGGGTGCCTTTGGGCATGGCGGTAACGGCGGAAACGGTGGTTCGGGCGCGGCCGGTGGTGCGGGCCAGGCGGGCGGTAACGGCGGCGCGGGTGGCAACGGTGGGGCGGCCGGCACGTTTGGTCATGGTGGAGCCGGTGGGACCGGCGGGGCTGGCGGCAAAGGGGGCGACGGCGCGACCGGCGGCGCCGGCGGTGTAGGCGGGGCCGCTGGGGCTGGCGGTAAGGGCGGGATCGGCGGCCCGGGCGCCAACGGTACTGGCGGTGTCGGCGGCGCTGGCGGCGCCGCAGGGGCCGGTGGTCATGGGGGTGCCGGTGGCAACGGCGGCAGCGGAGGCACCACCGGCAACGGCGGTGATGGCGGGACCGGCGGATTCGGGCAAGTGGGCGGCAACGGTGGGGTCGGTGGTGCGGGCGGCTCGTCGTCGGGCAACGGCGGCGATGGCGGAGCTGGCGGTATGGGTGTGACGGCGGGCAACGGCGGCGACGGTGGTAACGCGGGGATGGCCGGCAACGGCGGGGCTGGCGGGGTCGGCGGGGCAGGGGTGAACGGGGTGGACGGCGCCAGCGCCACCTCCGCTGGCGGCAGCGGTATCGGCGGCTCCGGGGGCGGTACGGGCGGCAACGGCGGGAATGGCGGGGCTGGCGGGTCGTCGTCGGGCGACGGCGGCCACGGCGGAAACGGAAACGGCAACGGCGGTAACGGTAACGGTGTGGACGGAATAGCGAAAACGGTGGCGACGGTGGATGGGGAGGCGTTGGCGCCTCTGGCGGAGCCGGCGGCAACGGTGGGGCCGGCGGCACGGCCGCTCATGGGACCGCGGGAAGCGCTGGTGATGGCGGGACCGGAGGCCGAGGTGGCAACGGGGGCACGCCCGGTGACGGCGGCAGGGGCGGAGATAGCACTGATCCCCTCTACAACGGCGGCAACGGCGGTAACGGTGGCAACGCGGGCCTAGGCGGTGCCGGTGGTGCCGGTGGCGCGGCGGGTGCCGGCTCGGGCGGCACGGCCGGAGCAAATGGCGCCAACGGCGGCCGGGTCAGCGGGCCGGCCGGCAACGGCGGGGACGGCGGGAACGGCTACACCGCGACCACCCCCGGGGGCAGCGGTACTGATGGTGGGGCCGGCGGCTTTGGTGGGTCGGTCGGCAACGGCGGTAACGGCGGTAACGGCGGTAACGGCGCGGCCGGCGACAACGGCTCTGACGGTAGCTACGCGGGTGAGGACGGGGGCTGGGGCTCCACCGGTGGGGCCGGCGGTGACGGCGGGACCGGCGGGGCCGGCGGTGCGCTGGGTGGCAACGGCGGCGCCGGCGGGAGTGGCGGCACCGGCGGCCAAGGTGGTGCCGGGGGTGCTGGCTTCAAAGGCGCCGACGGGGTCTCCGGCGTTAACGACGGTGCAGGCCAGCGCGGCGGATCGGGCGGTAACGGCGGCTATGGCGGCAACGGCGGTAGTGGCGGCCTGGGCGGGGTGGCGGTGCACGGCACCCCCGGTGCCGAAGGCGCCGGTGGTACCGGGGGGCAGGGCGGCACCGCGGGGACACCCGGCGATGGCGGCAATGGCGCGCCCGGGGTGGCTGGTCTGGCGGGTTCGGGTGGTGTCCTGGGGGCTGGTGGTGACGGCGGCAACGGCGGTGACCCGGGCCTACCCGGGTCCGGCGGCCAAGGCGGGCTTGGGTCCACCACCAGCGACGGCGCCACCGGCAACCTGCCCGCCGGGCCGGCCGGCAACGGCGGCAACGGCGGCAACGGCTACAGCTACACCGGTACCGGTACCGGCGCCAGCGGCGGCAACGGCGGCAACGGCGGGGACGGCGGGCAGATCGGTAACGGCGGTCTCGGCGGCAACGGCGGGACCGGCGACACCGGCACCGCCGGTGTCGAAAAAGGTGACCCAGGCGGACCCGGCGGCCAGGGCGGTAACGGCGGTAACGGCGGCTTGGGCGGCTCAATATCTGGAAACGGCGGCCAAGGCGGGGTCGGCGGCAATGGCGGTTCCGGCGGCACCGGTGGCGACGGCGGCATCGGTGGCGACGGCGGCGACGGCGGTTCCGGCGGCACCGGCGGCGGCGTGTCTGGGGGCGGGTCCGGCCACGCAGGTGCCGGAGGCTTTGGCGGCAACGGAGGCACGGGCGGGGGTGCTGGTAGCGCGGGCAACCCTGGCTCGGCACCTTCTGACACCAATGGAGGGCAGGGCGGCGCCGGCGGCCAAGGCGGCGCCAGCGGCGGTGGTGGCAGCGGCATCGTCGACATCGGCAACGACGTGGAGCAGATCGCGGTCAGCCCCATCGGACCCGAAGCAGGTGACGTTTACGTCACCAACACGTTCAGCAACACAGTCTCGGTGATCAACCCCATCACCAGGGCCGTCACCACCATCAGCCTCGCGGCCGGCGCCAGTCCGGAAGGGGTCGCCGTCAGCCCCGTGACCGGGTATGTCTACGTCGCCAACGGGAACGGCACCGTGTCGGTTATCAACCCGGCCACCAACGCCGTCCAGACCATCACCGTTGATAGTGCGGGAGGTAGTTACGGGCTGACCGCGGTCGCCGTCAGCCCGAAGGGACCCGAGGCTGGCGACATCTACGTCACCAACTACGTCAACGGCACGGTGTCGGTAATCAACCCTGCCACCAACGCCGTCGCTTACACCATCAATGTCCCTGCCGGCATAAGCGGCAACGGGGTCGCGGTCAGTCCCACTGGACCCGACGCCGGCGACATCTACGTCACCTCTCCCTATGCAGTGTCTGTGATCAGCCCCACCACCAATGACGTCGTCCAAACTGTCGACGTTTACAGTCCAGTTGAGGCGCTGGCGATCAGTCCCCAGACCGCGACGTCTACGCTGGCGGCTATGCCGGCAGCGGCACCGTGTGGGTGATCGAGCCTGGCAGCACTCAATACCCCGATGAGATCTATACCCCCTACGGACAGGGCGGGGTAGCGGTCAGCCCCACCGGCTACGTCTACGTTTCCGGTGGGAGCGATTACCTGTGGGAAGTAGACCCCGCTACGAATGACATCGTGAACACATTCACGCTTAGTCCTGATGCCGTTGGAATGGGTCCAGTAGCGGTCAGCCCAGCCGGCCCTGCGGCTGGCTATGTCTACGTTGCTAACTATTTGAGCAACACCGTGTCCATAATCCAGCCATGATAAAAGCACGGATCTAATTCGACTTCGCGGCACCGCGGCGGTGAAAGACGGCCACCTTGGCGAAGGCAGTGGCATCTAAGGCTCACCGCCATACCTCTAGCCCGCGACCGGTCTCGGCACCGCCGCACCCTCACGCGCGCCGACATTGATCGCCGCGCTGACGACGGCGCGGTCGATCTGGCGCAGCGCGTGCACCGCGGTGAGGAAGCGTCGGGTATGGGGGGTCAGCTCAACGCCGTCGCGCTGCCGTGCCATCGTCTCGGCGGCGTCGAGTTCATCGGTGGTCGAGCTGATGCGCGCCCCGGCCGTACCATCGATGATGGCGAGCAAAGCATCGATGTTGCAACGGGTTTGGTCTGCGGCCGCCCTGAAAGCGCGCGCGAGCGGCTCTGACCGAACTGGGTGCCGATATCGCTCGGCGCTGCGCGCCAGGCTCCGCCCATAGCGATCGCAGGCGCTGAACAACCGCAATTCCCGGCGAATGCTGCGCCGAGCGGCCAGCCCGGCAACCCCGGCCAACAGCGGCTTGGTGCTGACCCGGAACTGCTGCAGTTTCCGGTCGAGTTCACGCGCCTGCTCGGTCGGGCTTGCGGTCTCGCCCCCACCGAACATGGTGTCGGTCGAAATCTCGATTAGCGCGGACAGGCTCGTCAAGAACGCGCGGGTGTCCTCGCGGATGGCGGTCCTGGTGTTCGTCGGCAGCACCAGGATGGCCACGGCCACGCCGATCATGGCCCCGATCGCGGTTTCTTCGATCCGCAAAAGCAGCACGCCGAACGAGAATTGGCCAAGCAGGCCGTACAGCAACGCCAGCATCGTGGTGATCCAGAACGTCATCAGGCTGTAGGTGACAGTCATGAAATAGAACGCGCAGAACAGGCAGACGAAAATCGCGGCCAGCGAGGCGGTCTTGTTCCCGGCGAACAGCGTTGCCACCACGACACCAGACGGCACCCCGAGCATCGTGCCCAGCAGCCGCTGCCAGCCTTTGGTGAGGGTCTCGCCCCACGAGTTGGTCCCGGCGAAGATGACGAACGCCGCGATCACCGCCCAAAACCAGCGCAACGGCGACACCGACTCGCCGACGACAATGGCCAGCGACGCCGCGACGGTCACCTGGATCGCCTGCCGGGTCGTTGCCCGCAGTCCGCCGCCCCGTGCTTCGTCCGCGATGTCCTCGTCCGGCTCGCTGCTTTCGACGACCGGTGTTGGCGCGCTGGCACTTTCGACGATGGCCCGGACTTCGGCGGTCGCCGTGGCCGCGTTGATGATCGCCAGGGCAAGGCGGCGCACGGCGGGCTCGTCGCCGGAGGCGGGCTGGTCGAGGATCCGCTGGGCCTGACTCGCGGCCCGATGCAGCCCGCCTGCCTGCGGCGTCCGGATCGCCCGCGCCAGTTGCGTGAGCGCCGAGACCAATTCGACACGAGTCGCGGCAGGTATGCCGGCTTCGACGGCTCGCCTGCCCGCGATGGCGACCCATTCGATCGCGAGCTCGGCATCAAAGAGCCAGGGCGCCAACTGTTCCGAAGAAACCCCCGGCCACAGCATGGCGGGATCGGCTTTGTCCTCGACCTGACTCTGCACCATCAGCGCCGTCTCGTTGAGCCGGATGATGCGCGCCCGCATGCGGCGGCGTCGCCGTTCGTCGAGCCGGCCGGTGCGCAAAGCTTCGGCGGTGGTGTCGACCACGATGGCCATCCGTGCCCGCAGCGCACGAATTGTTGCTCGCAGCACGGCCTCCGGTCGATCAGGAAGTACATACGCGGTCATCACGAACGTGGATATCGTGCCAACCACCACCGCGCCGATCATCCAGGGCAACTCCGAAATTCTTGCCCCCAGATACAAAGTGAAGAAGTACGCCATGAACGCGACCATGCCCAGCGCCCGCCCGCGCGCCCCGAAACGACGGATGTACACCGCGGTGAACACGACAAGCACGAAGCCCACGTCGGCGGCCAGCCTATGCGGCGCCAGCACGGCGGCGGCGGTGAGCGACAGCGCCGCGGGCAGGGGCAGCAGCGCCATCGTGATCCGCTGCTGGTGCGGGTCCGGCTCGTTGACGGACCGGGCCGCGATCATGGTGATGACCACACCCAGCAGCGCGACGGTCAGCGGTTGCCCGGTCACCCTGGTCAAGAAGAAGAGCAACCACAGGGAAAGGGCCAACGCCGCCGTCGTCCGGGTCGCCATCCGCAGCCGCAGCAACCCGGGATCCGAGCCGACCCACCAGGTGCGGGCTTTGTCGTACGGAACGTTTATCGCCGGCCCCCCTCTCCCTCGCTGGAGACCAAGCTAGTCTTCGACATCGTGACGGCGCCGACGCGGGCGAAGCTGGCAGACGGGCGTGAGTTGTTGTTCTTCTCGTTGCCCGGGCATCAGCCGGCGCCGGTCGAGGACCGCAGACCGCTGCCGCGGCGTGATCCGGACCAGTCGCAGCTGCGCTTCGACCGCTCCACCGGGCAGTGGGTGATCGTCGCGGCGCTGCGCCAGGATCGCACCTACAAGCCGCCCCCGGACCAGTGCCCCCTGTGCCCGGGGCCCACGGGGCTGACCAGCGAGGTGCCCGCCCCCGACTACGACGTCGTCGTCTTCGAAAACCGATTCCCGAGCCTGTCCGGCGGTGCGGAGTCATTACCCGCGCCCGGCGACGGCCTCTTCGTGTCCGCGCCGGCGCAGGGCCGCTGCGAGGTGATTTGCTTTTCCAGTGACCACGACGCATCGTTCGCGGAGCTGGACCCGGCCCAGGCCCGCCTGGTCGTCGAGGCGTGGCGGCACCGCACCGCCGACCTGATGGCCGCGCCCGGTATCGAGCAGGTGTTCTGCTTCGAGAACCGCGGCGAGGAGATCGGGGTGACGCTGACCCATCCGCACGGCCAAATCTACGGCTACCCCTTCCTGACGCCGCGTACCGCCGCCATGCTCGAGCAAGCGCGGAGACATCGAATCACGCACGGGGACAGCCTCTTTGCCGACCTGTTGGCGCACGAGATCTCCGACGGAAGCCGGATCATCGCGCGTACCGCAAAGTTCACCGCGTTCGTCCCGTTCGCGGCGCGCTGGCCGGTGGAGGTGCACATCTATCCAAACAGGTTCGTGCACAACCTCGTCGAACTCTCCGACGATGAGCTCGACGAATTCGCGCGGATCTACCTCGACGTGCTCAAGCGATTCGACCGGATGTATTCGGCTCCGCTGCCCTACATTTCGGCTTTGCACCAATTCGCCGACACCGATGCCCAGGCCGACGGCTACTTCCACGTCGAGTTGATGTCGATCCGGCGCAGCGCCACCAAGCTCAAATACCTGGCCGCCTCGGAGTCGGCGATGGACGCCTTCATCAGCGACGTGACGCCCGAAAGTGTGGCCCAGCGGCTGCGGGAACTCGGATGACCGTCCGTCACGCCGCGCCCGGGCGGATCAACCTGATCGGTGAGCACACCGACTACAACCTCGGGTTCGCGTTGCCGATCGCACTGCCCCAGCGCACGGTGGTGACGTTCACCCCGGGGGCCAACGATGCCATCGCGGTGAGCAGCGATCGCGCGCCCGACGTCGTACGCATCCCGCTCGACACCGCGCCGGGTGACGTGACTGGCTGGGCCGCCTACGTGGCCGGGGTGATCTGGGCGCTTCGCCAAGCCGGGCACCCGGTGCCCGGCGGCACGATGTCGATCACCAGCGACGTCGAGATGGGCTCGGGCCTGTCGTCTTCCGCGGCGCTGGAATGCGCGGCGCTGGGCGCCATCGCCTCGGCCGCCGGCGCACGAGATATCGACGCGAAAGAGCAGGCGCGGCTCGCGCAGCGCGCCGAGAACGACTATGTCGGCGCCCCAACGGGTTTGCTCGATCAGCTGGCCTCGCTGTTCGGGCAGACGTCGACGGCGCTGCTGATCGACTTTCGCGACCTCACCGTCGCGCCGGTGCCATTCGACCCGGACTCGAGCGGTGTGACGTTGCTGCTGATCGACTCCCGCGCGCGGCATCGCCACGCCGGCGGCGATTACGCGGCCCGCCGCGCGTCGTGCGAGCGAGCCGCCGCCGATCTGCAGGCCCCGTCACTGCGGGAGGTCCAGGACCGCGGACTCTCGGCCCTGGCCGCGGTCAAGGGCCCGGTCGACGCCCGCCGTGCCCGACACGTGCTGACCGAAAACCGGAGAGTGCTTGATTGCGTAGCGGCGCTGCATCATTCGGACTTCGCTGAGGTCGGCCGGATCTTCACCGCCTCACAGGCGTCCATGCGCGACGATTTCGAGATCACCACCGAGCACATCGACCTGATCGCCGATACCGCGACGCGCACCGGCGCTTTGGGCGCCCGGATGACCGGTGGCGGCTTCGGGGGTTGCGTGATCGCGCTGGTGCCCGTCGACCGGGCGGAGCTGGTCGGCGACGCGATACGGCACGCGGCGCGCGAGGCCGGGTTCGAGCAGCCGGTGATCACCCGAACCCGCGCGGCTGCCGGGGCCGGGCCCTGTGGATGATCGGCTCTGCGGCTTCGGTTTTGGTCACGCGGACCGGCCGCGGGGGAGCGGACCAAACACGGCAAGCACCCGGTAACGGGCGTTGAAGCTGGCATGTTCGTAGCGTCCCCCCACCTCACCGTCGTGCGCGATCGGGGTCGGCCCGTCGGGACACGTGAAGCTGAACTGGGGCACATGCAACTCGTGATATAAGCGGCTGCGCTGTAGCCGGCCAAACATCAGCGCCATCATGATGCGCAATTTGCTGAATCGGCGGCCAATTTCCAGGATCCGCACATCGATGAGCCCGTCGTCCATCCAAATGCGTTGCGACGGGGCGAATCCGGACGGCTGATAGGTGGAATTGCCCAGGAAAAACAGCGATGTCTGCAGCGTCTTGTTGTCGTAGCGAATGCGCACCGGCTGCTCATGGCGCAACGTGTGCAGCATCGCATACGCCGCGGCCAACGGCTTTCCGACCTTGTGCTCCAACCGTTCGCGGGCCCGCACGAACGCCGGGTAGGCGCCAATGCTTGCGGTGTTGATGATGATCTCGTCATCGTTGAGGCACACCAGATCGACGCAGGAGACGGTGCCTTCGCGGATGGCACGGATGGTCTTGGCGGGGTCGTCACAGCCGATGTCCTTGGCGAAGTGGTTGAACGTTCCGGCGGGGAACACCGCCAGCGGCCGACCCAGGTCGACCGCCACGGCCGCCGCGCAGGCCACCGTGCCGTCGCCACCACCGATGCCGAGCACCTCGGCACGCTCGGCGGCCGTGCGCAGCACCGATCGGACGTCATCGTCGGCGTCGAGGGTGACGATTTCGGCGTTGGGTAGGTACCGGCGAACTTGGTCGATCACTCGCTCCCCGGTACCGCTGCCGGCGGAGGGGTTCACCACCACGATCACGCCGGCGCCGTCGGGTCGCGGTGGCGTGTCGATGCGCAGGGGATCGGCTCGAGGAATGCGGTTTTCGACGATCGGAGGGACTAGCCGCCCGCCCAACACGGCGATCGCCGATCCGATCCCGAACCCCGCCAAGACGTCGCCGGGATAATGCGCGCCGGTGACGACGCGAGAGAATCCAACTAGGCCCGCCAGGGCGGCGAGTAACAGCCCCAGCGTCGGATTTTCCAGCCCCACACCAACGGCGAACGCCGCGGCGCTGGCCGAATGACCGGAGGGCATGGAATGGGACGCCGGATTCCTTCGCAGCCGCCGCGCGAGCGGGACCGACCCGTATCGTGGTCGCTCCCGCGGCCGTACTCGCTTGGCCAGTTGGTTGGTCACCGCGCTCGTCACGGCCAGGCTGACCAGGCCTCGACCCGCGCCGCGGCGAGCCGACCGACTCCCCGACATCGCCATGGCGGCGGCAAGAGCCATCCACAGCTTGGAGTGATCGGCGGCGCGAGTCAGCACCGGCATTGTTCTGTCGAGCAGGGGACTATGGGTGTCCGCAACCGCTTGGAACACCTCGAGGTCGAGCGCGCCGAGGCCCTCCGTGACCTGACGCAGTCCCCGCGACATGCCCCGCCGCCCGTTGTTCATCGAACCGGGGTGAACCCCGCTGCGGCGCAGCACGCTAGGCGGGCGTCGTGAACTTGATCGCCACGAGCTTCAGCCGGTCGACCGCCTCGCCGAACTCCTGGGGTGTCGGTACGCGCTGCTCCCGGAATTTCAAGCCGATCATGCGTTGCGCGCGCTTGACGCCGTAGGACTCGGTGCACCGATGGTAGAGGTCGATGACCACCGCGCGATCCCCGATGAGCTCGCCACGCATGGTGGACGTCTTGCCGTCGTAGACGACCTGGGCGGCAGCGCCGCCGCGGAAGTTTGCCTTCCAGGGCGCGCCGGTCAGCGCATAGAGATCACCGCCGATGACGTGCGCGCTCACCGGAATGGTGAACTGCTTGCCTGACTTTCGCCCGGTGAAGCTCAGCACCATCAGCTGCTTGCCGATAGGGCCCGCCAACGGGGTGCGCAGCAGTGCATTCAGCATCGGGTTGACGAGGCGCAGCAGGGCGCTCGGTGGATGCCCGACGTCTATCGCATACGACTGTTCTGCCATGCGAATACCGTACGGCCAATCGGTGTTCGCGGCGAGAGGCCGCTTCGTGGTCCCAGGATCAGGTGGTGGTGATGGTGGTCTGGTCGTCGATGATGTTGACCGCGTCCATCAACACGCCCTGATCGCTGTCTGCGGCGTCCGCGTCGAGTTCGAGCACGAAGACCGCATCCTGAACGGGGATGATCACGGTCTTCTGTGCCGCGATCCGTTTCGTGCCGTTCTTGGTGTAGCCGCCGCTCAGCTGCCATGCCGCAAAGCCGCCCAGCGTGGATGAGCTGCCGGCGTTGCCGTCATAGCCGGGCAGGTTCTGCAGGTCACCCGAGGCGTACTGGATGAGCTTGGCCTGATCCACATTTCCGGTCAGTTTGGACACCTGCGCCACGATGGTCGGCGGGTCGGCGGGATTGGCGGGCTGCGCCAGGACGATGCCGCCGTAGGACGTGCCGGTGTTGGCGTCGGTCACCTTCCAGCCCGGGGGCACCGGCAGATCGATAGTGGGGGACCCGGGATCGCCACGGTGGATGGGAGTCTCGACGATCTTGTTTTCGGTGATGTAGTCGGCGATGGTCTTGTGGGTCTGCGCGCCCGGAGTCGCGCTGGTGGCGGACGACGTCACCGTCGATGTCGAGGTGGACGTGCTCGTAGATGTCGATGTCGTGCTGGATTTGTTGTCTGAACCGCAACCGACCAGCGCCAGGCTCAGCGCCGCTGTCGCGATTGCCGCCGTGAAGTACTTCATCACTTGCATCTCCCGAAGATGGGGCGGCACCAGCGCCGTCCGCGTCGCACTGAACACTAGCCGACACCCGAGTCGAACGTTGCTGGCGCACCCATCCCAGCAAAATCCCACACGACCCGCCGATTTGCAGTAAGAGACAGCTATGCGATCGCGCAGGATCCTCATCGGGGTGATCGCGATCGTGGCCGCCCTGGCTGTCGTCATCGCGTTCATCGCGGCGGTTCCGCCCAAGGCCTACGACGGCGTGCCCGCGTTCATCGCGAATCCCGTCGACCACGTCGACACGCTCATCGGCACCGGAACGGGCGGTGAGACGGTCGGGGAGATCGACAACTTCCCCGGCGCCACTGTGCCGTTCGGCATGGTGCAGTACTCGCCGGACACCGTCAACACCTATGCCGGATACAACTACGACCGAGAGCGCTCCACCGGGTTCAGCATGACCCACGCATCGGTGGGCTGCCCGGCCTTCGGTGACATCTCCATGCTGCCGACCACCACCGCGCTCGGATCGCAGCCCTGGAACGCCTGGGAGCGGATCGCCCACGACGACACCGAAGTCGGCGTGCCCGGTTACTACACCGTCCGGTTCCCCGCCACCGGAGTGACCGCGGAACTCACCGCCACCACCCGCACCGGCGTCGGCCGATTCAAGTACCCGCACGACGGCCGGCCCGCACTGTTGCACGTGCGCTCCGGCGGCTCACTGGCGGGTAATTCCCGTGCCACCATCCAGATCGGCGAGGACAACACCACCATCACCGGATGGGCCACCAGCGGAGGCTTCTGCGACAAGAACAACACCTACACCGTGTATTTCGCGATGAAGTTCAGCCAGCCGTTCAGCTCCTACGGCACCTGGGACGGCTACGCGACCTACCCCAACGTCCGCGCCGCGGCGTCGCCGTACAGCGGCGGGTATGTCGCGTTTCCGACCGGCTCGCAGATCGAGGTGCGCACCGCGATCTCCTACGTGGGTGTCGACGGCGCGCGCGCCAACCTGGCGGCCGAATCAACGGCGCCGTTCGAGGCGGTCCGCGCTGCCGCATCGAGCCAATGGAACGCCGCGCTGTCACGCATCACGGTGGCCGGCAGGGATGACGACGAAACGGCGACCTTCTACACCTCGCTGTATCGATCGCTGTTGCACCCCAACACCTTCAACGACGCCGACGGCCAGTACATCGGGTTCGACGGCGTGATCCACACCGTCGCCGACGGGCGCACCCAGTACACCAACTTCTCCGACTGGGACACCTACCGATGTCTGGCCGCCCTGCAGGCGCTGCTGTTCCCCAAGCAAGCCAGTGACATGGCCCAGTCGCTGGTCAACGACGCGGTGCAAAGCGGATCGTTTCCGCGTTGGGCACTGGCGAATGCCGCGACCGGCCAGATGACCGGCGACAGCGTGGTGCCGCTGATCGTGAACCTATACACCTACGGCGCCAAGGACTTCGACGTCAACACGGCGTTGCTGTACATGGTGCACGGGACGATCACCGGTGGTGTCGGGCTGAACGGCTACGTGGAAAGGCCCGGCGCCCCTTACTATTCGCAGCTAGGTTACGCGCCCGCGATGGTCGGCCCCAGCGCCTCGATCACGCTGGAGTGGTCGGTTGACGATTTCGCCATGGCTCGATTCGCCGAGGCGCTCGGCGATGCCCCGACCGCCGCGGCCTTCCAGGACCGGGCGCAATACTGGCAGAACCTGTTCAATCCGAGCACGCACTTCATCTCGCCGCGCAACCTGAGCGGCTTCTTTCCCGACGGCCCCGGGTTCGTGGATATTCCAGATCGATTCGGCCAGTACGGATTCGACGAGGGCAACGCCGAACAGTACCTGTGGTGGGTGCCGCACAACATCGCGGGCCTGGTGACCGCCCTCGGTGGGCGCAAGGCGGTGGCCGATCGGCTCGACCGGCTCACCGAAAAGCTCAACGAGGGGCCCAACGAGCCTTACCTGTGGGCCGGCAATGAGCCGGGCTTCGGCACGCCGTGGCTCTACAACTACATCGGTCAACCGTGGAAGACCCAACACACGGTCGACCGGGTGCGCGGGCTCTTCGGCCCCGGGCCCGACGGCGAGCCGGGCAACGACGACCTCGGTGCGATGGCCAGCTGGTACGTCTGGGCCGCCCTCGGCCTCTACCCGAGCACCCCGGGAACACCGATCCTCACGGTTAGCACACCAATCTTCGATCGCGTCGTAATAGCTTTGCCGGCAAACCAATCCATCCGGATCTCCGCGCCTGGAGCATCGGCGCCGAGCCACAAGAAATACATCCGGAGCCTCGCCATCGACGGCCACGCCACCGACACGACGTTTCTTCCAGAGTCCATCATCCGCACCGGCGGCGATCTCACGTACTCGCTCACCGCCCACCCCGACAAGACCTGGGGGACTGCCGAGTCGTCGGCGCCACCGTCGTTCGGTGTCGGCAGTTCGGCGGTGACCGTCAACGTCACCGAACCCGTCGTCACGCTCGCGCCGGGGAGCAGGGCCGCCGTGCGGGTCGATCTCCAACGGATGATCGACGGCCCCAGCGATTACCGCGTCACCGGCACGTCCTCCGACAGCAGGATCACGGTCGCACCCGCGTCGGGTCACTTCGGCGCCGACGGGTCCGCCGCGGTTGATGCGGTGATCACCGCGCAGTCCGTACCCGACGGGTATTACCCGGTCTCGCTGACCACCGCGGTCGGCCAGAGCAGCAGAAACTCATCGGTGCTCGTCGTGGTCGCGTCGGAGGAGCGTTAATCCGGCGAGTAGACGCAAAACCCTTATCTCGCAGGCAAATTAGGGACTTTTGCATCTGTTCGCGCAATAGCCGCTAGACCATGTCGTTCTCGGTCAGCCACCGCATCACCGGCCACCCCGCGAACACCGGCAACCAGCAGGTGAGCACGCGATACAGCAGAACTGACGGCACGCTGATCGACCCGGGGACCCCGAACGCCGCTAGACCACCGATCAGCGCCGCCTCGACGGCACCGACACCTCCCGGCGTGGGTGCGGCCGAAGCGAGCGTTCCGCCGACCATCGTCACCACGGTGCAGGTGACGAACGATGCGCCGCCACCGAAGGCCTCGACGCTGGACCACAGCGCCAATGCCGCGCCGAGAGTCGTTCCGGTGCAACCGATTACGATCAATCCCAATCGTCGCGGTTGGCGGGCGAGGTCAAGGAGGTCGCCGGTCACCTCCTTCAGTTTCGGACGCACGTCCGTCGCCAACCACTTGCGCAGCTTGGGCACGAACAGAAACGCGCCGACGATGCCCAGCGCCACCCCCGCGATCAGGTACAGCACCGCGGCCTTGGGGACGAAATGCGACAGATCGGCCGACACGCCGGCGACGGTACTGAAGAAGATCAGCAGCAGCACATGCATGATGACCTGCATCGTCTGCTGCAGCGCCACCGCGGCGGTGGCCCGCATGGTGGTCAGGCCGCTCTTCTGCAGGAACCGGGTGCTGAGCGCGAGGCCGCCCACGCCGGCCGGGGTTGTGGTGGCGGCAAAGGTGTTGGCTACCTGCGCGATTGACAGCTTCCAGAAGTTCACCGTGCCGTCGGTGCTGGCCCACAACGCCGCCGCCGCGCCGACATAGGTCAACGCGGACACGGTCAAGCCCAGCAGCCCCCACGACCAGTTGGCGTTTTTGAGTCCGGAGAAGAACGTGGGCGCCGTGCTGATGAAGGGATACGCGACGTAGACCAGCGCGCCCAGCAGGACCAGCTGAACGACCTGGCCGCGGGTGAACCGGGTGATCGTCGCGGTTTTGATCTGGTCGGCACCGGTTTGGCGCATCACCTCCGCGCGGGTAGCGGACAGGACGGCGCCCGCGCCCTCGACCGAGTCCCGAATCCTCGCCGGCAGTGCCGGCTTGGTGAGCCTGCGCGAGGCGGTCAGTACGGCGTCCTTGCCGAACGCGCCGATCGCCGCGCCGACCGCGGACTCCGCGTCGTAGAGCGCCGACGTCGTCACCAGTAGTTGGGCCAGGTCGGATTGGAGTTGGATGTCGGTGGCGCCGTATTCGGCGGCGCCGAACCCGCCGAAAAGCACGATTCCGTCGTCCACGGTGATCTCCCTGACGCTCAGGTCGCCGTGCGAAATCTGGCAGTCGTGCAGCGAGGCCAGCGATTCCCAGACGCGGCTCACCGGCGTCGTTTTCGCGCATTCGTCGAGAGGGACGCCGCGAACGGCCCTGTGCGCGTACAGCGTCCAGCCCCGTTCCAGCTCGGCGACGGCGATCGGCGCGGTGTTGGCGACACCCAACTCGCCGATGGCGATGGCCATCAGCGCGCGGTGTTCCACGACGCGACGCATGGAGGTCTGCAGCGGCGCGGTCTCGGCGCCGCGCAACCTTAACTTCCGCCAGAGTTGGCGCAGCGTGCCGCGGCTGCGTTGATGTGGGCCGTACAACTCGACCACCGCCGCTTGCGATTCCGCGCATGAGGCCGAAAGCACCAGCGGCCCCGGCCCGGCCGGCCGCACCACCCGCAGGCCGGACACCAGGAATCCGCGCCGGCCCATCGCCCGAACCGCATCCTCCAGCGGCACCTCCAGTCCGGGGGTGCCGACGACCAGGACCACCAGTGATCCGACGACCCAGCCCACCGCCAGGCCCAGGACCGCGCGGTCCGGCACGATGGCGCTGACGACGAGGTGGATCGGCACGAACGCCAGCAGCAGCGTCCACCACCAGTGCCGCCAACGCGCCGGCAGCCACGGCCCGGACACGGTGAGCACCGCCGCTAGCATCGCGATCCAGCGGGGGTCGTCGAGGAATTGCGCCAGCACGGTGTTGAGGCGGTCGGACAGGTCGAAGTGCCAGCGCGGCGCCGCGATGCCGTTGCCGCTGATCGAGAACGGCAGGATCGCCAGCGCCCCGGCGGCCGCGTAGGCGCCGAGCAGTTTCCACTGCCGCCTGATGATCAGCGCGATCAGGATCACGAACGGCAACGCCAGGATCGCGATGCCGTAGATCAGGTACACCAGGTTCGATTGGGTGGGGGACAGCACCCCGACGATCTCCGAGATGGACTTCTCCAGCGCGACCCAGCGCGGGCGGGTGATCAGTGAACTGGTGATGATCAACGCCAGCAGCACCGTGGCCAGAATCAGCCGCAGGATGTCGTTGGTGCGTCGGGGCAGGGGTTGCAGCAGGCTGCCCGAAACGCCGATTTCGCGCCCGTCAACTCGCATGTCGAAGCGACCCCTTCCGCCGACAACTTAACCGGATGTACGTCTTGACGGACAGCTTGCTCACATCCAACGCGCGTAGGGTTCGTTAGGTAGGCGTACTAGCAAAATTGGAGGAAACCCGCGTGGCCAGGACGGACAACGACACCTGGGAGATCACCGAGAGCGTGGGCGCGACCGCCCTGGGCGTCGCGGCGGCCCGCGCCGCCGAAACCGAGAGCGAAAATCCGCTGATCAGCGACCCGTTTGCCCGGGTCTTCCTGGATGCCGCCGGGGAAGGCCTGTGGAATTGGTTCTCCGCCCCGGGCCTGCCGGCCGAAATCGTCGAGGCCCACCCCGACCTGGTGCCGCGGATGCGGGGAATGGTCGACTACATGGCCGCGCGGACATCGTTTTTCGACCAGTTCTTCCTCGATGCGACCCGCGCGGGGGTGCGCCAGGTGGTGATCCTGGCCGCGGGTTTGGACTCGCGGGCGTGGCGGCTGGCGTGGAACCAAGGCGAGCCTGGCGGCGTCACGGTCTACGAACTCGATCAGCCGCGGGTGCTCGAGTTCAAGTCCTCGACGCTGCGCGAGCACGGTGCGCAGCCGACGTGCAACCTGGTTCCCGTTCCGGTGGACCTGCGCCACGACTGGCCGGCCGCGTTGCGCGAGGCCGGTTTTGACCCCTCGGCGCCCAGCGTCTGGTCGGCCGAGGGCCTGTTGCCGTTTCTGCCGGCCGCCGCCCAGGAGCTGTTGTTCGAGCGGGTTCACGCGCTCGCTGCGGCCGGCAGCCGGATTGCCGTCGAGGCGCCGGGCGCGGACTTCCTCGATCAGGCCGCCCACGCCAAGCAGCGGCAGAACATGCAGCAGGTGCGCGACCTGATGGCCAAGCTGCAACCCGAGCGCGACATCCCCGACGTGACCGACCTGTGGTACTTCGAGGAACGCGAGGACGTCGGCGACTGGTTGCGCGGACACGGTTGGAACGTGACGGTCACGCCGGCCGAAGCCCTGATGGCCAGTTACGGTCGTACACCACCGGACGTCGAAGACGCCGCGCCCAAAACACTATTCACAACAGGAGAGAAATAATCGTGGCCAGAACCGACAACGACACCTGGGAGATCACCGAGAGCGTGGGCGCGACGGCACTGGGCGTGGCGTCGGCGCGGGCGGCGGAGACCCGCAGCGAAAACCCGTTGATCACCGACCCGTTCGCGCAGGTGTTCCTCGACGCCGTCGGCGACGGGGTGTGGAATTGGCACTCCGGCGCGCAGCTGCCCCCCGAGCTCGTCGATGCCGAGCCCGAGCTCCCGCTGCAGATGCAATCGATGGTCAGCTACATGGCTTGCCGCACAGCATTTTTCGACAAATTCTTCCTCGATGCCACCGGCGGGGGCATTCGCCAGGTGGTGATCCTGGCCGCGGGCCTGGACAGCCGCGCCTGGCGGTTGCCTTGGAACCAGGGCGAGCCCGACGGCGTGACGGTCTACGAGCTGGACCAGCCCAGGGTCCTGGAGTTCAAACTGTCGACCCTGACCGAGCACGGGGCGGAGCCCGCATGCGATCGGGTCGAGGTCGCCGTGGACTTGCGGCAGGATTGGCCTGCGGCGTTGCGGCAGGCGGGTTTTGACCCGTCGCTGCCCAGCGCGTGGTCAGCGGAGGGCCTGCTGCCGTATTTGCCTTCCGCGGCCCAAGACTTGTTGTTCGAGCGCGTCGACGGCCTCGCCGCCGCGGGCAGCCGGGTCGCCGTGGAGGCGCTGGGACCGAAGTTCCTCGACCCCGAGCTGCGCGCCAAGCGTCGCGAGCGGATGGACCGGATCCGTGCGCTGGCGGCCAAAGTCGACCCGCAGCGCGAGATCCCCAGGACCGACGAGCTGTGGTACTTCGAGGAGCGCGAGGACGTCGGCGAATGGTTCACGCGCCGCGGCTGGGACGTGACGGCGACGCCCTCCCTGGAATTGATGGCCGGCTATGGCCGTCGGCCCGCCCAAGAGGTCGAGGACCTGGTTCCGGGCAACATCTTCACGGCCGCCCACAAGCCGACGGGCTGACCTACGAGCTGATTCGCACCGAAACGACTCACGCCCGCAGCCGTTGAACCACATGCTCTCCGGTGGGTTCCGGGTCACCCGGCGCGCGCGTGCCGAGATGATTGCCACGGTCGTCGAAGACTTCCCAGGTACCGCCGATCGCGCCCACCTCGATTCGGCCGCCGGGGCTGACCCTCGGCATCGGCCAATCGGGGAACATGCGCTCATAGTCGGTGGGGTTCGCCGCCATCGTTATCTCCGTCATCGTCCAGGTCGGTATTCGCACTGGTCGTACCCATAAACAACGGACATATGCATCGGGCGGTTCATTGCCCGGCGAGCACGGGCTGGCGGACGCCCTCGTTATGAGCTGACGTCATCATGGCGGCCGTGCGCGCGCCACTTCCGGTACCCACGCCGGGCGGCGAACGCGCCGACGATGGCGGTCACACACCAAATGGCCACCGCCGCGTACGCCAACGGCGACGACGGCTTACCGATCGAGGCACCCAGCGCGGTATAGACGAACGCCCGCGGCGCCGAGCCGA
Organism: Mycobacterium conspicuum; assembly: GCF_010730195.1. Classification (NCBI taxonomy): domain Bacteria; kingdom Bacillati; phylum Actinomycetota; class Actinomycetes; order Mycobacteriales; family Mycobacteriaceae; genus Mycobacterium; species Mycobacterium conspicuum. The sequence continues at coordinate 540,720 of NZ_AP022613.1, forward strand.
TAAACGCCCCAACGGCCATCTGCCACAACGGAACTCCCAGCGCACCGAACGCATACGAGGACAACGCATCCGACGTGCCCGGGATGAAGCGTTGCCCGACGACCGCCCACAGCCCGCCGCGGTCGATCAGCGTCTCGATGCGGTCGGCCCGCTTGGTCCCCAGCAGGGCCCGCGCGCTGTCTCGCCCGGCCCGACTGCCGATCCGGCTCGCGACGATCGCGGTGCCCACCGCCGCACCCAGTGTGACGAAGATGCCCAACACGGGACCGAACAGAATCCCGCTCCCGGCGGCCAGGATCGCGCCCGGGACGAACAACGAGCCCAGCACGGCCGACGCCACGACGTACACGAGCGGCGCCGCGGGACCGGTCGCCGCAATCGCACGCCGGACGGCCTCGATGTCGATGACGCGCGCGACGGCCACCAGGTAGAACATCACGACGAGAAAGCCGGCGAATAGGGCCAGCCGCACGATGTGGCGTCGCCGCGACGTCGCTGGGGGACCCGCGTTATCCACCATGTCGATCAGCGCCCCGAGGCCGCGGTCGCCGCGGCCTGCAGTCGCAGCCGCAGCCCACTCGCCCGAATGGCGCGACGCTGCAGCGCGGCGCGCACTTCGTCCTCGGAGCCGACCACCCGAACCTTCACCCTGGCCCGGGTCACGGCGGTGTAGAGCAGCTCCCGGGTGAGCAGTCGCGAATCCTGCGGCGGCATCAGCACCGTGACCTCGCCGGCCTGGCTGCCCTGGCTCTTGTGGATCGTCATCGCGTGCATGGTCTGGATTTCGGCCAGGCGGCTGGTCGCGAAGTTGAGCAGCCCGCCGGCGCCGGCGATGACGGCCCGCAAGCCGTCGGGTCCGGCGACCACCACACCGGTGTCGCCGTTGTAGATGCGCAGCCCATAGTCGTTGGCCGTCACCAACAACGGCCTGCCGGCATACCACTCCAGCGACGGCGGCTGGCCGGTCTCCTCCGAAAGCCAGCGCTGCACCTGCCGGTTCCAGTGCGACGCGCCGTGGGGCCCCTGACGGTGCGCGCATAACAGTCGGTGCTCGTCGAGGATCGTCAGCGCCTGCCCCGCGTCACCGAGCACCGCGGCCTCGCGCACGCGCAGGGCGTGCGGAACCAGCACCTCGCGCAGCCGCTCGCCGGGGTGATCGTCATCGATCCACTCGACATGCTCACCGCCGGTCCGCAACACTTCGACGACGCGGTCGGCGTCGCCGATCCGGATCGCTTCCGCCAGCGCGCCAATCGACTCGCCGAACCGATACCTGGTGTGCAGGGCGGCGACACACACCTCGTCGCGCGCGGTCAGGCCTTCCACCAAGTCGGCCAGCACCGCGCCGGCCTCCACCGAGGCCAGCTGGTCGGGATCGCCCACCAGGATCAGTCGGCTGTCCGGCCGCACCGCTTCCAGCAGCCGGGCCATCATCGTCAGCGACACCATCGACGTCTCGTCGACCACGATGACATCGTGTGGGAGCCGATTGCCCCGATTGTGCTTGAACCGCACCGACGTATCCGGTCGAGGACCCAGCAGCCGGTGTAGCGTGGTCGCGCGCAGACCCGCCACCCGGGCCGCATCGTCCGGAGCGAGCTGCTCGACCTCGGCGGCCACCGCCTCGGTCAACCTCGCGGCCGCCTTGCCGGTGGGAGCGGCCAGCGCGATCCGGGGGCGCGGTGCGCCGACGACTTCGGCGCGCTCGACCAACAGCGCCAACAGCCTCGCGACGGTGTGGGTCTTGCCGGTTCCCGGCCCCCCGGTCAGCACGGTCACCGCCTGCGACAGCGCGATGTCGGCGGCCGCGCGCTGTTCGTCATGGTCCTGCGGGAAAAGCCGACCGTAGCTTGGCAATTCGACCGCCGCGGAACTGGTCTTGAGCGCGAGCAGGTCGGTGCACACCTGTTCCTCCTCGAGCCAGTAGCGGTCCAGGTACACCAGCTCGCCGAGCAACCGCAGCACCGGGGGCGACCCGAGCAACGGGCTGGCCCGCACGGCGGCCAGCCACTCGTCGGCAGCGGGCCAAGGGAGGTCGGCCTCGTGCGTCGCGGCGATCTGCGCTTGGGCCTGCCGCAGGTCCACGCACACCGAACCGCCGCGCAGCGCACGCACCACCAGCGCGACGGCGAGCGCCACCCGCTCGTCCGGTTCGCCGACGAGCTCCGTAAGACGTTGTGCCACATGGACATCGGCGGCTTCGAAGATGTCGGCATCGCTGAAGGTCCGCAGCAGTCCTTCGGCGGCGATCGCTTGCAGCGTCACGCGGCCACCCGCCCCGCATCGAGCAGATCCGACAACGCCACGATCAGGGCCGGCGGTGGCTGCCAACTGAACACCCCGCACGGGTGCCCGTCGACCATCGGTGTGTCCGCGCCGCACATGCCGCGCACAAACAGATAGAGGACTCCGCCGAGGTGCCGGTCGGGATCGTAATCGGTTACCCGCCAACGCAAGAACCGGTGCAGCACGGCGCTGTACAGCAGGGCCTGCAGCGGATAGTCCGAATGCAGCATCGCCTCGACCAGCCGCGACCGGTTGTAGTCGGCGGCGCTCAGAGCTCGCTGCGGGTCACCGAGCCAGTTCGTCTTGTAGTCCACCACCAGGTATCGATGCCCGGATCCGTCGCGCACCCGCAACACGGCGTCGATCGAGCCGGTGAGGTATCCGCGCAGCGACTGGTCGCCGAGCGCCCGGCCGGTCAACCGGTCGGCATACGGCGCCATCGCATCGTCGGCCGGTAGGTGCTCGCGCAGCAATCGCCCCACATCCGCCAGATGGCCGTCGACGGCGACCGAACTTAGGTCGCCACCGGCCAACGGCAACTCAAAGTCCAATTCGCGCAACCGATCCCGTAGGCCGATCTGCCGCAGCGTCAAACCGTCGGCCAGGGGGCCCAGCGGAGTGTCATGCATCGGTACCATCGCCGCGGCCAGCACCTCCGGTGCCACGTCGACCGGCCACCACACCGAGTGCTGACGGATCTGCGACTCCAACTCGGTGGCCAGATCGGCGGCGAGCGGATCGGCCGTCTCCAGAACGGCGTGGACCAGCGTGCCGAACTTCGCGCCCGTCGGCAGATCCGCCATCGGTGACGGCAGATCCGGTTTGGATGCGGCGTCCGGCAACAGAATCTCGGCTGCCTCGTCATCCAGCTCGGTGGTCTCGGGCTCGCTGCTCACCCCCGAGCCCGCTGACGCCGCCGAAGCCGCCGAAGAAGTCTCGGCAACGCGGATCAGGCCCGAGTACGAGGTGCGCCGCCACTCCGTGTCGATGGTGCGGTGAAAGTGGCGGCTCTCGAGATCCGTCGGCACCGGTTGTGGCGGCACCGCGCGAGGCGCCGCGACTACCGAGTCCTCCAGCACCGGGCCACCGGCGGCCTCCCACTCCCGCAACCGGGCCATCGCGTCGTCGTCGGAGATCTTCGCGGGCACAACGACATCGGGCACCACCGCCTCGCGCGGCCGACGACCGCGCAGCAGCCGCGACAGCCCGCCGTTGGGTTCGTCGCGGGCCGGTGACCACCACGCCACCACCTGCGACTGCGCCCGGGTCATCGCCACGTAGGTCAGCCGACTGTCGTCGCTGGCGTCCTCCGCGCGGCCCTGTGCCTGCACAGCCCGGAAGTTCGGACCGTCCTTGCCGCCGATATACAGGCAGCGTTGATCGTTTTCGTCGTGAAACAGCACGACGTCGCGCTCCTGGACATTGCGGTTGAACGCGAACGGCAGATACACGATCGGGAATTGCAGACCCTTGCTGACGTACACCGTCATGACCTGCACGGCGGCGGCGTCGCTGTCCAACCGCCGGTTGCGTTCGGTGGCGCCGCTGCGTTCGTCGCGTTGCCTGCGCAGCCAATCACGCAGCGCGGGCAGGCTGTAATGCTCGCGGTGCGCTTCCTCCTGGAGCAGTTGGGTGATGTGCGCCAGGTCGGTCATGTGACGCTCGCCGCCGTGGACGGATAGCAGGCGATCGCCCATGCCACGCAGCTGCGCGGCCTCGAAGATCGCCGCGACGCCACGTTCGCGCGCGTGGCCGGCCCATTCGCGCAACGTCTCGGCGACCCGGTCGGTCAGTTCATCACCGCCCGCCGCAAGCGATTCCGCGGTCTCGCCGAAGAACATGGTCGCCGCGGCGGCGCGCACCATGCCCGGGCGGTGGGGTTGGTCGAACGCCTCCAGCAGACACAGCCAATCCGCGGCGGCGTCCGAGCCGAACACATCGGATTCGCCGGTGTAGACGGCCGGTATGCCGGCGTCGCAGAGGGCATTGAAGCAGGCTGCGCCATCCCGGTGCTTTTCCACGATCACGGCGATGTCGCGTGCCTGCAGGGGCTTGCCGTCGAAGGTCGCGTCACTGGCCAGCAGCGCGCCGATGTCGGCGGCGAGGTCGGCGCCGATGTGCGCCCGAAGCTCGTCGATCGGCAAGTTGGCGGTGCCGCTGCGGCCCAAGGTCGCGCGCCGCACCACGCGCAACCGGAACGGATCGTTGTGCGGCGCACCGGCAAGCCGGTGGCCCCGGTGGTGGGCCTCGACCTCGTCCACGACGATCGCGGCATCGCCGAGTTGCGCGCCACGCAGCACCACCTGCAGCCGATCGACGAGCGCGGAATCGGTGCGCCAGTTGGTAGCCAGCGTCATCCTTTCGCCCGCGCTGTCGGCCGCCTGCAGGTACGTCACGATGTCGCCGCCGCGGAACGCATAGATGGCCTGCTTGGGATCGCCGATCAGAATCACGGTGCAGCACCCGCTGAACGCACGGTCGATGACCCGCCATTGCACGGGGTCGGTGTCCTGGAATTCGTCGACCATCACGATCGGCCAACGTTGATGCATGCGCATCCGCGCGGGGGAGTCGTCGGCGTCCAGCGCATCGGCCAGTCGGATCAGCAGGTCGTCATAGCTGAGCACCCCCAGGCGTCGCTTGCGGGTATCCAGTTCGGCGAGAACGGCTTTCGCGAAATCGACACGCACGGCGGCCGGCGATCCGGGCTCCGCGTCGTGGGGCCGCAGCTCCGTCGACGGGTTGTTGACCACCTCGCGCGCCACCCGCAGCGCGTCAGGATACGACAGCACCGGATCGTCGCGCTCCTGCCCGAAGTGGGCCAGGTACAGATCGTCCACGATCTCGGCGACCAGCTCGTCGAGGCTTTCCAGCAACGTCGTACTCGCGGCGGTATCACCGGCCACCCCGAGCGAACGCAACACCAGCTGGCAGAACTGGTGCGTGGTGGCGATCGTCGCCGCGTCGAAGCCGGCCTGCGCGTCGCGGAGCCGGCGCTTGCGTTCCTCGCGCTCGGCGTCGCTGCCCTCGATCAGGTGCTGCACCAACTGGTTGTCGCCGGCGACCGCCGAGTCGTCGAAAGCCCTTACGGCTTGCACGATTTGGGCGCGGACGCGCTCTCTCAGCTCCTGGCTGGCCGCCCGGGAGAACGTGATCAGCAACATCTGGTCCAGCGTCGCCTCGCCCTCGGCGATGTATCGGGTCACCAGACCGGCCAGCGCGAACGTCTTGCCGGTGCCCGCACTGGCCTGCAGCACCGTGGTGGACCGCCGAGCGGGCAGCGGTCCCAGCAGATCGAAGCGCTGCATTAAGACGGCTTCCTCTCCGCGCGCAGCATCGGTAGCCACAGCCGCGCCGAGTAGGCGCCGAGCCGGTTGTCTTCGCCGTCGTACGCCTCGCCCGGGCGCAGCGCTTGCATGAGGTCGGCCAGCCGCGCGTTCTTACCCCAGGCCCGCACGTGAGCCGGCTCTTCATCCTCCCATTTCCAACGGAACTGCGCCTCGCGTATCGGATCGTCACCGCAGTGCCGCGCCGCCGCCCACGCGTAGGATGTCTTGACGGGCAACGGAAGTGGCTCGCGGCGTCCAGCGTCGTAAATCTTCACCAACTCGCGCAGCAGCACGGCGGCGCCTTCGTCCGGCCGGCCCAGCCCCTCCACCCGCGGTGTGGTGCCCCGCTTGGGGCGCCCGATGCATACCGCCGACCAGTCGCGGTTTCGATCGTGAGCGATCAACGCAAGCAACGGAATCCACGACTCGAGCAGGTGCTTGCCGTCCAGCTTGGAATAGGTGACCGAGACCAGCCGATCGCCGTACACCGGCGACACCGTGCCGGTGAGCCGGCGCCCGCCGCCCAGGTCGATGTCCACGTCATACGCCCGCGCCTGGGTCCGCCGGTATTGCTGGGCGGCCTTGGCCAACAGGGTGGCCTGCTCGCGAATCTCGTTGGCGCGGCGCCAACCCAGCTGGCCGGGCGGCAGCGTGCCGCGCCGCCACTCGGCCTGCCGCGCGTCGTCGGGGGTCATGCCGCCCAACATGTCGCGCAGCATCCGGTCGCCGACCGTCCACTCCTCGAGGGCATCGATGTCGACCGGCATGGCGTCCTGCACGCCGTCGACGTCGCGCGGCAGGGTGAACTCCAGCGCGCGGAAGAAGCCCTTCACCGGATCCTTGAGGAACGCGACGAGGTCGGCGAGGATGACGTCGTCGGCGGGCGGGGCGGGCAGCGGGCCGCTGATGAATTCGGGCGGTTCGCCGCGCTGCCCGGCGCTGGCCCGCGCCGCCCGCAGCACGGTCCGATCGAAACTGAACGGAACTTTCGGCACTAACTCGCCGGGGATGACATTGCGAACGTCGAACGGCTGCAACGGATGTTCGACGACGATGCGCTCGCGGACCCGGTCCGGGGTGGTGACGTCGAGCGCGTCCAGCAGTTCGGCCAGGGGCACCGCGGGCGGGCGCGGCTGGCCCGTGTGTTCGTTGGCGCCGGTATAGGTGATCACGAGCTTTTCGGTGGCCGCGCCGATGGCGTCGAGCAGCAATTGCCGGTCCTCCGAACGGATGTCGCGTTCGCCGGTCATCGGGTCGCGGGCGAGCGCGTCGTCGCCGTCGACGACGCTCAGGCGGGGGAACACGCCGTCGTCGAGGCCGACCAGGCAGACCACCCGGTGCGGCACCGAACGCATCGGCACCATGGTGCACACCGTCAGGGTGCCGGTGCGGAAGTTGGCCCGCGTCGGGCGCCCGGCGAGGTGTCGGTCCAGCAGCGCCCGGATGTCCGGCAGCCGCAGCTCGGTGTCGGCCCGCGGGCCGGCATCGGCGATCACTTCGGCGAACTCGCGCTGCATCTGGCTGGCCTGCCAGAGGTCGGCGTCGTCGATGTGCGCCAACAGCGTGATGCCTTCGGTCAAGGACTCCAGCCATTGCCGCAGTGGGCGGGTGCCCGTCAGCGAATCGACCACCCGCTGCAGCCGGTCGACGAATTCGGCGAACTGGCCGGCCAATTGGACGCGGTTGCTGCTGACGTCATCGAGGGGCAGCGTCGAGTCGATCCACGCATTCGAGTCCTCGGACATGGCGACGCCGGCCAGCAACCTGTCGATGCCGAAACGCCACGTGTTGTGCACGAAGTCGACGTGAAACGGCCGCCGGTGCTCGCGGTCGAAGCCCCACCGGATGTTGGCCTGCCGGACCCAGCGGGTGATGTCGTCCACTTCGTCATCGGTGAAACCGAATTTGGCGCGCACGGGCGCGGCCGCGGCGAAGTTGAGCACCTCGCTGGCCGTCACCCTGCCGCCGGCCAGCGCGATCAGCTGCGCGGCCACACCCAGCAGCGGGTTGGTCTGGATCAGTGAGCGGTCCGCCAGCCGCACCCGCAATCGGTGCGCGGGATGCGCGCCGTGCACCACGTCGCCGAGCCCGAAGTCGGCGACGATCAGCGGCGCGTAGGTCTCGATGTCGGGGCACATCACCAGGATGTCGCGCGGCTCCAGCGTCGGATCGTCCTGCAGCAGACCCAGCAACACCTCGCGCAGCACGTCGACCTGGCGGGCCGGACCGTGGCAGTTGTGTATCTGCACCGAGCGGTCATCGGCGGCGAGCGTACGGCCTTGCGGCCGAACCACATTGGCGGCGATGTCGGACTGCAACCAGCCGAGCAGCGTGTCGGGGTGCTGGGCACCGGGCAAATACTCGTCGGTGTGCACATCCGTGGGCAGCCCGCGCTGAAGCTCGCGCAGGTCTCGCCCCAGGGTCGCCAGCAGGGGATGGCTCACCGCACGGTGGCTGGTGTCGGCGCGGCGGGGGATCGCGCCGCGCAGGTCGGCGAGCGCCCGCCACAGCTCGTCGCTGGGGTGCGGCAGCCACAGATGCAGCTCGTGGTGCGTGGCCAACGCGTCGAGCAGCTGCACGTCGGTGCACGCCAGCCGGGTGTGGCCGAACAGCGACAACCGTGGCGGCAGGTCGGCCGGGCCCTCTCGCAGCCGGGCGACGGCCTTTTCGTGGCGGATGTGTGGGGGATCGGCCGGCACGGCGGCGACCAGCGCCCGCCACAGTTCGGGCTGCCAGGCCAGGTCGCCGTCGAGGTCGCCGGGCCTGCCTTCCAGCCAGTCGACGACTAGCTGCGGCCGCTGCCGCACGTAGGAGGCGAACAGCCCGGCCAGCCGGCGGGCGACCGCGTAGCGCCGGCCCTTGCGCAGCTCGGCCTCGTCGGCGTCGATGTCGAAGTGGCCCAAATGTTTTGCCAGCGCTGCACACCACGGCTCGTCGAGGCTGCAGTCGATCACATCCAGCAGCGGCCACGTCATCGCCTCCGGCGACCACGGGTCCTCATCCGCGGTCCCGGTAATTTCGGCGATCAGCGACCCGGGACTGCGGAACACCACCCCCGCGCACACCCCGTCGCGGCTGCCGTGCCCGCACCCGAGGACGTGCGAAAGCCGCTGGCTCAGCCAGCGTTCCACGCCGCGGGCGGGCACCAGGACCAGCTCCTCGGCAAACGGGTCGGGCAGCGGTGTGGCCAGCAGGGCGCCGAGGCCGTCGGCCAGCAGGTCGGTCCGCTCCGCACGGTGAAGATGAAGCGCCATTGCGGGCCACCCTAGACGGTCCGACCGACACCGGTGGCACGATGGTTTGTGACTTCAGGAGGGCAAGTGGAAACTTGGGACGCGATCCGTGCCCGACGCAACGTTCGCCAGTACACGCCGGAGCCGGTTTCCAAAGCTGATCTGGACCGCATCGCCGAGGCGGGATGGCGCGCACCTTCGGCGAAAAACCGCCAGCCGTGGGACTTTGTCATCGTCACCGACCCGGCCCAGCTGCGGGAGCTCTCGACGGTGTGGCGCGGCGCGGGTCACATCGCCAAGGCGCCGGCGGCGATCGTCCTGGTGGTCCCGGTCCCGCCGGACGAGCGCAGGCTGGTGACCGACAACTACGACGTCGGTCAGGCGACGATGGCGATGATGATCGCGGCGACCGACCTGGGCATCGGGACGGGGCATTCGTCGGTGGGGGACCAGGACAAGGCGCGCGCCATCCTGGGTGTGCCCGACGACCACCTGGTGGCCTTCATGCTCGGCGTCGGATATCCCGCCGATCGCCCACTGCGCCCCATCCGCAACCCGGATCGGCGCCCGTTCGATGAGGTCGTCCACCGCGGCCGGTGGTGACTCGGTGTCCGAGCATCGCGGCGAGTACGGGTACGACGGGTCTTTCCACACCGTCTCGGCGGGAACGCAGCTGGCGGTCGTGGGCGCGGGATCGGCCGCCCTGTTGGCGGGGGCGGGCATCAGCCTCGCGCGCGGTAACCGGGTGGCGGCGACGCTGGCGGCGGGGTCGGCCGTCGAAATCATCGCGACGGCGGCCTGGTACATCTACGCGACGCGATCCGGCAAATTCCGGGTGTGGGACGGGGTTCTCGACGACCTGGCGCTGCGCGGCGACGAAACCCTGCTCGACCTGGGGTGTGGGCGCGGCGCCGTCCTGCTCGCCGCGGCCAAGCGGTTGCCGCGGGGTCGCGCGATCGGCGTCGATCTGTGGCAGGCCGACCAGACCGACAACTCCCCGCAGTCCACGCTGTCCAACGCCGAACGCGAAGGCGTGACCGAGCGCGTCGAACTGCACACCGCCGACATGACGGCCCTGCCGTTGCCCGACGAAAGCGTCGACGTCATCGTCAGCAACCTTGCCATCCACAACATTCCGACCCGCGTAGGTCGCCGCCTGGCTTTGGATCAGGCCGTTCGTGTGCTGCGCCCGGGCGGGCGCTTGGCCATCGCCGACCTGTGGGAGACCCGCCAGCACGAGCAGCGGTTGCGCGAGCTGGGCTGGTGCAATGTTCGGCGTCGCAACCTCGGTTGGCGGATGTGGTACGGCGGCCCCTGGTTTTCCACCCGGTTGGTGACGGCCACCAAGCCGATGTGAGGCCGGGCGCGAAAACCCTTTCGGCGCAACACTTTCGCGACACGGAGCGCCGTCGATAAAGCCCAGGCAGCGAGTCAGGCCGACAACGGTTCGCCCCGCACCTCGATCCGCGTGGTGCATGCTGGGGCGATGAACAGAAACGAGATCACCGAACAGATCGTCGTTGCTCGCCTGGCCAAGGGTCTGAGCTGGCGGCAGCTGGCCGACGCCATCGACAGGCCGGTGGTGTGGACCACGGCGGCGTTGCTGGGCCAACACCCGATACCCGCCGAACTCGGCAAGGTCCTGGTCGACCTGCTCGGTCTCGATGATGCGGTGATACCGCTGCTTGCCGCGCCGCCCATGCGCGGCGGGCTGCCCACTGCCGTTCCCACCGACCCGACCATTTACCGCTTCTACGAAGCGCTTCAGGTGTATGGCCCTGCCATCAAGGAACTGATCCACGAGCAGTTCGGCGACGGCATCATGAGCGCGATCAACTTCAGCGTCGACGTGCAGAAGAAGCCGCATCCGTCGGGTGATCGCATCGTGGTGACCTTCGATGGCAAGTTCCTTCCGTATGACTGGGTATGACTGCATCTGTGCCGAGGCATAAGCAATGAAGGACGAGCAGCCAAAACCCTTGGATCTCGTGCTGTCCGGTGGCGGCGTCAAGGGCATCGGCCTGGTGGGGGCGGTGGTCGCGCTCTTGGATGCCGGGTATTCGGTCAAGCGGGTGTCCGGCGTGTCAGCCGGATCGCTCGTCGGGTCGATTTTGGCGGCCTCGTCGAACGGGAATCAGCTCACCACGGACGAGATCAAAGAAATTGCGCTTACCCTGCCGTACCACAAGTTTCGCGACCGCGGCGCCATCGGACGAGTCCCGATGGTCGGCAAGGCGTGGGGCTTGCTGCGTGAGACCGGCATGTATCGCGGGGATTTTGCGCACGCCTGGATCCGCAGCGAACTGAAGAACTTGGGCGTCACCACATTCGGCGACCTGGCCCTCGACGACGAGCTGTTGATCGAGCAGCGCCGCTACCGGCTGGTGGTCACCGTCGCCGATGTGACGCGGGGTCAGTTGGTGCGGTTGCCGTGGGATTATCGGCGGGTCTATGGGCTCGATCCCGACGACCAGCCGGTGGCCGACGCGGTGCGCGCGTCGATGGCGATCCCGTTTTACTTTCGACCGGTCGAGCTGACCAGCGCCAACGGGATAACCTCCACCCTGGTCGACGGGGGCGTGCTGTCGAACTTTCCGATCGACTCGTTCGACCGGCCCGATCGCCGGCGGCCGCGCTGGCCCACCTTCGGCGTGACCGTGCTGCCAAACCTGCCCGAAGGCAACGACCAGTTGATCCCGGCGTTGGGCGCGCTGCGTCGTCTTGGGCCGCCGTCGCTGCTGGAAAAGTTGATCACCACCATGTTCGTCGGTCACGATCAGACCCACCTCAACCAGCCGTGGGTGAGTGCGCGCGCCATTCGGGTCGACTCGACATCGGTGAACTTTCTCGACTTCAGCATCGGTCGGCAAGACGCCGAGATGCTCTACCAAAAGGGGTACGTCGCGGCCCAGGAGTTCGTGTCGACCTGGGACTGGGAGGAGTATTTGCAGCGGTTTCGGCGGTTCGACTAGCTGGCCAGTACCTGCGGCGAGAGTTCCTTGAGCATGGCGTTGGCCCAGCGCATCTGGCGCAGCGTCTCCGGGTGACAGCGCGCAGCCAGGCTGAGCAGCTCTTCATCCTTGGCGGCCTGCGCGCCCTGCGACAGCAGTTCCCAATCCAGCGATGCGCCCGCGGCCAGCCGGTGTATCCGACGCAGGTCGGCGAGCAGCAGCAGCCCAGGTTCCGGGCGGCGGCGCAGCAGGCCACTCAGTCGCGATTGGACGGGCCCCGTCATCGCGGCGGTGCGCGGCTTGCCCGACAGGCGCAGACCGTAGTGACGGCCGTGGTCGGCCAGCTCGGCGAGGTGGTGCTGCGACCAGCCGGCCAAATCGAGCGCCAGGTGGTGGATGTCCTGGTCGCTGTGGTGACGCGCGGCCATCACGTTGAGTTCGTGCGCCAGTTTACGTTCGGAGCGGTGCAGCTCACGGATCGCCAGTTTGAGTTTCATGCCTGGGCTCCCGCGGCCGCCGGCGCCCCGGCGCCGTTCGAATGTTCCTTGTGCCCTGGGCTTTTCGGCATTTTCCGCAGGCGGGCGGCGCCCGTTTTGAAGATCGGTTGTTTGGATACCGGGTCCCAGTCGGTCAGCGTGAGCTCGTTTCCCGCGCGCCGGTGTGCCGTGCCGTCGGTGTCCCAGTAGCCGTAGTGGAAGGGCACGAACAGCACGCCGTCGCGGATCCCGTTGACGCGGACGGGACACGTGACGCTGCCCCGTGGCGCAGTCACCTCGACGATATCGCCATCCTTGATCTCCAGGCGCTGGGCGTCCCGTTGCGACACTTCGACCCACACCTCCGGTGCGGCCTGCTGAAGTTGTTGTGCCCGAGCGGTTTTCGTACGTGTGTGGAAGTGGTAGACGGTGCGTCCGGTGATCAACGCGAAGGGGTAGTCGGCGCTGGGTCGCTCATGTGGGGGAACGAACTCGGCGGCCTTGATGATGGCCTTGCCGAACGGGTTCATCGCACGGTACTCGGTGGGCTCCAGCGGGGCGCCGGTGATCAGGTCCTTGCCGTAGGCCTCGCAGTAGTCGGGCGCCGCCCAGAATTTCGCATCGGCGCAAAGTCGTTCGGTCCCATCGGGATGTTCGGCGTTGCAAGGCCATTGGATGCCGCTGCCGCCGCGCAGCTTGTCATACGTCAGGCCCGTGTAATCGCACGGGCGGCCGGCGCTGCACTTCTTCCACGCTTCGAACGCCGACTCGGGGTCGGTCCAGGGTGGGAACGGTTGGCCGTCCTTGTCGCGAAAGTCCATCCGTCGCGCGTAGTCGAGGAAGATGTCCAGGTCCGAGCGCGCGAAACCCGGTGGCTCGACGGCCTTTTCGGACAGATGCACGGTGCGGTCGGCATTGGTGAAGGTACCGGTCTTCTCACCCCACGCCGCGGCGGGCAACACCACGTCGGCCAGCGCGGCGGTCTCGGTCATGAAGATGTCTTGCACCACCAGGAACAGCCGCTCCTGGGACAGGATGTCGCGGATGCGGGACAACTCGGGCAGCGACACCGCCGGATTGGTGGCGGTGACCCACAACATGCGCAGCGTTCCCTCCTCGGCGAAGCGGAACATCTGCATCGCGTGCGTGGGCGGCGCATAGTGCGGAATCTGCAGCGGCTCAAGGTTCCACAGGTCGGCCAGCTCGGCGATGTGGCCGTCGTTGGACCAGTTCCGGAAGCCGGCCAGGTCGCCGTCGGCGCCGCATTCCCGCGTGTTCTCCGCGGTCGGCTGCCCGTTCATCTGCAGCACTCCGCAGCCGGGTTTGCCGAGCATGCCGCGCAGCAGATGAATGTTGTTGACCTGCACCGCCGCCGCGGTGGCCTGATGCGACTGGTAGAAGCCCTGCAACACCGTCGACAACAACCGTTCGGCGGTGCCGATCAGGCGCGCCGCCTGCCGAATGTCGTCGGCGTCGACGCCGCAGATCTCGGCGGCCCGCTCGGGCGGGAACTCCCCGACCCGCTTGCGTAGCTCGTCGAAACCGACGGTGTTGGCGTCGATGTAGTCGTGGTCGATCCAGTCATGGGCGATGATCTCGTGCAGCAGCCCATTCATCAGGGCCACATTGGTGCCCGGCAGCGGCGCCAGGTGCACGGTGGCGTGCCGTGCCACCGGCGTGAGCCTGGGGTCGACGCACACGATCGCCGGCGGCGCGGCACCGGCCAGCCGATCCAGCATCCGCGCCCACAGCACCGTCTGGGTCTCGGCGACGTTGTGTCCGAACAGCGCGATGACGTCGGCGTGGTCGACGTCGGTGTAGGAACCCGGCTGCCCGTCGCAGCCGAACGATTCCTTCAGGGCCTCGGCTGCCGTCGCTGTGCACAGGCGGGTGTTTCCGTCGACGTGGTTGGTGCCGATCGCGCCGTGGGCGATCGCTCCTTGCGTGTAGTAGGCCTCGAGGAACAGCTGCCCGGAGGTATAGAAGCCGATCGAGCTGGGCCCCTGGGTGTCGAGCAATTCCCGGCTGCGCGTGACGATCCGTTCCATGGCGGAGTCCCAGTCGCAGGGGTGGAGTTCGTCGCCGACTCGGATCAGCGGGGTGGTAAGCCGGTCCGTCGAGGCGTTGGCCTGCCAACCGAACATGTCCTTGGGGTCCAGGCGCCCGCGGTTGACCCGGTCGACGTCACGGCCGCGGACGCCGACGATCCGCCCGTCCTTGACGGCGATGTCCAACCCGTCGCCGTTGGAGTGCAAGACCGCGGCCGATTGCACCCATTTGTCCACCGACGCGGCGGTGATTCCGTCGGCGAGGAACTCGTCGACGCGTGGTGGCCACGGCTCACCCGGTGCGTACGGCGTCCGCGGCCCCCACGGGTCCGCGATGCGGTCTGTTGACACCATGTCGGAAGGCCTACCCGCGGCGGCACGCCCGAAACCCCAGCGCTCACGGCATCGTCACAGGCCGAATTCGGCTTCAATCCCGTCGATTCCGGCGCGGATGGCTTTCAGCGCGTCGGCGCGTGCCCGCAACTTGGTCGCGGCGTGGGCATGTTGGTGCAGGCCGGCGAATTCGCGCGCGGCCTCTTCGGCGCGACTGAGGACCATCTCCGGCAGCACTATCTCGTCGACGAAGCCGGCGGCCAGCGCGGTTTCCCCGAAGAACGTCTTGGCGAGTCCGGTGGCCTGCTGGTAGGCCGAGGGCGTCAGGCGCAGCTTCATGATCTCCAGGGCGGCGTAGGGGATGGTCATGCCGATCGCCACTTCGTTGGCCTGAATGTTGTACGCGTGGGCGGCCACTCGGTGGTCACCGGATGACAGCAGGAACGCCCCCATCGCGATGGCCGGACCGGTGCACGCCATCACCACCGGCTTGGGGTAGGACAACAGCCGATACGCCAACTCGAACCCGCCCCTGAGCATGTCGATCGCCGGCTGCACCTCGCCCGACGTCAATACCTTCAGATCGAAGCCGCCGCTGAAGACCCGCTCGTTGCCGGTGATCACCAGCGCGCCGACGTCGTCACGGTCGGCGTTGTCGATCGCCTCGTTGAGGGCCTGCTGCATCGTCGGGCCCAGCGCGTTGACCTTGCCGTCGTCCATCCTGATGACCGCGATGGATTCGTTGTGGCGGTAGGTCACCGGGCCGCTCATGGTTGCTCCTTCGCAGTACTGGCAGGCCCGTTGATTGAATCAGACCCGCTGGCTGTGATGCTTACCCAGTTCGCTTTCGGCGTTACCCCAGCGCAGGCTGACATCGGTGGGTTCTTCGAGCTGGCGAGTGCGCCACCTGTCCTGGGTCTCGGCCACGGCGCGGTTGATTCGATCGATTTCGGCGCGGAACACCTCGGGACGCGTTTCCTTGCTGGCGTAGTGGAAGTAGGTCAGCAGGCTGCGCAGCAACTCCAGCTTCTGCTTTTCCCTCTTCGCCAGGTCGTGGTTCGTCATCAACTCGATGCGCTGGACGGGCGGCAGGGCGTTCCAGTCCAACACCACCTTGGTCTGCAGCACGGGCCGCTCACGGTTCCAGAACCGCCACCCGCGCGGCTGTTCGGGGCGGTCGCAGTAGAGCACGCTGCCGGTGAACCGGGACTCGATGCCGTTCCCGAGTTCGGCGCGGTCGAGTGCCGAATCCCACACCATTCGCCACTCCTGGCCGGGCGCCAGTACCGGTAATCCGGCGGGAAGTTTCAGTTCGCCGATATCGGCGTAGCCGTCGGCGGCATTTTCGTATTCGGCCACCGTCGGCGGATTCTGAAACGAAAAACGGATATCGTGCGCCGCGGTTTGGCCGAAATTCCGGACCACCAGTTCGATGACATGCCAATCGGCGGCGTGCGGCTCCATCAGCATGGCGACATGCGGCCGGGTCCGCTCCGCGGCCAGCCTGCGGTTGCGTTTGATTTGCGCGTTCGCGAAGACCAGTGCGACCACACCCAGCGCAAGCGCCCCCCACGCCGCCCACGCCAGCCAGGTGCCGGACCCCACTTCCGTGACCCGGTGCCAGCTGTCCTGGATCCACCCCATTGAATCCGTCCCCCCTACATCGCGGCGATCCGGCGGCTCAGCCGCCCATCAACATGCGCCACTGGTCGAGATTAGAGGCGCGATACACATAATTCGAACGCTTGACCTCCGACAGCGACGCACTCGGTTCGACCGAATACCAATGCCCGGGAAATACCGTCGGGTCCCCGGGAAGCTGGGCAAGCTGGTGCAGGCTGCGGTACATCTCGTCGGAGTCGCCGCCGGGAAAGTCGGTGCGTCCGCAGCCTTCCAGGAACAGCGTGTCGCCGGCGACCAGTCGGCCGTCGAGCAGAAAGCACTGGCTGCCCGGTGTGTGGCCCGGCGTGTGCAGCAGCTCGATTTCGATGTCGCCGACGCTGATCTTGTCGCGATGCTCATGGGCGGTCAGGTCGTCGAGGCCGATCCCGGTGACCCGCGAAACCCAAAGCGCCTCATGGGTATTCACGTGCACCGGCACGGCTTTTCGCTCGAGCAGGTCGGCCAGTCCCGCCAGCTCGAAGCCCATCATCGACCCGCCCACGTGGTCCGGGTGGTGATGGGTCACCAGCACCCCGGACAACCGCATGCCGTCCTCCTCGATCGCGTCGAGAAGATCGCCGGCCGCGTAGGCGGGATCGACCACGACGCAGTCGCCGGTCTCACGGTCGCCGATCAGGTAGGCGAAGTTGCGCATTTGCATGGCGAACCCGTCGCCGGCGGCGAAGTCGCGGCCGGAGAGCAGTTGGCGGAAGTACAGGCGGTCCTCTGACACGTGACCAGACTAGGGTTCGTCCAAGGCTCGTCCAAAACTCGTCCCAGCCTTCGGCAGGTTGGGTTTGAATCCACTGGGTATTGCTGGTCCATGCCGAAAACGGTCGCGATCGAGATTGACGACGACCTGCTCCAAGCGGTGATCCGCAGATACCGTCTGCTTGGTCGCGAACAAGCCGTCCACCTCGCGCTGCGCTGCCTGCTGGACTCCTCCGACGGCGAACACCTCCCCGAGGAAGACGAGTACGACCAGTTCAGCGACCTCGCGGCGTTGCGCCGCCGGCCACGGGCCGACACCGAGTGAGGCCTAGTGGTTTGGTGGCGTTGCGGGCCAGGCTGTAACCTCTTTTAGGCCCGCGAAAGAGACCCGCACGACTGGTCGCTACGGGTGAACGGCCCCCTTAGCTCAGTCGGTAGAGCGTTTCCATGGTAAGGAAAAGGTCAACGGTTCGATTCCGTTAGGGGGCTCGGCTGACGCCGAGCAGGCTGGCGGCGCGTACCCGAGGCGATGTAGCTCAGTCGGTTAGAGCGAACGACTCATAATCGTTAGGTCGCCGGTTCGAGTCCGGCCATCGCTACAACCCAATACACGAGATAAGACCGAGAAAGAACACCCATGGCTTCCAGTACCGATGTGCGGCCGAAGATCACTCTGGCATGCGAGGAGTGCAAGCACCGCAACTACATCACCAAGAAGAACCGGCGCAACGACCCCGACCGGATGGAGCTGAAGAAGTTCTGCCCTAATTGCGGCAAGCACCAGCCCCACCGTGAGACACGCTAGCGATTCCAGTTCATTCAGAGCATCTGCTCAGATCTGACTAGGTAGGTTCTAGACCCGTGGGATTGGCCACCGACATCGTCGGGATGCACTACCGATATCCCGACTATTACGAGGTCGAGCGCGAAAAGATCCGCGAGTACGCCGTTGCGGTGCAAAACGACGACGCCGTGTTCTTCTCCGAGGACGCCTCGGCCGAGCTCGGCTACAAGGGGTTGTTGTCCCCGCTGACGTTCATCTGCGTGTTCGGTTACAAGGCGCAGTTGGCGTTCTTCAAGCACGCCGGCATTGAGGTGACCGAAGAGCAGATCGTCCAGGTCGACCAGACGCTGAAATTCAAGCAGCCGATCGTGGCGGGCGACAAGCTGTACTGCGACGTGTGGGTGGATTCGACCCGCGTGGCGCACGGTACCCAGCTCATCGTGACCAAGAACATCGTCACCAACGAAGCGGGTGACGTGGTGCAGGAGTGCTACACGACCCTGGCGGGCCGTGCGAGCGAGGATGGTGAAGAAGGGTTTTCGCATGCCATTGCGTGAGTTCAGTTCGGTGAAGGTCGGGGACACGCTCCCGGAGCGAACCTATCCGCTCACTCGGCAAGATCTGGTGAACTACGCGGGGGTCTCCGGCGACCTGAACCCGATCCATTGGGACGACGACATCGCCAAGGTGATCGGACTGGACACCGCGATCGCCCACGGCATGCTGACGATGGGCATCGGCGGCGGCTACGTGACCGCGTGGGTCGGCGACCCTGGCGCCGTCACCGAGTACAACGTGAGGTTCACCGCCCCGGTGCCGGTGCCCAACGATGGAAAGGGCACCGAGCTCGTGTTCAGCGGCCGGGTGAAGTCCGTCGACCCGGAGAGCAAGTCGGTGACGATCGCCCTGACCGCCACCGCGGGCGGTAAGAAGATTTTTGGGCGGGCCATCGCCGCTGCCAAACTGGCTTGAGCTGACCGGAGGGGCTCCATGGCGCTCAAAACCGACATCCGGGGCATGATCTGGCGATACCCGGACTACTTCATCGTCGGCCGCGAACAACTTCGTGAGTATGCTCGAGCGGTCAAATGCGACCACCCGGCGTTCTTCGACGAGGCCGCCGCCAGCGCACTCGGCCATGACGCGATCGTGGCTCCGATTACTTTTGTGTCGATCCTGGCCAAGTATGTCCAGGTTGACTTCTTTCGGCACGTGGACATCGGCATGGAGAACTTGGTGATCGTGCAGGTCGACCAGCGGTTCGAGTATTTCAAGCCGATTGTGGCCGGGGACAAACTGTGGGCGCGGATGGAGATCGAGTCGGTGGACGAGCGTTTCGGCGCCGACATCGTGGTGACCAGGAACATCTGTACCAACGACGACGGTGAGGTCGTGTTCGAGGCGGGCACCACCCTGATGGGTCAGCAGAGCGACGGCGAGGGAGCGGCCAAGCTCAGGTGGGACAGCGAAACCGGGCAGGTCGTCAGAACGGCATAATCGGTATCGGATTTCCTGCGTATGAGGGGAATCGAGTACACTCGGACCTCGGGGTTTTCCCGGCATCAGCGCGCTTTCCGTGAGTCTGAAGATCAGCGGGAGCGCGCGCTTCATGTAAGCCCCGGTAGGTAAGCGTAGGTTGGCCTGCCAACCGCGAAGGGGCGTAGCTCAACTGGCAGAGCAGCGGTCTCCAAAACCGCAGGTTGCAGGTTCAAGTCCTGTCGCCCCTGCAGACGGCGAAACGTGTAATGGTGGACACTGAGCGTTAGTGTCCGGTCAGCAGAACAAAGGAGCACGCGGTGAGCGACGAAGGCGACGTTGCCGACGACGCTGCCAGCGACGGCGGCCAAGCCGAGGACAGCGGCGGGCGGACAGCGGTGGTGACCAAGTCGGTCACCCGACCGCAGCGTCCGACCGGCAAGCGGTCGCGGCAGAAAGCGACCTCGGATGCCGGGGAAGCGTCGACCGAGGTGGGGGACGGCAAGGAGGACTCGGGCGGCAAGAAGGCCGGCAAGGCTGCCGGCGCTAAAGAGGCCGCTAAAGCGGGTAAGGCCGGCACGAAGCCCAAAAAGCCGAAGAAGGCCGGCGCTCGCTCGGCGAATCCGTTCCTGTTCGTCTACACGTACCTCAAGCAGGTCGTTGCCGAGATGCGGAAGGTCATTTGGCCGAACCGCAAACAGATGCTTACCTACACCTCGGTGGTGCTGGCATTTCTGGCCTTCATGGTGGCGCTGGTCGGCCTGGCCGATCTGGGCCTCACCAAGCTGGTGATGCTGGTGTTCGGCTGAGGTTTGAGAAAGACAGAGAGGACAGACAACCGTGACTACCTTCGACGGTGACCCGTCCGCGGGTGAGGCGGTGGACGTGCAGGACGCTGACACCGACTCGGGAAGCGAGACGGTCGCCGAGGTCGATGAGGTTTCTGAGGTCGCTGAGGCCGAGCCGGCGCAGGAGCCGGCCGAAGACGTTGATCCCGCCACCGCGCTCAAGGCCGAGCTGCGCAAGAAGCCCGGCGACTGGTACGTCGTGCACTCCTACGCGGGGTACGAGAACAAGGTAAAGGCCAACCTCGAGACCCGCGTGCAGAACCTCGACGTCGGCGACTACATCTTCCAGGTCGAGGTGCCCACCGAAGAGGTCACCGAGATCAAGAACGGTCAGCGCAAGCAGGTCAACCGCAAGGTGCTGCCCGGCTACATCCTGGTCCGGATGGACCTGACCGACGACTCGTGGGCCGCCGTCCGCAACACCCCCGGCGTCACCGGCTTCGTCGGTGCGACGTCTCGCCCGTCAGCGCTGGCGCTGGACGATGTGGTGAAGTTCTTGCTGCCGCCGGGCGCGGCGAAGAAGGCCGCCAAGGGTGCGGCCGCTGCCACCGCGACCGCCGAGCCGGGCGGCCTGGAACGTCCGGTTGTCGAGGTCGACTACGAGGTCGGCGAATCGGTGACGGTCATGGACGGGCCGTTCGCCACGCTGCCGGCCACCATCAACGAGGTCAACGCCGAACAGCAGAAGCTCAAGGTGCTGGTGTCGATCTTCGGCCGCGAAACCCCAGTGGAATTGACCTTCACCCAGGTCTCCAAGATTTAGCAACCTTTAGGAAGGAACACCGACCCTCATGGCCCCGAAGAAGAAAGTCACCGGGCTGATCAAGCTGCAGATCGTGGCGGGGCAGGCCAACCCTGCGCCGCCCGTCGGACCCGCGCTAGGCCAGCACGGCGTCAACATCATGGAGTTCTGCAAGGCCTACAACGCCGCGACGGAGAACCAGCGCGGCAACGTCATCCCGGTGGAGATCACGGTCTACGAGGACCGCAGCTTCACGTTCGCGCTCAAGACCCCGCCGGCCGCCAAGCTGCTCCTGAAGGCCGCCGGGGTGGGCAAGGGCTCCGCCGAGCCGCACAAGACCAAGGTCGCCAAGGTCACCTGGGATCAGGTCCGCGAAATCGCCGAGACGAAGAAGACCGACCTCAACGCCAATGACATCGACGCGGCCGCCAAGATCATCGCCGGCACCGCCCGGTCCATGGGCATCACCGTCGAATAGCACCGCACAGCCCCCAGACGTGGGAGGGCCAGCTTCGGCCCGCTTGTCAACCACGACCCAACAACGATTGGACGGATCGAATGAGCAAGAACAGCAAGGCATTCCGCGCGGCCGCCGAGAAGATCGACCGCGACAATCTCTACACCCCGCTGGAGGCGGCCAAGCTCGCCAAGGAGACGTCGTCGACCAAGCAGGACGCGACCGTCGAGGTGGCTATCCGGCTCGGCGTCGACCCCCGCAAGGCGGACCAGATGGTCCGGGGCACGGTTAACCTGCCGCACGGCACCGGCAAGACGGCACGCGTCGCTGTGTTCGCGGTCGGCGAGAAGGCCGATGCCGCCGTCGCCGCTGGAGCTGACGTTGTCGGCAGTGACGACCTGATCGAGAAGATTCAGGGCGGCTGGCTGGAATTCGACGCGGCGATCGCGACCCCTGACCAGATGGCCAAGGTCGGTCGCATCGCCCGTGTGCTCGGCCCGCGCGGCCTGATGCCGAACCCCAAGACCGGCACCGTGACCCCCGACGTCGCCAAGGCCGTGTCCGACATCAAGGGCGGCAAGATCAACTTCCGGGTGGACAAGCAGGCCAACCTGCACTTCGTCATCGGCAAGGCGTCGTTCGACGAGAAGAACCTGGCGGAGAACTACGGCGCCGCGCTCGACGAGGTGCTGCGGCTCAAGCCGTCGTCATCGAAGGGCCGCTACCTGAAGAAGATCACGATCTCGACGACGACGGGCCCGGGCATCCCGGTCGACCCGTCGATCACCCGCCACTTCGCCGACGCCTAGGGTGCGCGACGCGCCCTAAGGTCGGTGTTCGACCCTGATCCCGGGCACCCCAGCCCAAATCGCATCAGCCGCGCGCCGGCATGCTCTAATCGACGGGTTCGAGCGGGGCCTGCCTGGCTTTGAGGGCGCTGCAAGTGGCTGATCTGCGATGTGGAGCGAAAAGGATGCGCGTCGCCCAGACGCCGCACGGTATGAAATCGGCGGAGTTTGCCCACGCGGCAATGACGGCCGCGCTGATGGGTGCGATCGCGGTGGTATCGATCGTGATTCCGGGCGCGGTGGTGTTCGCGTGGCTGGGAGCCGTACCAATGGGCGTGCTGAGCTATCGGCACCGGGTTCGGGTGGCTTTCGCGGCCTTTGTCGCTGCCAGCCTGATCAGCTTTCTCGTCGCTGGATTTGGCGGGTTGGTGTCGGCATTGACGAGCGCGTACATGGGCGCGATCAGCGGACAGGTAAGGCGGCATGGTCGTGGCGTCGCCACCATGCTCGCGGTCGCGGCTACCTGGGGTGTGGTGGCAGCGACGATCTGCGTCGGATTGTTCGCGGCCCTGGCTCATCTGCGGGCAGCAGTCATCGGCGCCGTCGCGGCCAACGTCGGCGGGTTCGCGACCCTGGTGCAGGGAATTCCGGTGATCGGTGCCGCAGGCCGCGAGCTCAATCAGGCGGTCGAGATCTGGCTGCTGCACTGGCCGATCTTCTTCGAGATCTCGGTGTGGCTGATCGTGGTGTTCGGCACGTCGTTCGGGTGGGGAGTCCTTACTCCGGTGTTGCGGCGCATCGAGGAGGTCACCGATCTTTCGCTCGACGGTAGCTTGTCTGCCATCGACGACATCGGCCCGCCCGGGCCGTTGCCGGTAGCGCTTACCGATGTGAGCTATCGATATCCGGGCGCCGACCATGACGCGCTGCCCCCGGTAAGCCTTTCCGTCGACTTCGGGGAGCACGTGGCCGTGACGGGTGCCAACGGCTCTGGCAAATCCACCCTGATGCGCATCCTGGCCGGAAGCACGCCGACCGGCGGAACAGTCGAGCGGCCCGGCGGGGTCGGGCTCGGTCAGGTGGGTGGCACGGCGTTGGTGCTTCAGCATCCCGAGAGTCAGGTATTGGGACTTAGGATTGCCGACGACGTCGTCTGGGGGCTGCCCCATGACCGACAGGTCGACATTGACGGCCTGCTGAACGAAGTCGGTCTTGGCGGCATGGGTGATCGAGACACCGCCGGTCTGTCCGGTGGAGAACTTCAACGCCTCGCCGTCGCATCGGCCCTTGCCCGCCAGCCGGCGATGCTCGTCGCCGATGAAGTGACCACGATGGTCGATCAGGAAGGCCGCAACGCCGTCATCAGCGTCCTCGACAGGCTGACCCAGCACCACCGCCTCGGCCTCGTGCACATTACCCACTATCCCGGCGAGGCGGCGTCCGCAGATCGAACGGTCCGGCTTGGCCCAGACTGGCGCCGCGCTGCCACGGCTGCACCGAAGACACCAGAGTCTGTCCGAGACGAAAGACCAAGCCCGACAACAGTTCTCGATGTCAGGAACGTCTCCTTCGACTATGCGCAGGGGACCGTGTGGGCCCGCCCGGCGTTGCGAAACATCTCGTTCTCCGTATCGTCCGGAGACGGGTTATTGCTGTGCGGCGGTAACGGTTCGGGGAAATCCACCTTGGCATGGATCATGGCCGGTCTTCTCGCCCCCACCGCGGGTGAATGCCTGCTGGACGGGCTTCCAAGCTCGCGGCAAGTGGGCGCGGTGGCGCTGTGCTTTCAGGCGGCGCGGCTGCAGTTGCTACGCGGACAGGCCGGTGCCGCGATTGCCGCGCTCGCCGGCTTCTCTAGCAGCGACAGCCGGAAGATTCAGCGGGCCTTGGCATCGGTTGGCCTGGATTCCGATATTGCGGGCGCACTTATCGACCGGCTCAGCGGCGGCCAGCTGCGGCGCGTCGACCTGGCCGGACTGCTTGCCCGTTCCCCTCGCCTGCTGATTCTCGACGAACCACTGGCCGGGCTCGACCTGGACGCGCAAACCGATCTGATCGAACTGCTGATGAATATTCGGGCACAGGGACAGACCATCATCGTGATATCCCACGACGTGGGCAGCCTTTCTCCGCTATGCCCCCGCACGATCCGGCTCGCACATGGAGCGCTGGTTTCGCCGGGACGAGAGAAGCAATTGTGAGCGACGTAGCGAAGCCTCGCTGGCGGGGTCGGCCAGTGCGGCGACGTCCGTTGATGCTGATGCGGCCGGTGCCGGGACCCTCGCCCATCCACAATCTTTGGGCAGGAACGAAACTCGTCGTTGTCCTGGCGATCTCGGTGCTGCTGACCATTTCTCCGTCATGGCAGGCGATCGGGCTGGCGGCTCTGCTCATCCTCCTCGCGGCGGCACTCGCTCACATCCCATACACCTGCATTCCCTCGGTGCCGCGCTGGGTCTGGGTCGTCGTCGTGGCGGGCAGCCTGTTCACGATCGTCAACGGCGGCTCCCCGCAGCTCAAACTCGGATCGGTGACCGTTGGGTTAGGCGGGTTCCTTGAATTCCTCCGTGTCACGTCACTTGGCTTGGTGCTACTGGGCCTTGGCGCGGTGGCCTCGTGGACCACGCAGGTTGCCGAAGTCGCCCCCGCCGTCGCGCGTCTGCTAGGTCCGCTGCGAGTGCTGCGGCTACCGGTAGACGACTGGGCGGTCACCATCGCCCTGGCTTTTCGCATGTATCCGATGCTCGCCGAGGAATTCCGGTTGCTCGGTGCCGCACGCCGGTTGCAGCCTCCGCCGCCGGAAAAGCGTTCACGTAGAGCCGAATTGGTGGATCTTTGCACTGCGGTGATGGTTGTCTCGTTGCGCCGGACCGCCGAGATGGGCGACGCGATCGCCGCCCGCGGCGGCGCAGGCCGCATCGCTGCGCGATCGGATCGGCCAGGGTGGCAGGACGTCCTCGCCATCGCGGTAGTGATCGGGATCTTCGGGCTCACACTCGTTTGCCGCTAAAAATCGAAGAGTTGCCTTTGCAGGCTGCGGCGCGCGGGTTCTGCTACCCGCCGCACTCGGCGATGCGCCGGCGCAGGAAGTCGCGGCCGGGCTCGGATCCGTTGGACTTCAACGCTTCTCGGTACCAGGTGAGCGCCTCGTCGGGTCGTCGGGCCCGGCGCAGCAGATCGGCGCGCACCGTCGCGACAAGACTTGAGCGGGCCAGTCGAGGGTCATGCGCCACCGTGTCGAGCGCCCCTAGTCCCGCGTCCGGTCCGTCCCGAAAGCCAATCGCCAACGCGCGGTTGGCGCGCACCACCGGCGAATCGGTGATCTGCAGCAACCGGTCATAGGCCGCGCAGATGGCGGCCCAGTCCGTCTGCTCCCAGGTCGGTGCCGTGGCGTGCAGCGCGGCGATCACCGCCTGCGGCAGGTAGGGGCCGGTGGATCCCTCCGCCTGCCGCAGTCGGTCCAGGCCGCGGCTGATGCGGCCGCGGTCCCATCGGCGCCGGTCTTGTTCCTCAAGCGGGACCAGCCTCCCGTCGTCGTCCACCCGGGTCACCCGTCGCGAATCATGCAGCAGCACAAGGGCCGCCAACGCGTGTGCCTCCGGCTCCCGCGGCATCAGTGTGCACAGCTCGCCGGCCAGCCGCACCCCTTCGTCGCAGAGTTCGTCGCGGATCGCCGACGGGCCCGCCGTTGACCAATAGCCCTCGGTGAATACCGAGTAGATGCAGCCGAGAACGTGCGGTGTGCGTTCGGGCAGCAGCTCGGCGGGTGGCACCCGCAGCGGGATGTTGGCGTGGCGAACCTTGTTCTTGGCGCGAGTGATTCGCTGGCCGACCGCCGCGTCCGACTGCAGCAGCGCGCGGGCGATCTCGGCGACCGTCAGCCCGGAGACCAAGCGCAGCGTGAGCGCCAGTTGCGACTGTCGGTCCAGGGCCGGGTGCGCGCAGGTGAACATCATCCGCAGCTCGTCGTCGTGGACCGGCTGCGGGTCGCGTTGTTCGGTGCGTGCTCGGATATCGTCCAGCACGGCCGCCAATTCCTTTCCGGGACGGACGGATTCGCGGCGCAACCGATCCAGGGCGCGATTGCGCGCAACCGTAAGCAGCCAGCCGCCCGGGTTGTCGGGAGCTCCGTCGCGGGGCCAGCTGCGCAGCGCTTCGGCGCAGGCCTCCTGGACGGCGTCTTCGGCGACGGACAGGTCGCCGGACCACCGCGCGAGCGCGGCGACGGCCGGGCCCCATTCCCGGCGGAAGACGCCGTCCAGGTTGGTCATTCGGAAATTAGAGCCCCGACATCCCGGCCAGCTGCCTCACCTCGACGATCGAGGCGGGAATCATCGACGCCAGCTTGACGGCCTCGTCACGGTCGTCGGCGGCGAGGAGATAGACGCCCGTCGCGATCTCCGCGCCCTCCACGAACGGCCCGTCGGTAATCAGGGTTTCGCCGTCGCGTACCCGCACGGTCGTCGCTGTGGATCGGTCGTGCAGGGCAGCGCCCCCGATGATGTGGTCACCGGCGGCGGTCGCGAAGTCTCCGTGGCGTGCCGCGACCTGCTCCCACTCCGGGGTGCCCGGCGTATGCGCGGTCGCGGGCGGTTCCAGCAGCAGGGCAAGCCAGTCGTTGCCGGTGAGCTGCCGGGTCGGTTCGCGGAAATGGACCACGGGCCACACTTCCACGGCCCCGAAGGTGGCAAGGGGGACGTCGCGCGCCAATGCCAGCGCCTCGTCCAGGTTTTCCGCCTCGAAGAAGTAGTAGCCGCAGGCCACCTCCGCCGACTCGGCGAAGGGCCCGTCGGTAACCACGGGTGCGTCCGCGCCGCCGCTGATCCGTACCCCGGTCGCCGCCGGTGTCAGGGCGTCTCCGGCGCGAATCGCCGGGCCGGCTTTGGCATGGAAGTTCTGCCACGCTGCCATCGCGGTGGCCGGGTCGTCGGGTGAGCGGTCCTGCTCCTTGCTGATCAACAAGGCGAAGTACTGCATTTTTCGTCACCTCCGGGTAGTGAGCGAAGCCCTTCTGCTCCACTCTCTACCTATCCGACGAACGACGCAGCCCTAATCCGACAGCGGCGAGAAACTAAGCGGCCGCGCCCGGCTTGAGGTAGGTCACCAGGCTGACGTCGAGCATCTCGTCGGTGAAGTAATGTTCGCACCCGCGCAGATACTTCATGTAGCGGTCGTAGACCTCTTGGGAGGTGACCTCGATGGCCTTCTCCCGGTTGGACTCCAGAGTGTCGCCCCAGATGTGCAGCGTCTTGATGTAGTGCGGCCGCAGCGAAAGTGGCTCGGGGACAACAAATCCCGCCTCTTCGCCACGCTTGACCATCATCTCGGTGGACGGCAACCGGCCGCCGGGGAAGATCTCGGTGACGATGAATTTGATGAAGCGCGCCGTTTCGAACGTGATTTTCTTACCGCGCGCATGCATGTCGTAGGGGTGGTAACTCACGCTGCTCTGCACCGTCATCCGGCCGTCGTCGGGCATGATGTCGAAACACCGTTTGAAGAAGTCGGGGTAGTTCTCGTGGCCGAAGTGCTCGAAGGCCTCGATCGAGACGATCCGGTCGACGGGCTCGTTGAAGTCTTCCCAGTTCTGCAGCCGCACCTCACGAGAGCGGGTGGTGTCCAGTTCGCTGAGCACCTGCTCGCTGCGGGCGTGCTGGTTGTTGGACAGTGTCAGGCCGATGACGTTGACGTCGTACTTCTGGATGGCGCGCTTCATGGTGGTGCCCCAGCCGCAGCCGATGTCCAGCAACGTCATGCCGGGTCGTAGGTCCAGCTGGTCCAGGTTGAGGTCGATCTTGGCGTACTGGGCTTCTTCCAGCGTGATGCCGGGTGGTTCGAAGTAGGCGCAGCTGTAGGTCCGGGTGGGGTCCTGGAACAGGGCGAAGAAATCGTCCGAGACGTCGTAGTGCGCCTGGATGTCTTCGGGCCGCGTGCGCGCCATCGTCGTTTCCTCCCCAGGATTGGTCGGCATGTCTAAACGCGACAATCTTAACTACCTCTTCAACGCGGGTTGATCGGACTCGACACGCAAGAAGCCGGCGTTGATCAGCGGACCACGTAGTCGCTCAACGGGAATTCCGATCCCTCTCGTACCGCGTTTTCCGTCGAGGTGGGTCGCAGCAATGTCGCCTCCCCGCTGTGATTGAAGTAGTAAGACCGCGACGTGGCGCAGTCGCCGGCGTAGAACACCGAGTCGTCGAGGCGTTTGGTCATGCGATCCAGGAATTGCGCGTTGGCCTCTTCGGTCACCTCGAAAGTCGTTGCGCCCCTGCGCTTAACCTCGCCGAACAGCCGATCCATATGCCGCATCTGGTATTCCATGGTGTTGAAGAAGGACAGGCCGGAAAACGCGAACGGACTGGCCAAGCTCAGGTAGTTCGGGAAGTACGGGATGGACACCCCCTGGTAGGCCTGGAACCGGGTTTCGCGCCACCACTTTCCCAGATTCCGGCCCTGACGCCCGATCACCTCGATGGCCGGGAAGTTGGCGTCCCACAGGTCAAAACCGGTCGCCAGCACCAGCGTGTCGATCACGGTCTTGTGCCCATCGGCGGTGACGACGCCGTCGGGCTCGATTCGCTCGATGTCGGTGGTCTCGAGATGCACGTGCGGCTTGGCGAACGTCCGATAGTAGCTGTTGGACCACGTCGGCCGCTTGCAACCGAAGTCGTAGTCGGGTGTCAGCTTGCGCCGCACCTCCTTGTCGCGGACCGAAATGAACCGGTTGATCTTCGCCAGATCCGCCGCGGCGATGTTCAGCCGCCGGAACCGGCGGTAGTGCAGCACGCCGGTCACCATCATCATTTCGAAGGCGCTGTCGGTCACCCACCGGAACACCCGGTGCACGCGCGGGAACCGGGCGAACAGCCGCTGCAGCCAGGCCGGAATCGCGAAGTCGATCTTGGGCACCACATGGATGGCGGTGCGCTGGTAGACGGTCAGATCGGCGGCTCTAGCAGCCAGTTCGGGGATCAACTGCACCGCGGTCGCCCCGGTACCGATGATCCCGACGCGACGTCCACTGAAATCGTGGGTGGCGTCCCATGCGGTGGTATGGACGACCTTGCCTTCGAAGGTCTCGATTCCCGGGATGTCCGGGGTGCGCGGCTGCGAAAGAAAGCCGGTCGCGGTGATCAGAAAGCGCGTGGTCAGCGTTTCGCCGCCGGCCAGCGCCACTCGCCACAGTTGCGCGTCCTCGTCCCACCGCGCGCCTTCGACCACCGTGTTGAACCGCATGTAGCGGCGCACGTCGTACTTGTCGGCGACGTGCTGGGCATACCGTTGCAGTTCGGCGCCGGGCGCGAACAGTCGCGACCAGTACGGATTGGGCTCGAACCAGTACGAGTACGTGGTCGACGGGATGTCGACGGCCAAGCCCGGGTAGCGGTTGACGTGCCACGTTCCACCGAGATCGGCCTCTCGGTCGAGGATCACGATGTTGTCGTATCCGAGCCTGTTGAGCTGGATCGCAGCACCGATACCGCCGAAACCCGCGCCCACGATGACGACGTCGAAGCGCTCAGTGCTCATGTGAAAACGGGCCCTTTCCTCGAAATCAGCGAAATCAGTTTGTCACCGCCGGCTCTGGCGGGATTGACTGTCAACGATATGCAGACTCGGGCGTGTCGCGTAATCGAGAAAAATTAACGACGGCGCCAAATCTGTCGAATGTGGGTTGATGCAATCAGGATTTCTCCAACGTGAACTGATTGACATCGATGTAGCCGGTTCGGAACGACTTGGCGCAGCCGGTCAGGTATTTCATGTAGCGCTGGTAGACCTCTTCGGACTGGATCGCGATGGCCTCGTCTCGGTGCGCCTCGAGGGCCTCCGCCCACAGGTCGAGGGTGCGCGCGTAGTGCGGCTGCAGCGACTGCCGGCGCGTCAGCCGGAAACCGGCCTTCGACGAATGCTCCTCGACCTTCTCGATTGGCGGCAGTCGGCCGCCCGGGAAGATCTCGGTGAGGATGAACTTGATGAAGCGGGCCATCTCGAATGTCAGCGGCATGCCACGTTCGATCATTTGCGGCCCGGTCAGTGCGGTGATCGTGTGCAGCAGCATCACCCCGTCACCCGGCAGGACGCTATCGGCCATCGTGAAGAAGTCGTCGTAGCGATCGTGACCGAAGTGCTCGAACGCGCCGATCGACACGATGCGGTCCACCGGCTCCTTGAACTGCTCCCAACCGTTGAGCAGCACCCGCTTGCTGCGGGGACTGTCGATGTGGGCGAACAGCTGCTCCACGTGGGCGGCCTGGTTCTTGGACAACGTCAGGCCGACGACGTTGACGTCGTACGTTTCGATCGCCCGCCGCATGGTGGCACCCCAGCCGCAGCCGATATCGAGCAACGTCATCCCTGGTTGCAGGCCCAGCTTGCCCAGCGCCAGATCGATCTTGGCGAGCTGCGCTTCTTCCAGCGTCATGTCCTCGCCCTCGAAGTAGGCGCAGCTGTAGGTCTGGGTGGGGTCGAGAAACAGCCGGAAGAAGTCGTCGGAGAGGTCGTAGTGAGCCTGCACGTTCGCGAAGTGCGGCGCCAAATTCTTTGCCATGACGGTATATGCCTTTCTGGTGCTCGCGGCCGCTCGGTGCGCGTGCGTACCAGTCCCCCAAGCATTCCCCCGCGCAATATTAGCCGATCCGCGTCTGGACACCCGGGCGCGACCGCGTTCCCGCAGATCAGCAGCCCAACGCTACTTCACCAGGGTGAACTGGCCGACGTTGGAGATGCCTTTGCGGAATAACCCTGCGCAGCCGGTCAGGTAGCGCATGTATTTGTCGTAGACCTCTTCGGATTGGATGGCGATCGCGCGTTCGCGACTCGCCTTTAGGTTGGCCGCCCACGTCTCCAGGGTGCGCACGTAATGCGCCTGCAGATATTGGGACTGGTCGACGGCAAACCCGCTGGCCCGGGCGTTGTCCAGGATATCGGGTTCGCTGCACATCACCCCGCCGGGGAAGATCTCCGTCCCAAGGAAGCGCAGGAAACGGACGTCGGTCATCGTCACCGGGATGCCGTGTTCCCGGTAGTACGACATTGGATACGAGAAAATGCTGTGCATCAGCATCCGGCCGTCGGCGGGTAGCATCCGGTAGCTGCGATCGAAAAACGCGGGCCAGCGGTCCTTCTTGAAGGCGTCGAACGCCTCGAAGGTCATGATGCGATCAACCGGCTCGTCGAACTCCTCCCAGCCCTGTAGTCGCGCCTCGGCTCGCCGCGTCGTGGGGACCGCGGCCAGCCGGGCTTTGGTCCGCTCGTAGTGATTTCGGCTCAGTGTCACGCCGATGACGTTGACGTCATACTTTTCGAGCGCCCGCACCACGGCCCCGCCCCAGCCGCACCCGACGTCGAGGACGGTCATCCCCGGTTCGAGGCCGAGCTTGTCCAGCGCCAGATCGATCTTGGCGAGCTGTGCCTGTTCCAGGGTCATGTCGTCGCGCTCGAAGTATGCGCAGGTGTAGACCATGTTGGGATCCAGGAACAGTGCGAAGAAGTCGTCGGAAATGTCGTAGGTCGCCTGTGACTCTTCGTAAAAAGGTCTCAGCTCGGTCATATGAGACACCCTCCTCAGACAACCGTACAACCCTGTGGGTTTCACCGTGAAATCCACAGAGACAGTGACTCTTTGCGTGCTCGTTCTGTCGCGCTATGCGGCCCTAGCGAAGTTATGCGTCAGCGCGGCGACGACCCGATCCCACAGCTGCTCGGGTAGATCATGGCCCATCCCGTCGAACAGCACCAATCGGGCGCCGTTGATCGCGCGGGCGACCCTGCGGCCGCCGAAGGTCCGCATCAGCTTGTCGGCGCGCCCGTGGATCACCACGGTCGGCGCGACGATGCGCCGGTCGTAGTGTGCCAGGCTGCCGCTGCCCATGATCGCGCTGAAATGTCGCGCAACGCCTTGCGGGTAATAGTTGCGGTCGTAGCCCTCGGCTGCTTCCGCACGGATCTGTTCGACGGGCATGCGGTAACCGGGGCTGCCGATGATGTTGCTGACCCGGACCGCGTTGTCGATGATCACCTCGCGTGGTGAATTCGGCGGCGGGCCTTTCAGCAGCGCTAGCAGCGCGCGCGGCGCCGGCGGCGGCAGGAACGCGGAGTTGTTGCTGGAGAAGATGACCGCCAAGGTCTTCGCCCGCTCCGGGAAGCGTGCGGCGAAGATCTGGGCGATCATGCCGCCCATCGACGCGCCGACGATGTGCGCCCGCTCGATGTTCAGGTGATCCAGCAGGGCCACGGCGTCGTCGGCCATGTCCTCGAGCGTGTATCCCGCCCTGCTGCGCAGCCCCAGCCAGGACCGGACCAACCGCGAGGCAAGCGACTGCCCCGAGCTGTGATGCTCGGTCTTACTGGACAGACCCACGTCGCGGTTGTCGTACCGGATGACGCGCAGCCCGTGGCCAACGAGCTTCTCGCAGAACGCGATTCGCCACAGCAGCAGCTGCGCGCCCAACCCCATGATCAGCAGCACGGGCGGATCGTTGATGTCGCCCATGTCCTCGTAGTAAAGCTTGAGGTCGCCGGTGCCGGCTCGTGCTGTTGCGTGACCGCTGCGCAGCTCCACCCGTCAGGCCTCCCTTATATTTCGAGGTCGCTCTGATGCTCGCGGCTGACCTCGACCATGAAATTGGCGAAGTAACCCGTCAGCTGCGGGTCGGACATCATCTGCCACTTCGGTGCCAGCAATTTCATGTAGCGCTCGACGTAGAGGAATTGCTTGCCGATCAGCACCAGCTCGCGCGGCAGCTTGACGTCGTAGGCGTCGGCCAGCGCCGAGAGCTGGCGGCCGATGTCGGCGTACGACATGTCGCCCAGCGTCTGCATGGTCAGCGGGGTGGCGAAGCGCTCCAGGTCCTTGGCAGCGTCGGCCTCTGGTTTCATGGTGCCCACCGCGCCCATCAGCACGACGATCTTGCCGGCCGAGGCGTGGTCCTTCTTCACCAGCAGCGCGTAGACCAGCTCGCGCAGCAGCCACCGCGTGCGGGGATCGATGCGGCCCATGATCCCGAAGTCGAGAAACACGATGCGCCCCTCGTCGTCGACATAGAGGTTGCCGGCGTGCAGGTCGCCGTGGAACAGCCCGTGTCGCAACCCGCCCTCGAACACGCTGAACAGCAGCGCCTTGACCAGCTCGGTGCCGTCGAATCCGGCCTTGCGGATGGCGGCGGCGTCGTCGATGCGGATGCCGTGCACCCGCTCCATCGTCAGCACCCGCTCGCTGGTGAAGTCCCAGTGCACGTGGGGCACCCGGATGTTGCGGCCCAGCGGCGACGCATGCAGGTGCGAGACCCAGGCCTCCATCGACTGCGCCTCGAGCCGGAAATCGAGCTCTTCGGCCAGGTTGTCGGCGAAGTCGGCGACCACATCTTGTGCCGACAGTCGGCGGCCCAGCTTGGCCAGTTCGACGGCCTGGGCGAAACGTTTGAGGATCTGCAGGTCGGCGGTGACGCGGCGGCGGATGCCGGGCCGCTGGATCTTGACAACGACGTCCTCGCCGGTGTGCAGCGTCGCGTAGTGCACCTGCGCGATGGACGCCGACGCAAACGGCTCCTCGTCCCATTTGGCGAACAGCACGGCGGGGTCGCCGCCCAGCTCCTCGACGAAGAGCTTGTGCACTTCTTTGGTGTCGGCCGGGGGCACCCGGTCGAGCAGGCCGCGGAATTCGCGGGACAGCTGCTCGCCGAACGCGCCGGGGCTGGACGCAATGATCTGCCCGAACTTCACGTAGGTCGGACCCAGGTCGGCAAAGGTCTGGGGCAGCTGTTTGATCACCTTGGACTGCAGCGGGCCCTTGCCCGGCAGCTTGGCAACGACGCGCGCGGCGGTGCGGGTGATCTGCCAACCAGTGGTCGCCACGCGGGCCGCTTCCACGGGCAGGGGCACCCGATCAAGCTTGGCCGCATCGCGGTGTTTGGTGGAGCTCATCCCAGCAGTCTGCCAAAACCGAGGTGGCAAGTCCCAATGCGGTGTGAGCCCGCTCACCACCCGGGTGCCCCTCGCCCAACGTGTAAGTGGGGCGGAAATGTGGCAATTTTTCCGCCCTCAGAGCACGCTCGGCGAGGCGGACGGTTTCTACCCGCGCCGCCAGGGCTTGACCCACCCCGCGATCTCCCAGCCCTCCAGGGCGGCGAGCAGTTCGTACATGGTGGCGCCGTCGACG
Source organism: Mycobacterium conspicuum (assembly GCF_010730195.1). Taxonomy (NCBI): domain Bacteria; kingdom Bacillati; phylum Actinomycetota; class Actinomycetes; order Mycobacteriales; family Mycobacteriaceae; genus Mycobacterium; species Mycobacterium conspicuum. Next base: position 575,004 of record NZ_AP022613.1, read on the forward strand.
GTTTCCCGGACGATGTCGGCGTGCCCGGCGTGCCGGGCCAGCTCGTTGATGACGTGCAGGATCACCCACCGCACCGACCAAGCCTCCTGGTCTTTGGGGAACCACGGAATCTCGTGCGGAACCGGCACCGCGGCGTCGAGGTTCGCGGTCTCCACCAGGTGCAGTGATTTGGCGTTCTGCGCCCTGAACGCGTCGAGCAGCCCGTCCAGCGTCTCGTCGGGCCGCATCACGTGCTGGTCTTCGAACTCCTTGGAGATCTGCTCGAAGGGGCGAGGGTCCTTCGCGGGCGCCTCCGGCGCGGCGGCCACCCGTCCCATCCAGTTGCGCTGCATCGCGGTGACGTGCTTGATCAGCCCGCCGATCGACAGCGCGCTGACCGACGGCGTGGACCGGGCCTGTTCATCGGTGAGGCCATAGGACACCGCGAAGTAGGCGCTTTGGTGAAATGCCATGAACTCGCGCAGGGCGCTGCGTTCGTCGGTCACGGGTGAGGCGAGAGCGGGCATCTTCAATCCTTCCGGTTGCCGTACTGTCACCGTAAAGTGCGGGGATGCAGCTGATTTCGGCGGAGTCCACCGAGCTGTTCGTCGGCCCGCCGGACGCTCCGCTGCAGCTGGTGCGGGTGACCCTGGACGCGGTGATCAAGCGGACCCGCATCCGCATCGACGGCGACGGTCTCAGTGGTGAGGCGCCCGTCGAGGCCGGCCAGTCCGTCGTCGAGGTCCCGGTCACCGTCGCGCGTCCCGTCGCCGGTCAGCGGCGGACGGCGCGGGTGCGGGCGTCCGGCGAAGGCGCCGAATTCGATTTCACGATCGCCGAACCCGGCTGGACGATGTTCATGATCAGCCACTTCCACTACGACCCGGTCTGGTGGAACACCCAGGGCGCCTACACCAGCGAGTGGGCGGAGGAGCCGCCGGGCCGGCAGACCAACGCCTTCGAACTCGTGCACGCGCATCTGGAGATGGCCCGCCGCGAGGCCGAGTACAAATTCGTCTTGGCCGAAGTGGACTACCTCAAGCCCTACTGGGACACCCACCCCGAGGATCGCGCCGATCTGCGTCGTTTCATCGCAGAAGGCCGCGTCGAGATCATGGGCGGCACCTACAACGAACCCAATACCAATCTCACCGGACCGGAAACCACCATCCGAAACCTGGTGCACGGCATGGGTTTTCAACGCCACGTGCTGGGCGCTCGGCCGTCCACCGCGTGGCAGCTGGACGTGTTCGGGCACGACCCGCAATTTCCCGGGTTCGCGGCCGACGCCGGCCTGACGTCGAGCTCGTGGGCCCGCGGACCGCACCACCAATGGGGGCCGACGCACGGCGGCGGTGTCGAGCGCATGCAGTTCTGCAGCGAATTCGAGTGGATCTCGCCGTCGGGCCGCGGCCTGCTCACCCATTACATGCCCGCGCATTACGGGGCGGGCTGGGGGATGGACTCGTCGGCCTCGTTGGCCGAGGCCGAGGCCGCCACCTTCGCGCTTTTCCGCCAGCTGAGCAAGGTCGCGCTGACCCGCAATGTGCTGCTGCCCGTCGGCACCGACTACACCCCACCGAACAAGTGGGTCACCGCAATTCATCGCGACTGGGGCGCGCGCTACACCTGGCCGCGGTTCGTCTGCGCGACACCGTGCGAGTTCTTCGCGGCGGTTCGCGCCGAGCTGGCGGAACGGGGTGACGTGCCGTCGCCGCAAACCCGCGACATGAACCCGATCTACACCGGCAAGGACGTGTCCTACATCGACACCAAACAGGCCAACCGGGCCGCCGAAAACGCCGTCGGGGACGCCGAGCGCTTCGCCGTGTTCGCCGCGCTGCTGACCGGCGCCGAGTACCCGCAGGCCGCGTTGGCCAAGGCGTGGGTGCAGCTGGCCTACGGCGCGCACCACGACGCGATCACCGGCTCGGAGTCCGACCAGGTCTACCTCGACCTGCTGACCGGGTGGCGCGACGCGTGGGAGCTGGGCCGCGCCGCGCGCGACGGCTCGCTGGAGCTGTTGTCCGCCGCCATCGAGGGCGACGTGATCGTGTGGAATCCGTTGGCCCAGCGGCGCACCGACATAGTCACGGCCCGGCTCGATTCGCCGGTCGGCGTGCGGGTGTTCGACACCGACGGCCGCGAGGTGCCGGCGCACGTCGAGGACGACGGGCGGTCGGTCACCTGGCTTGCGGAGGAGGTCCCGTCGCTGGGCTGGCGCGCCTACCGGCTGGTGCCGGGCGACCCTGGCGCGGGCTGGCAGCCCGCGGAGGGCTTCAGCATCGCCAACGAGCGCTACCGGCTGGCCGTCGACGCGGCCCGCGGCGGCGGCGTCTGCTCGCTGCGCGAGGACGACCGCGAGCTGATCGCGAACGGCCGGGTCGGCAACGAGCTCGCCGTCTACGACGAATACCCGGCACACCCGACCCAGGGGGAGGGCCCGTGGCAGCTGCTGCCCAAGGGTCCGGTGGTGTGCTCCTCGGAATCGCCCGCCCGGGTGCAGGCCTACCACGGCCCGCTCGGTCAGCGACTCGTGGTGCGCGGCGCGATCGGCACGTTGCTGCGCTACACCCAGACGCTGACCCTGTGGCGCGGCCTGGCGCGGGTGGACTGCCGCACCACCATCGACGAGTTCGTCGGGGAGGACCGGTTGGTGCGGCTGCGCTGGCCGTGTCCGGTGCCGGGCGCGATGCCCGTCAGTGAGGTGGGCGACGCCGTCGTCGGGCGCGGTTTTGCGTTGCTGCACAAGGTTTCCGGGGGACCGGCGTCGGTGGACACGGCCGAACATTTGCGGACGCTGGACAACCCGGCCTACAGCTGGTTCGGGCTGTCCTCGACCGCGCGGGTGTGCGTTGACGATTCGGTGCGCGCGGTGTCGGTGGCCGAGGTGGTCTCGCCTGCCGAGGCGAGCTCGGGGCCCTTGGCGCGTGACCTGATGGTCGCGCTGGTCCGCGCCGGCGTCACCGCAACCTGCAGCGGCGCCGACAAGCCCCGCTACGGGGACCTCGGCGTCGACTCCAACCTGCCCGACACACGGATCGCGCTGGGCGGCCCGCTCCGCAACGCCTTCGCCGAAGCCGTTCTGGCGCAAGCGGATCCGATCTACACCAAGGAACTCGACCGGCAGCTGGCCGAGACCGGCGTGGCCCGGGTGTGGGTGCCGGCGGCGGCTCCGTTGGCGTCGGTGTGGCTGCCCGGCGCCGACGTGCGTGCCGTCCGGTCGCTGCCCGTGCTGGTCATCGACGGCGCCGACGAGGAACGGCTGGGTGCCGCGATCGCGTCGTTGGCCGACGATCTCGCCGACGCCCAGATCGTGGTCAGCCAGCAGGCCCCAGCCGAGATGGAGCGGTTCGTTGCCCGCACCGTCGCGTTGCTCAACCGCGGGGTCCCGAGCTTCGCCGTCGAGAGCGACGGCACCCTGCACACCGCGCTGATGCGGTCCTGCACCGGCTGGCCGTCCGGCGTGTGGATCGACCCGCCGCGCCGCACCGCGCCCGACGGCTCGAACTTCCAACTCCAACACTGGACACACGTCTTCGACTACGCGCTGGCCACCGGGGACGGCGACTGGCGGTGCGCGCAGATCCCCAGCCGCAGTGCGCAGTTCTCCCACCCGCTGCTCGCCGTGGCCGCGCCGGGCCGGCCGGGGCGGCTGCCACCGGTGGGGTCGCTGCTCCGGATCGATCCCGCCGACTCGGTGCAGCTGGGCGCCGTCAAGGCGGCCGGCAACCCGCTCGCGCGCGGCAGCGCCAAGCCGGTCGCGCCCGGCACGGTGGCGCTGCGGCTGGTGGAGACGACCGGGAAAAGCGCCCGCGTCAGCGTCGGCTCCGAGCTGGCCACTGTGCACCCGCTGCAGCCCGCCGACCTGCTGGAAGAGCCGCCGGAAAACCCGGGGCGCGGCCACCGATCGGTGGACCTGCACGGCTACCAGGTCGCGACCGTGCGGGCCCGGCTCGACGTACCCGCGCCGGCCGCGAGCACCGCCGAGGTGGCCCCGCAGGCCGAAGCCGCCCAGCCCCTGTACGCGCGGTATTGGCTGCACAACCGCGGCCCCGCGCCGCTCGGCGGCCTGCCCGCCGTCGCGCACCTGCATCCCCAGTCGGCCACCGCCGAGCCGGGCGACGAGGTGGTGCTGCGGCTCACCGCGGTCAGCGACTGCACCGACGTCACGCTGAGCGGCGTCGTCACGGTCGTGCACCCGGACGGCTGGAAGGCCGAGCCGGCCGAGAAGCTGTTCACGCTGCGCGCCGGTGAACACGGCGAGATCGCCGTGAAGCTGATGATTCCCCGCGAAGCGCAGCCGGGCGCCTATCCCGTCCGGGCCCAGTTGCGCATCACCGACCCCGACGCGCCGAAAGCCTGGCACCAGGTGGTCGAGGACGTCTGCATCGTGCGGGTCGGTGCGTGCAGCGAAACCGAGCTGGTCTACCTCGCCGACGGCGGCGCGGCCGACATCACCCTGGCGGCCGGAGATGCCGCGCGGCTGACCGTCACGGTGGGCAGCCACGCCTGCGCCGAGTTGGCGCTGGAGGCGCATCTGATCAGTCCCTGGGGTACCTGGGAGTGGATCGGCCCGGCGGCGCTCGGCGCAGTCCTGCCCGCGCGCGGCACCGTCGAACTCGGCTTCGACGTGGCCCCTCCGGTGTGGCTGGAGCCCGGCCAGTGGTGGGCCCTGGTGCGCGTCGGCTGCGCCGGCCGGCTGCTCTACTCACCGGCGGTGCGGGTAATCGTTCAATGAGCACACAACTGGTTGCGACGGTCGCCGGTGCCGCGGTCCCGGTCGAGGAGGTCGACGCGGCCGAAGCCCGGCTGCGTCACGGCCCCCGCGGGGCCGCGCTGCCGGCCGCCGGCACCAGCGAAGGACGCCAACTGCGCCGCTGGCTCACCCAGCTGATCGTCTCCGGGCGGGTGGTGGCCGCCGAGGCCGCCGCGCGCGGGTTGACCGCGACGGACGCCCCCCCATCCGAGGCCGACTTGCTGCCCGACGTGACGGCCCGGCTGGAGATCGGCAGCATCGCCGCCGCGGCCCTGGCGGATTGGCGCGCCCGCGCGCTGTTCGTCGACGTCACCGCCGAGGTACGGATCAGCGACCGCGAAGTGGCCGACTTCCACGCTCGCAACCCGCTCCGATTCGCCCCGCCGCGGCTCGACCGGCACGGCTGGCGGACGCCGTCGCCCGTCGCGCCGCCAATCGAACAGGTACGGCCGGTGATCACCGAGCACCTGCTGGCCGCCGCGCGCCGCCGCGCCTTCCGGGTGTGGTTGGACGCGCGCCGTGCGGCGCTGGTCGAGCTGGCCCCCGGCTACGAGCATCCCGGCGACCCGCGCCAACCCGACAACACCCACCGGCACTGATGCTCACCCTGTGTCTTGACATCGGCGGCACCAAGGTCGCCGCGGGCCTGGCCGATCCGGACGGCGTGCTGGTGCACACCGCCACCTGCCCGACACCGAAAAGCGCTGACGCCGAACAGGTTTGGGACGCGGTCGAGGCGATGATCAGAGACGCCTTGCGCGCGGCGGGGGGCGCAGTGGCCGCGGTAGGAATCGCTGCGGCCGGGCCGGTGCACCTGTCCAGCGGCACCGTGAATCCAATCAACATTCCGGCCTGGCGCGGTTTCCCGCTGCGAGACCGGGTCGCGGCCGTGGTCCCCGGGGTGCCGGTCCGGCTCGGCGGCGACGGGGTGTGCATGGCGCTCGGCGAGCACTGGCTGGGCGCAGGACGCGGCGCCGGCTTCCTGCTGGGCATGGTGGTGTCCACCGGCGTGGGCGGCGGACTGGTGCAAGGCGGCCTGCCCTACACGGGGCGCACGGGCAATGCCGGGCACGTCGGCCACGTGGTGGTCGAACAGCACGGCGAGGTGTGTTCGTGCGGCGGTCGCGGCTGCGTGGAGACCGTCGCCTCCGGCCCGTGGATGGCGCGCTGGGCGCGCGCCAACGGCTGGAACGCACCACTTGGCGCCGGCGCCAAAGAGCTGGCCGATGCGGCGGCGGCGGGAGATCCGGTGGCGCGCCAGGCTTTTCGCCGGGGTGCCGGGGCGCTCGCGGCGACGATCGCCTCGGTGGCGGCGGTGTGCGACCTCGACCTCGTCGTCATCGGGGGAGGCGTCGCCAAATCCGGCCCCCTGCTTTTCGATCCGTTGCGTGCGGCGGTCGCCGAGTACGCCCGCCTGGACTTTCTGGCGGGTCTGCGCGTGGTGCCGGCCGAGCTGGGTGGCGACGCCGGCCTGGTTGGCGCGGCCAGGCTCGCCGGATTGTGATGCGGCTACGCGCGCGCCGAGGGAAAGTCGTGGCGTGCGATGTGCAAAAGTTCATTCAGGGCGGCGCTGTCCTTATGGCGAAATCCGATGTATTCCAACGATTTCCCCACCGCCACGGCGAGTCTCCTGGCCGCGAGATGCAGCGCATCCGGCGAGGCGGCCACGATCACCGGTAGTTGGCTCAGCGCCGCCGCCAGGGTTTGCCAGGTCGGGCCCACGTAGCGCTGCCATATCTTCAACCGTGCAATCTCCGCGGGCACCTCGCCGATCTGATCGCCCTGGCGATACTCGGCGGCCCAGTAGGCAACCCCGGTCCACAGTGGGATGCACGCGGCATAGACCTCGTCCCTGAGCCGCTTGATATCTGCCGCCTGGCGAGCGGACTGCTCAAACCGGCCAACCGCCGCGGCGAGCTCTTGGCCCACCGGGCAGATGATGTCGAGCACGTCGTCGGCGGTCGTGGCCGCGCTGCCGACGGCCTGAACCGTGTTCCACTCGGCGCGATGCTCGTCGCACATCTTCCTCGCCACGGCGAACTGCAGCGCGGGAGCGCCCTCCCACGCCACCTGATGCCGGTAAGCGCCCAACCCGGACCCCTTCAGTTCCATGTTCGCGTGCTGCGCTTCGTGGGCGACTGTGCGGCGAAGCCTCTCCAGGCCCTCGGGGCTGACACTGGGCAGGCCGGCGGCGGTGGGCTTGAAGCCGCTGCTGTCGGCGTTGATGAGGGAATTGGAGTCCACGATGACTTCGGCGCCGCCGTCGAGGCGCAGCATGGTGCGCCCACCGATGCTTCCCGACGCCCCGCCGACCGTGTTGTGCACGGACGGATCGCGGCGCAGGACCGCATTCGGCACGTCAACCGGAAGCACCAGGGCGACGCGGTCCGGCCGGTCGACGAGACCGGTCAACAGTTCAGCCAGCGCGTCGATGCCGGTCCGCAGCGCGTCGGGCGAAGCATCCGACCAGATGGCGGCCTCCACTTCGGGGTTCCAATCCTCGAGGACGACTTTGCACCGCGGTTTGGCTTGGTCAATCAGGTCGCTCATAGCCGGCGATCATCGCACAGAACGCCTGGCCAGCAGTTATTACGCGCGGTCGCACCCGGCACCAACCGCGCGCTGTCGTTTTGGCTGATCGCGGCGCGCCGCGCTATGGTGGTTGCCGATCCACCGAAGACCGTCGGTCACCGAGCAATCGGTTGAAAGTCCGGGAGCATCCCGGCGGCCCACGCAGGAGGACGAGGCAACATCGCCGGCGCATGCCGGCGTATCTTCACGCCCCGGCCGCTTCCTGCGCCGGGGCGTTCGGCGTTCTCCGGGGGAAGAGCAGACGACAAGTCGCAACAGCACTTCACCCTAAGGAGGCATGCATGGCCAGGGCTGACAAGGCCACAGCCGTTGCCGACATCGCCGAACGGTTCAAGGACTCGTCCGCGTCCCTGATCACCGAATATCGCGGTCTGACCGTGGCGAACCTGGCGGAGTTGCGCCGCTCGCTGGCGGGATCTGCCACCTACACGGTCGCCAAGAACACGCTGATCAAGCGGGCGGCTACGGAGGCGGGCATCGAGGGCCTCGACGAGCTGTTCGCCGGTCCGACGGCGATCGCGTTCGTCACGGGCGAGCCGGTCGACGCCGCCAAGGCCATCAAGACCTTCGCCAAGGAGAACAAGGCGCTGGTCATCAAGGGCGGCTACATGGACGGCCACCCGCTGACCGTCACCGAGGTCGAGCGGATCGCCGACCTGGAGTCCCGCGAGGTGTTGCTGGCCAAGCTGGCCGGCGCGATGAAGGGCAACCTCGCCAAGGCGGCCGGCCTGTTCAACGCGCCGACGTCGCAGATGGCCAGGCTGCTGGCCGCCCTGCAGGAAAAGAAGGCCTCGGAACCGGCGGCGGCCGCTGCCCCCGCGGCCGAGCCTGCCCCCGAACCGGCCGCCGAGCCATCCTCGGAGGCTCCGGCGGAAGTTGCAGAGGCTTCCGCGGAGCCGGCTGAAGCCGAATAACCCACCAGAAACCGAAGAAAATCTAGGAAGGACCCACCACCATGCCAAAGCTCTCCGGCGACGAACTGCTCGACGCCTTCAAGGAAATGACTTTGCTGGAGCTTTCGGACTTCGTGAAGAAGTTCGAGGAGACCTTCGAGGTCACCGCCGCGGCTCCGGTCGCGGTCGCCGCCGCGGGCGCCGCCCCGGCCGGTGCCGCCGCCGAGGCCGCCGAGGAGCAGTCCGAGTTCGACGTCATCCTCGAGGCCGCCGGTGACAAGAAGATCGGCGTCATCAAGGTCGTCCGCGAGATCGTTTCGGGCCTGGGCCTCAAGGAGGCCAAGGACCTGGTCGACGGCGCGCCCAAGCCGCTACTGGAGAAGGTCGCCAAGGAGGCCGCCGACGAGGCCAAGACCAAGCTCGAGGCCGCCGGCGCCACCGTCACCGTCAAGTAACTCTGCCGAGCAGACGCGAAAGCCCCCGACACGTCGAGTGTGCGGGGGCTTTTGCGTCTGCTCAGCGTGCGGCGGCCCGCTGTGACTGGGCCACTCGGTCGGGCGAATCTCCCAGAGCCACAAGTAGATTCGACTTCATCGAGTCGAGCACGGTGACCACGGCCGTGCCGTCGTCGCCGTAAAAGCCGCCCAATTCGAGCATCACGAACCCGTGGATCAACGCCCAAAACTGGGCGGCGGTCGCAACGATCGCCGCATCATCCGTTTCCGCGCCAACGGTGATGCGCCCGGCCAGAATGGATCGCTGCACCGCGCGCACCAGGTGCGCGAAGCTGGGGTTGTACTGCTCGGTCTCGGCGATCGTGGAGGTCAACACGTTGCCCCCCGGTGCGTTGATGCCATGCGCGCTGGTGCTGCCGAACATCAGCCGGTACAGGTGTGGCCGCTCGATGGCGTAGCGCCGGTACGCGGCGCTGAGGGTGAACAAATCGGCGACCGGGTCAGCGGTCTCCGGCACCGTCAGCGCGGCATCCAACTGCCGATAGCCCTCGCGGGCGATCTCCGCGATGAGACCCCGCATCCCCCCGAAATGGGTGTACACCGCCATCGTCGACGTCCGCGCCGCACTGGCCACCTTGCGCGTCTGCAGCTCGTCGGGGCCGTGCTCGTCGAGGAGGCCGACGGCCGCATGCACCAGCTCGTCACGAACGCTGCGCTCGGTCTGTGAAGTCATCTCGCCAAACAATATTGCCATCCTCGCCATGGGCGCGTACGTTATCCATAACGTTGAAATAACAATGTTATAGGAGCTCAGCCCATGACTACCGAGCAAATTACCGAATCCCAGCCCGCGCAAAACCCCTACCTCGAAGGCTTCCTCGCGCCGGTGCGCACCGAAGTGACCGTCACCGACCTTCGGGTCACCGGGCACATCCCCGAGCACCTGAACGGGCGATACCTGCGCAACGGACCCAACCCCGCCGCCGAGGTCGACCCCGCCACCTATCACTGGTTCACCGGCGACGGCATGGTGCACGGCGTGGCGCTGCGCGACGGCACGGCCCGCTGGTACCGCAACCGCTGGGTGCGCAGCCCGGCCGTGTGCCGCACGCTCGATGAGCCGACGACCGCCCGGATCGACTCGCGGGCGGGGATGCTCGGCCTGGGCGCCAACACGAATGTGCTGGCCCACGCGGGAAAGACCCTGGCGCTGGTCGAAGGCGGGGTCGCCAACTACGAACTCACCGACGAGCTGGACACCGTCGGGACCTGCGACTTCGACGGCACCCTGGCCGGCGGCTACACCGCCCACCCGCACCGCGATCCCCACACCGGAGAACTGCACGCGCTGTCCTACTCGTTCGCGCGCGGATGCACCGTGCAGTACTCGGTGATCGACACCAGCGGGCGCGCCCGTCGCACGGTGGACATCGAGGTGTCCGGAGCGCCAATGATGCACGACTTCTCGCTCACCGAGAAGTACGTGGTCATCTACGACCTGCCGGTGACATTCGACCCGGTGCAGGCGATGTCGGCTACCGTCGCCGGCGTCCCGCACTGGCTGCGACCGCCCGCCCGGCTGGTGCTGCAGTCGCTGCTCGGACGGGTCCGGATCCCCAGCCCGATCGCCGCGCGGATCAACCGGGACCCGCGGCGCTCGTCGGGCCTGCCGTATGCCTGGAACGACGACTATCCGGCGCGCATCGGCGTCATGCCTCGCGAGGGCGCCAACAAAGACATCCGCTGGTTCGAGATCGAGCCGTGCTACGTCTACCACCCGCTCAACGCCTACTCGGAAAACCGCGGCACCGACGAGGTTCTGGTGCTCGACGTGGTGCGCTACTCGCGGATGTTCGACCGCGACCGGCGCGGGCCGGGCGAAAGCCTGCCGACGCTGGACCGGTGGACCATCAACCTGAGCACGGGCGCAGTGAGCAGCGAATGCCGCGACGATCGGTCGCAGGAGTTCCCCCGGATCAACGAGAACCTAACCGGAACCCGGCATCGGTTCGGCTACACCGTCGGCATCGACGGCGGGTTCCAGGCCGCGGGCGGTTCCGAACTGGTGTCCTCGCTGTATAAGCACGACTACACCGGTGGGTCCACCGCGGTTGCGACGCTGGATCCCGACCTGCTGTTGGGCGAGGTGTGCTTCGTGCCGAACCCCTCACGGCGCGCAGAAGACGACGGGATCCTGATGGGCTACGGTTCGCACCGCACCCGAGACGAAGGTCAGCTGTTGCTGCTGGACGCCCAAACCCTGGAGACGGTGGCCACGGTGCACCTGCCGCAACGCGTGCCGATGGGCTTTCACGGCAACTGGGCGCCCGCCGTCTAGGGTGCGCGTCGGAGAATCGTTATCTCCGCAACCCTGATGCCGCCCCCTCGACGTGCGCTACAGTGACTCAAGCCACACAAAGGGGCAGGTGGCGGTGTGCGCGTCGACGGAAGGATTCCCACATGGGCGTCGCAATCGAGGTAAACGGACTCACGAAGTCCTTTGGTTCCTCGAGGATTTGGGAAGACGTGACGTTGGAAATCCCCGCCGGGGAGGTCAGCGTCCTACTGGGGCCGTCGGGTACCGGCAAGTCGGTCTTCCTGAAATCCCTGATCGGTCTGCTGCGCCCGGAGCGCGGCTCGATCGTCATCGACGGCCGCGACATCATCGAGTGCTCGGCCAAGGAGCTCTACGAGATCCGCACGCTGTTCGGGGTGCTGTTCCAGGACGGCGCGCTGTTCGGTTCGATGAACTTGTTCGACAACACCGCGTTCCCGCTGCGTGAGCACACCAAGAAGAAGGAGAGCGAGATCCGTGACATCGTCATGGAGAAGCTCGAGATGGTGGGCCTCGGCGGCGACGAGAAGAAGTTTCCGGGCGAGATCTCCGGCGGTATGCGCAAGCGCGCCGGCCTGGCCCGAGCGCTGGTGCTCGACCCGCAGATCATCCTCTGCGACGAGCCCGACTCCGGTCTGGACCCGGTCCGTACGGCCTACCTGAGCCAGCTGATCATGGACATCAATGCCCAGATCGACGCGACCATCCTGATCGTGACGCACAACATCAACATCGCTCGGACCGTGCCGGACAACATGGGCATGCTGTTCCGCCGCAAGCTGGTCATGTTCGGCCCGCGCGAGGTGCTGCTGACCAGCGACGAGCCGGTGGTGCGGCAGTTCCTCAACGGTCGCCGGATCGGCCCGATCGGCATGTCCGAGGAAAAGGACGAGGCCACCATGGCCGAAGAGCAGGCCATGATCGACGCCGGTCAGCACGCTGGCGGCGTGGAGGACATCGAGGGGGTGCCGCCGCAGATCCAAGCGACCCCCGGCATGCCGGAGCGCAAGGCGGTGGCCCGGCGCCAGGCCCGGGTGCGCGCGATGCTGCACACCCTGCCCAAGAACGCCCAGGCGGCAATCCTCGACGACCTAGAGGGCACGCACAGGTACGCAGCGCACGAGATCCCCGAATAGGAACCGTGCCTTTCACAGAAGGGGTTTTGTTCACAAGTTTCACGAGAACTTGACGTGTCTCCCCTTGACTGACGGGCGCAAACGGGTCAATCTGTTGGGCAGTATGTCTCCTGATCCTTCTAGGGGTACGCCGAAATACGCCAGCCAGCGTCGGACCCCCTGAACGGGTTGTTGAGGAATGCGCGCGTCTGCGCTATTGTTGGACGTTGCGCTGGCTACCTCCTGCCCACCTCACAATCGCCACTTGGCCCGCTAAGGACACTGCGGTCTTTGCCTGAGCCCCCCGTTTGGCTCAGCTGTTTAGTTGCGCGCGTGAGATCCGGGCAGATCGTTCGCCGGCCGAGTTAACACAATTGTCGCGGCGAACAGGCCCGGTGGCTATCGGCCTTGCAGGGTTCTCGGGAGTCGCACGAGGTGCTGGAAGGATGCATCTTGGCAGATCGCCAGAGCAAGACGGATCGCCCACAAAGTTCCTCCAACGGAAGTTCCTCAAACAACTCCGTGCCCGGAGCGCCCAACCGAATCTCCTTCGCAAAGCTTCGCGAACCGCTCGAGGTTCCGGGGCTTCTTGACGTGCAGACCGACTCGTTCGAGTGGTTGATCGGCTCGCCCGAATGGCGCGAGCGCGCGGTGGAGCGCGGGGAGGTCGCCCCCAAGGGTGGCCTCGAAGAGGTACTCGACGAGCTGTCGCCGATCGAAGACTTCTCCGGCTCGATGTCGCTGTCGTTCTCCGACCCACGGTTCGACGAGGTCAAGGCGCCGGTCGACGAGTGCAAAGACAAGGACATGACGTACGCGGCCCCGCTGTTCGTCACGGCCGAGTTCATCAACAACAACACCGGCGAGATCAAGAGCCAGACGGTGTTCATGGGTGACTTCCCGATGATGACCGAGAAGGGCACCTTCATCATCAACGGGACCGAGCGCGTGGTCGTCAGCCAACTGGTGCGCTCGCCGGGGGTGTACTTCGACGAGACCATCGACAAGTCCACCGAGAAGCTGCTGCACAGCGTCAAGGTGATCCCGAGCCGCGGTGCGTGGCTCGAGTTCGACGTCGACAAGCGCGACACCGTCGGCGTGCGCATCGACCGCAAGCGTCGCCAGCCCGTCACGGTGCTGCTCAAGGCGCTGGGCTGGACCAACGAGCAGATCCACGAGCGGTTCGGCTTCTCCGAGATCATGATGTCGACGCTGGAGAAGGACAACACCGCCGGCACCGACGAGGCGCTGCTGGACATCTACCGCAAGCTGCGTCCGGGCGAGCCGCCGACCAAGGAGTCCGCGCAGACCCTGCTGGAGAACCTGTTCTTCAAGGAGAAGCGCTACGACCTGGCCCGGGTGGGGCGCTACAAGGTCAACAAGAAGCTCGGCCTGCACGTCGGCGACCCGATCACCAGCTCGACGCTGACCGAAGAGGACGTCGTCGCCACCATCGAGTACCTCGTCCGCCTGCACGAGGGCCAGCCGACGATGACGGTGCCCGGCGGCACCGAGGTGCCGGTGGAAACCGACGACATCGACCACTTCGGCAACCGTCGCCTGCGCACCGTCGGCGAGCTGATCCAGAACCAGATCCGGGTCGGCATGTCCCGGATGGAGCGCGTGGTCCGGGAGCGGATGACCACCCAGGACGTCGAGGCGATCACGCCGCAGACCCTGATCAACATCCGGCCCGTCGTCGCCGCGATCAAGGAGTTCTTCGGCACCAGCCAGCTCTCGCAGTTCATGGACCAGAACAACCCGCTGTCGGGGCTGACCCACAAGCGTCGCCTGTCGGCGCTGGGGCCGGGCGGTCTGTCGCGTGAGCGCGCCGGGCTGGAGGTCCGTGACGTGCACCCCAGCCACTACGGCCGGATGTGCCCGATCGAGACCCCGGAGGGTCCGAACATCGGCCTGATCGGCTCGCTGTCGGTGTACGCGCGGGTGAACCCGTTCGGGTTCATCGAGACGCCCTATCGCAAGGTCGTCGACGGCGTCGTTTCCGACGAGATCCACTACCTGACCGCCGACGAGGAGGACCGCCACGTCGTGGCGCAGGCCAACTCGCCGATCGACGGCTCCGGCCGGTTCGTCGAGCCGCGCGTCCTGGTCCGCCGCAAGGCGGGCGAGGTCGAGTACGTGCCGTCGTCCGAGGTGGATTACATGGACGTGTCGCCGCGCCAGATGGTGTCGGTGGCCACGGCCATGATCCCGTTCCTCGAGCACGACGACGCCAACCGGGCCCTGATGGGCGCCAACATGCAGCGCCAGGCGGTTCCGCTGGTGCGCAGCGAGGCGCCGCTGGTGGGCACCGGCATGGAGCTGCGTGCGGCGATCGACGCCGGCGACGTCGTCGTGGCCGAGGAGAGCGGCGTCATCGAGGAGGTGTCGGCCGACTACATCACCGTGATGCACGACAGCGGCACCCGGCGCACCTACCGGATGCGTAAGTTCGCCCGCTCCAACCACGGCACCTGCGCCAACCAGTCCCCGATCGTCGATGCCGGCGACCGCGTCGAGGCCGGCCAGGTGATCGCCGACGGTCCCTGCACCCAGAACGGCGAGATGGCGCTGGGCAAGAACCTGCTGGTGGCGATCATGCCGTGGGAGGGCCACAACTACGAGGACGCGATCATCCTCTCTAACCGGCTGGTCGAAGAAGATGTGTTGACGTCCATTCACATCGAGGAGCACGAGATCGACGCCCGCGACACCAAGCTGGGCGCCGAGGAGATCACCCGGGACATCCCGAATGTCTCCGACGAGGTGCTCGCCGACCTGGACGAGCGCGGCATCGTGCGCATCGGTGCCGAGGTCCGCGACGGCGACATCCTGGTCGGCAAGGTCACCCCGAAGGGCGAGACCGAGCTGACCCCGGAGGAGCGGCTGCTGCGCGCGATCTTCGGCGAGAAGGCCCGCGAGGTCCGCGACACCTCGCTGAAGGTGCCGCACGGCGAGTCCGGCAAGGTCATCGGCATCCGGGTGTTCTCCCGCGAGGACGACGACGAACTGCCCGCCGGCGTCAACGAGCTGGTCCGGGTGTACGTGGCCCAGAAGCGCAAGATCTCCGACGGCGACAAGCTGGCCGGACGCCACGGCAACAAGGGCGTCATCGGCAAGATCCTGCCGGCCGAGGACATGCCGTTCCTGCCGGACGGCACCCCGGTGGACATCATCCTGAACACCCACGGTGTGCCGCGACGGATGAACATCGGCCAGATCCTCGAGACCCACCTGGGTTGGGTGGCCAAGTCCGGCTGGAACATCGAGGGCTCACCCGAGTGGGCGACCAACCTGCCCAAGGAGCTGCAGAGCGCCGAGCCGGACGGCATCGTGTCGACGCCGGTGTTCGACGGGGCCAAGGAGGAGGAGCTGCAGGGCCTGCTGTCCTGCACGCTGCCCAACCGCGACGGCGAGGTGATGGTCGACGGCGACGGCAAGGCCGTGCTGTTCGACGGCCGCAGCGGCGAGCCGTTCCCGTACCCGGTGACCGTTGGCTACATGTACATCATGAAGCTGCACCACCTGGTGGACGACAAGATCCACGCCCGCTCCACCGGCCCGTACTCGATGATCACCCAGCAGCCGCTGGGCGGGAAGGCGCAGTTCGGTGGTCAGCGGTTCGGTGAGATGGAGTGCTGGGCCATGCAGGCCTACGGCGCGGCGTACACGCTGCAGGAGCTGTTGACCATCAAGTCCGACGACACCGTCGGGCGGGTCAAGGTGTACGAGGCGATCGTCAAGGGCGAGAACATCCCCGAGCCCGGCATTCCCGAGTCGTTCAAGGTGCTGCTCAAGGAGCTGCAGTCGCTGTGCCTCAACGTCGAGGTGCTGTCGTCCGACGGCGCGGCCATCGAGCTGCGCGAGGGCGAGGACGAGGACCTGGAGCGGGCCGCGGCCAACTTGGGAATCAACTTGTCCCGCAACGAATCTGCCTCTGTCGAGGACTTGGCTTAACTAACGATTTTTAAGTATCTAAACCCGCAAGGGGAAAGGGAGTTACGTGCTCGACGTCAACTTCTTCGATGAACTCCGTATCGGCCTGGCCACCGCGGAGGACATCCGGCAATGGTCTTACGGCGAGGTCAAGAAGCCGGAGACAATCAACTACCGCACGCTGAAGCCGGAGAAGGACGGCCTGTTCTGCGAGAAGATCTTCGGACCGACTCGCGACTGGGAGTGCTACTGCGGCAAGTACAAGCGGGTGCGCTTCAAGGGCATCATCTGTGAGCGCTGTGGCGTCGAGGTGACTCGCGCCAAGGTGCGTCGTGAGCGGATGGGCCACATCGAGTTGGCCGCGCCGGTCACGCACATCTGGTACTTCAAGGGTGTGCCTTCGCGCCTGGGGTACCTGCTCGACCTGGCGCCCAAGGATCTCGAGAAGATCATCTACTTCGCCGCCTACGTCATCACCTCCGTCGACGAGGAGATGCGGCACAACGAGCTGTCCACGCTCGAGGCCGAGATGGTGGTGGAGCGCAAGGGCGTCGAGGACCAGCGCGACGCCGAGTTGGAGGCTCGCGCGCAGAAGCTCGAGGCCGATCTGGCCGAGCTGGAGGCCGAGGGCGCGAAAGCCGATGCGCGGCGCAAGGTTCGCGACGGCGGCGAGCGTGAGATGCGCCAGATCCGCGACCGCGCGCAGCGTGAGCTGGATCGGCTCGAGGACATCTGGAACACCTTCACCAAGCTGGCTCCGAAGCAGCTGATCGTCGACGAGAACCTGTACCGGGAGCTCATCGACCGCTACGGCGAGTACTTCACCGGCGCCATGGGCGCGGAGTCGATCCAGAAGTTGATCGAGAACTTCGACATCGACGCCGAGGCCGAGAACCTGCGTGAGGTGATCCGAAGTGGCAAGGGGCAGAAGAAGCTTCGCGCGCTCAAGCGGCTCAAGGTGGTCGCGGCGTTCCAGCAGTCCGGCAACTCGCCGATGGGCATGGTGCTCGACGCGGTTCCGGTGATCCCGCCGGAGCTGCGCCCGATGGTGCAGCTCGACGGTGGCCGGTTCGCCACCAGCGACCTCAACGACCTGTACCGCCGCGTGATCAACCGCAACAACCGCCTCAAGAGGCTGATCGACCTCGGCGCGCCCGAGATCATCGTCAACAACGAGAAGCGGATGCTGCAGGAGTCCGTGGATGCGTTGTTCGACAACGGCCGTCGCGGCCGCCCCGTCACCGGGCCGGGCAACCGTCCGCTGAAGTCGCTTTCCGATCTGCTCAAGGGCAAGCAGGGCCGGTTCCGCCAGAACCTGCTCGGCAAGCGCGTCGACTACTCGGGCCGTTCGGTCATCGTGGTCGGCCCGCAGCTCAAGCTGCACCAGTGCGGTCTGCCCAAACTGATGGCGCTGGAGCTGTTTAAGCCGTTCGTGATGAAGCGGCTTGTCGACCTGAACCACGCGCAGAACATCAAGAGCGCCAAGCGGATGGTGGAGCGCCAGCGTCCGCAGGTGTGGGACGTGCTCGAAGAGGTCATCGCCGAGCACCCGGTGCTGCTGAACCGCGCACCCACCCTGCACCGGCTGGGTATCCAGGCCTTCGAGCCAATGCTGGTGGAGGGCAAGGCCATTCAGTTGCACCCGTTGGTCTGTGAGGCGTTCAACGCCGACTTCGACGGCGACCAGATGGCGGTGCACCTGCCGCTGAGCGCCGAGGCGCAGGCCGAGGCCCGCATCCTGATGCTGTCGAGTAACAACATCCTGTCGCCGGCGTCGGGCCGCCCGTTGGCCATGCCGCGTCTGGACATGGTGACCGGGCTGTACTACCTGACCACCGAGGTCGACGGCGGCCGGGGCGAATACACCCCGGCCGGCAAGGACAAGCCCGAGACGGGCGTGTACTCCTCGCCGGCCGAGGCCATCATGGCGGTGGACCGCCATGTGCTCTCGGTGCGGTCCAAGATCAAGGTGCGGTTGACGCAGCTGCGTCCGCCGGCCGAGATCGAGGCCGAGCTGTTTGGTGCCAACGGCTGGCAGCCGGGCGACGCCTGGATGGCCGAGACCACGCTGGGCCGGGTGCTGTTCAACGAGCTGCTGCCGCTGGGCTATCCGTTCGTGAACAAGCAGATGCACAAGAAGGTCCAGGCCGCCATCATCAACGACCTGGCCGAGCGCTACCCGATGATCGTGGTCGCGCAGACCGTGGACAAGCTCAAGGACACCGGTTTCTACTGGGCGACCCGCAGCGGTGTCACGGTCTCGATGGCCGACGTGCTGGTTCCGCCGCGCAAGAAGGAGATCCTCGACCACTACGAGGAGCGCGCCGAGAAGGTCGAAAAGCAGTTCCAGCGTGGCGCTTTGAACCACGACGAGCGCAACGAGGCGTTGGTGGAGATCTGGAAGGAAGCCACCGACGAGGTGGGTCAGGCGCTGCGGGACCACTACCCGGTCAACAACCCGATCATCACGATCGTGGACTCCGGCGCCACGGGTAACTTCACCCAGACCCGAACGCTGGCCGGCATGAAGGGTCTGGTGACCAACCCGAAGGGTGAGTTCATCCCGCGTCCGGTCAAGTCCTCGTTCCGTGAGGGCCTGACCGTGCTGGAGTACTTCATCAACACCCACGGTGCTCGAAAGGGCTTGGCGGACACCGCGTTGCGTACCGCCGACTCGGGTTACCTGACCCGTCGTCTGGTGGACGTCAGCCAGGACGTCATCGTGCGCGAGCACGACTGCCAGACCGAGCGCGGGATCGTCGTGGAGCTGGCCGAGCGTCAGCCCGACGGTTCGCTGATCCGTGACCCGTACATCGAAACCTCGGCGTACGCACGGACTTTGGGCACCGACGCGGTCGACGAGGCCGGTAACGTCGTCGTCGCGCGTGGCGAGGACCTGGGTGACCCGGAGATCGACGCCCTGCTGGCCGCGGGCATCACGACGGTCAAGGTCCGCTCGGTGCTGACCTGTACCACCGGCACCGGCGTGTGCGCGACCTGCTACGGCCGCTCGATGGCCACCGGCAAGCTGGTCGACATCGGCGAGGCCGTCGGCATCGTCGCGGCCCAGTCCATCGGTGAGCCCGGCACGCAGCTGACCATGCGTACCTTCCACCAGGGCGGCGTGGGTGAGGACATCACCGGCGGTCTGCCCCGGGTGCAGGAGCTGTTCGAGGCGCGGGTGCCGCGCGGCAAGGCGCCGATCGCTGACGTCACCGGGCGGATCCAGCTGGAGGAGGGCGAGCGGTTCTACAAGATCACCATCGTTCCCGACGACGGCGGCGAGGAGGTCGTGTACGACAAGCTGTCCAAGCGTCAGCGGCTGCGCGTCTTCAAGCACGAGGACGGCTCCGAGCGGGTGCTGTCCGACGGTGACCACGTCGAGGTGGGCCAGCAGCTGATGGAAGGCTCGGCCGACCCGCACGAGGTGCTGCGCGTGCAGGGCCCCCGCGAGGTGCAGATCCACCTGGTCCGCGAGGTCCAGGAGGTCTACCGCGCACAGGGTGTGTCGATCCACGACAAGCACATCGAGGTGATCGTTCGCCAGATGCTGCGCCGGGTCACCATCATCGACTCGGGCGCCACGGAGTTCCTGCCCGGCTCGCTGATCGACCGGGCGGAGTTCGAGGCGGAGAACCGCCGCGTGGTGGCCGAGGGCGGCGAGCCCGCCGCCGGTCGTCCGGTGCTGATGGGTATCACCAAGGCGTCGCTGGCCACCGACTCGTGGTTGAGTGCGGCGTCGTTCCAGGAGACCACTCGCGTGCTGACCGATGCGGCGATCAACTGCCGCAGCGACAAGCTCAACGGTCTGAAGGAGAACGTGATCATCGGCAAGCTGATCCCGGCCGGTACCGGTATCAACCGCTACCGCAACATCCAGGTGCAGCCCACCGAGGAGGCCCGGGCGGCGGCGTACACGATCCCGTCCTACGAGGATCAGTACTACAGCCCGGACTTCGGCCAGGCCACCGGTGCCGCGGTTCCGCTGGACGACTACGGATACTCCGACTACCGCTAATTTTCCAGCGCCAGCAGACGCAAAAGCCCCCGCACGCAAGGCGTGTCGGGGGCTTTTGCGTCTGCTGGCTGACGCTCATAGCCTGCGCGGTATCGTGGCAGGGTCCAAAAGCGCATCCCTTTACTGTCATCGAGGACGGTGAGAATCGATGGGCGACTTGCGGTCACAGGCGCCGTCGTTGGTTACTCGCCACAAGTTGATGGCCGCGCTCCGCGCGGCCGGGCGTCGACGGCTGATCCTGATCCATGCGCCCTCAGGGTTCGGCAAGACCACACTGGTGCAGCAATGGCGAGCAGAACTGGCCAATTCCGGTGTGGCGGCGGCCTGGTTGACGATCGACGACGATGACAACAACCTGGTGTGTTTTCTCACGCACGTGCTCGAGGCGATCCGACAAGTCCATCCGGCCGTAGCCGATTCGCTGGGACACGTCCTCGAAGAGCGAGGGGAAGACGCGGCGCGCGACGTGTTGACGTCGCTGATCGACGAGCTCGATGACAACGCAACCCCAGTGACGCTGGTGATCGACGATTGGCAACGGGTGTCGCATGATCGGACGATCGAGGCGCTGCTTTTCCTGATCGACCATGGTTCGCCGCACCTGCAAATCATCGTGAACAGCTGGTCGTGGCCGCGATTGCCGTTGAGTGAGTTGCGGCTTCGTGACGATCTCGTCGAAATCGATTGTGACGAATTGCGTTTCGATGCTGACGAGGCGAAAGCGCTGCTGAATGACATTGCGGGGCTGCAGCTGGAGGCCAGCGAAGTGGCGGCCCTGATCGCCTCGACGGACGGGCGGGTCGCTGCCCTGCAGTTGGTGGCCCTTTCGCTGGGTCGCGATGGCGCGGCGCCGAGCGGAGCCGCCGCCATGTTGCGTCGAACCTCAGGCGACAGCGAGATGCTCGGTGAGTTTCTCGCCGAAAAAGTCCTTGCCACCGTGGAACCCGAATTGCTTGCGTTCCTTTCGGCGACGTCAATCACCGAACGGACCTGCGGGGAACTCGCATCGGTCTTGGCCGGGGTCAGCGGCGGCCAGGACATCCTCGAAGACGTCGAGCAGCGCGGCCTGTTCCTGCGGCGCATCGATGACGACCCGCAGTGGTTTCGCTTCCACGAGATGTTCGCCGGATTTCTGCGGCGCCGCCTTGAGCGCGACAATCCCGAGCGCCTCAGGCGCCTGCACCGCACCGCGTCGGAGTGGTTCGCCGATCACGGCTATCTGAGTTATGCCGTCGATCACGCGCTGGCCGCGGGGGAGGCCGCCTGGGCGGTCGACCTCGTCGAGCGGGACAGGACGATCGGATCGGTCAACCAATCGCGCATGGCAACCTTTCTCAGCACGATCGAGAAACTACCCCCGCAACTGGTGATCTCGCGTCCGCGGGTACACCTTTCGGTAGCGGTGGCCAATATTGTCCTGCAACGCCCCGAGGCCACCGAGGCCGCGCTCGAGCGCGCCGCCGAAGCAATTTCCAGGGCGGACCTGCCAGCGGCGAAGCGGGCAGATCTGACCTTGGAGGCCAACGTATTGCGAGGGGTGGCCCAAATGAACGCCGACCGGGTCGAGGGTTTGGCCCCTCTGGTGGCCCAGGTGATATCGAGGCCAAAGACGTTGCGCCCGGTGCTGCCCCAGGCGGCGGCAACCGTCGCGGCGTTCGCCGGGATCTACCGTTTCGACTTCGAGGCAGCCCATCGGGCCCTGGAATGGGCGGCGCCCTACGACGAGGGGGCCGCCGCCGGGTACCACAGCTGTTGGGCGGGCATTGCCGCGAGACACCAGCTCGACATCCCTCGCGCGCTGAGCAGCTTCCGGAAGGCCCGAGAAATCGGCACTGCGGTTGGGCGAGACTCGCAAGCGGCGCGACATGCGGGTGCGCTTCTCGGCGAATTGCTCTACGAGATGGGCGAATTCGCCGAGGCGGCGGAGCTTCTCGAGGAGAGCTTTCGGCTCGGACCCGAAGCCGGCGCGGTCGATTACCTGGCGGCGCAATACGCCGTGAGCGCCAGAATCAAAGCCGCCCAAGGGGATCGCGATGCGGCAACCGCCCGCCTTGATGCCGGCATGACGGTGGCCCAGAAGTTGGGCTTGCCGCGGCTGGCGGCCGCCATCAACCATGAACGGGTCAAACTGCGGCTGCCGATCACACCGTCGGAGGCCGCTCGGCTACGGGCCCTGCATCGGACCTTTCATGGTTCCAACGGCATCGCGACAATCACGGCCGAGTTGGACGAGGCCTCCGGCATCCGCTTGCTCTCCCGAAGCCACGCCAGCGACGACCGTGCCTACGCGTGCCAGCGCGCCGGCACTCTGCTGAACGGAATCGCCCCGACCGCTCGGCCGCTGGCCGCCCTTCAGGCCCGCCTGTTGTTCGTTGAGACGCTCACGGCTGCCGGGCAGGTGGACGCCGCGCAAGACCACATCGCCCAGGCCCGCGCACTGTGCGCACGACACGGGCTGCCGCAACTGCTCGTCGATGCCGGACTCGACTAGCGGGTCTCCTCGTCGGCGCCAGTCACTAGACTGGCCGAATGCTCATCGGTTCGCATGTCCGCAATGACGATCCCCTGGCCGCCGCGCAGGTGGACGGCGCGGACGCGGTGCAGTTCTTCCTCGGCAACCCGCAGAGCTGGAAGAAGCCGAAGCCGCGTGACGACGCCGAGGCGCTCAAGGCGTCGAGAATCCCGCTGTACGTGCACGCGCCCTATCTGATCAACGTGGCGTCGGCCAACAATCGCATCCGCATCCCGTCGCGCAAGATCCTGCAGGACACTTGCGACGCGGCCGCGGAGATCAACGCGACCGCGGTGATCGTGCACGGGGGTCACGCCGACGACAACGACATGGAGGCCGGCTTCGAGCGGTGGGCCAAGGCGCTGGACTATCTCGAAACCGACATGCAGGTGTACCTGGAGAACACCGCGGGCGGCGATCATGCGATGGCGCGCTACTTCGACACCATCGGCAGGTTGTGGGATCACATCGGCGACAAGGGGATTGGCTTCTGCCTCGACACCTGCCACGCCTGGGCCGCGGGCGAAGCGCTGATCGACGCGGTCGACAGAATAAGGGCCTTGACCGGGCGGATCGATCTGGTGCACTGCAACGACTCGCGCGACGCGGCGGGCTCCGGGGCCGACCGGCACGCCAACTTCGGCACCGGCCAGATCGACCCGCAGCTGCTCGCTGCGGTGGTCAACGCCGCCGATGCCCCGGTGATCTGCGAAACCGCCGACGAGGGCCGCAAGGACGACATCGCGTTCCTGCGCGAACACACGACCGGCTAAAAAGCCGTGCTTGGCCGACTCGCCGCGCTCATCTGCGCCGGGCTGCTCCTGGCGGGGTGCACGTTGTGGCCGGACGACAAGCCGCCGTCGGGCTTCGTGAACGGCACCAGCGTGCACCACATCAGCGTTGGCGGACTCGACCGCACCTACCGCCTCCACAAGCCCGCACAGGTATCCGAGCCGGCGCCGCTGGTGATCGTGATGCACGGCTACTCGGGCAGCGCCAGGCAAGTCGAAAGGGCTTACCAGTGGGACGGATTGGCTGATTCGAATAAGTTCGTCGTCGCCTACCCAGACGGCTACGGCCAGGCCTGGAACGTCGACGCGCAGAACTGCTGCGGGAAACCCGCAACCGAAGGCGTCGATGACGTCGCCTTCATCACCGCGGTCGTCGCCGACATCGGCAAGAACGTGGCCATCGATCCCCGCAAGGTCTACGCGGCCGGGATGAGTAACGGTGGGATCATGTCCTACACGCTGGCGTGCGCCACCGGGATCTTCGCGGCGATCGGCCCGGTGGCCTCCATTCAGCTGTCCGCGTGCCCGTCGCCGAGGCCGGCGTCGGTGGTGCACATCCACGGCACCGCGGACCGGCTCATTCCCTACGGCGGCGGGCGGGGCTTCAGCGTCATCAGCGGGCCACCAGTGCCGCAGGTGAATGAGTTCTGGCGCCATGTCGATCAGTGCGGCGCCCCGACGGCCACCAGGAACGGAGCCGTGACCACCTCGACGGCCGGGTGTGCGCAGGGGCGCGGCGTCGTGCTGGTCACCATCGACGGCGGCGGCCACGTGTGGCCCCCGTTCGCGAGCTCGATGCTGTGGCAATTCTTCGCCGCCCACGCCCGCTAGCATTACGTCTCTTGTGCAACTGTCGAGAAAATGTAACATGGGTGGCATGCCAGACACCCACATCGTCACTAACCAGGTGCCCACCCTGCAGGACTACAACCCGGCCACGTCTCCGGTGCTTGTCGAGGCGCTGATCCGCGAAGGCGGTCAGTGGGGCTTGGACCAGGTCAACGAGCTCGGGGCGATCAACGGAAGCCGCGAGGCCCAGAGCTGGGGCGAGCTCGCAGACCGCAATCGACCCGTCTTGCACACCCACGACCAGTACGGGCACCGCGTCGACGAGGTGGAATACGACCCGGCCTACCACGAGCTGATGCGCACGGCGATCGGCCACGGGCTGCACGCGGCGCCCTGGGCCGACGAGCGGCCGGGCGCCCACGTGGTGCGGGCGGCCTTGACCTCGGTATGGACCGTCGAACCCGGCCATATCTGCCCGATCTCGATGACCTATGCCGTGGTGCCGGCCCTGCGCTTCAACCCCGAGCTGGCGGCCGTCTACGAGCCGCTGCTGACCAGCCGCGAGTACGACCCGGAGCTGCGGCTGGCCACCGCCAAGCCCGGCATCACCGCCGGCATGTCGATGACCGAGAAGCAGGGCGGCTCCGACGTGCGCGCCGGTACCACCCAAGCGACCGCGAACGCCGACGGTACCTACAGCCTGACCGGGCACAAGTGGTTCACCTCGGCACCGATGTGCGACATCTTCCTGGTCCTGGCCCAGGCGCCAAATGGGCTGTCCTGCTTCATGTTGCCGCGCATTCTTCCCGACGGCAGCCGCAACCGGATGTTCCTGCAGCGGCTCAAGGACAAGCTCGGCAACCACGCCAACGCCTCGAGCGAAGTCGAATACGACGGCGCCACAGCGTGGTTGGTCGGCGAGGAGGGGCGCGGCGTACCGACCATCATCGAGATGGTCAACCTCACTCGCCTGGACTGCACCCTGGGCAGTGCCACCAGCATGCGCACCGGTCTGACCCGCGCGATCCACCATGCCCAACACCGAAAAGCCTTCGGGGCCTACCTGATCGACCAACCGCTGATGCGCAACGTGCTGGCGGATCTGGCCGTCGAGGCCGAGGCCGCGACGATGGTCGCGATGCGGATGGCCGGCGCCACCGACAAGGCGGTCCGAGGCGACCAAACCGAAGCGCTGTTCCGTCGCATCGGCCTGGCGGCCAGCAAGTACTGGGTGTGCAAGCGTTCCACCCCGCACGCGGCGGAGGCACTGGAATGCCTGGGCGGCAACGGCTATGTCGAGGATTCCGGCATGCCCCGGCTGTACCGTGAGGCGCCGCTGATGGGCATCTGGGAGGGCTCGGGTAACGTTAGCGCGCTGGATACGTTGCGCGCCATGGCAACTCGCCCCGAATGCGTCGAGGTGCTGTTCGACGAGCTGGCGCAGAGCGCGGGCCAGGACGTCCGACTGGACAGCCATGTCGAGAACCTGCGGGGGCAACTGAGCGACCTGGAGACCATCGCCTACCGCGCCCGCAAGGTCGCCGAGGACATTTGCCTGGCGCTGCAGGGGTCGCTGCTGGTGCGCCACGGGCATCCCGCGGTCGCCGAGGCGTTCCTGGCGACCCGGCTGGCCGGGCAGTGGGGCGGCGCGTTCGGCACCATGCCCACCGGACTGGACCTGGCGCCGATCCTCGAGCGTGCCCTGGTCAAGGGATGACGCACGCGATCAGGCCGGTCGATTTCGGCGACCTAAAGACGATGACCTACGAGGTCACCGACCGGGTGGCCCGCATTACCTTCAACCGGCCGGAGAAGGGTAACGCGATCGTCGCCGATACTCCGCTGGAGCTGTCGGCGTTGGTGGAGCGCGCCGACCTCGACCCCAATGTGCATGTGATCCTGGTTTCCGGTCGCGGCGAAGGCTTTTGCGCGGGCTTCGACCTGAGCGCCTACGCCGACGGCTCGGGCTCGGCCGGCGGCACCGGCGCGTATAAGGGCACCGTGCTGGACGGCAAGACCCAGGCCATCAACCACTTTGCGAACCAGCCGTGGGACCCGATGATCGACTACCAGATGATGAGCCGCTTCGTGCGCGGGTTCTCCAGCCTGATGCACGCCGACAAGCCGACGGTGGTCAAGATTCACGGCTACTGCGTGGCCGGCGGCACCGACATCGCGCTGCACGCCGACCAGGTGATCGCCGCCGCCGACGCCAAGATCGGCTACCCGCCGACGCGGGTGTGGGGCGTGCCGGCGGCGGGGCTGTGGGCGCACCGCCTTGGCGATCAGCGCGCCAAACGCCTGCTGCTGACCGGCGACTGCATCACCGGTGCGCAAGCCGCCGAGTGGGGCCTGGCGATCGAGGCGCCGGACGCCAAGGATCTCGACGGGCGCACCGAGCGCCTCGTGGAGCGGATCGCCGCGGTGCCGGTCAACCAGCTGATCATGGTCAAGCTCGCGCTGAATTCCGCCCTGCTGCAACAAGGTATCGCGACAAGCAGGATGGTCAGCACCGTCTTCGACGGCGTCGCCCGGCACACGCCCGAGGGGCATGCCTTCGTCGCCGACGCGGTCGAGCACGGTTTTCGCGACGCGGTCAGACACCGCGACGAGCCGTTCGGTGACTACGGCCGCCAAGCCTCTCCTGGTTTGGGCGGGGTCTAGCTTCCATGCCGAACATGACGGCCCGGTCGGTGGTGCTCAGCGTGCTGCTCGGTGCCCATCCGGCGTGGGCGAGCGCCAGCGAATTAATCAGGCTGACAGCCGATTTCGGTATCAAGGAGACGACACTGCGGGTCGCGCTGACCCGCATGGTGGGCGCCGGTGACCTGATCCGATCGGCCGATGGCTATCGGCTCTCCGATAGGTTGCTGGCCCGCCAGCGCCGCCAGGACGACGCGATGCGGCCACGGGTCAAGGCTTGGCGCGGGGAGTGGGTCGTGCTGATCGTCACCAGCGTGGGCACCGATGCCCGCACCCGCGCCGCACTGCGAACCACCATGCACCACAAGCGTTTCGGTGAGCTGCGCGAAGGGGTGTGGATGCGGCCCGACAATCTCGACCTCGAGCTGGACCACAACGTGTCGGCCCG
Organism: Mycobacterium conspicuum; assembly: GCF_010730195.1. Lineage (NCBI taxonomy): Bacteria > Bacillati > Actinomycetota > Actinomycetes > Mycobacteriales > Mycobacteriaceae > Mycobacterium > Mycobacterium conspicuum. The sequence continues at coordinate 602,269 of NZ_AP022613.1, forward strand.
GGTCCGGGTATTGAGCGCACGAGACGACGCGCCCGCCGAGCTGGCCGCTCAACTGTGGGACCTGTCCGGCTGGGCGGCCACCGGGCACCGGCTGCTCGACGAAATGAGCACGGCCGCAGACGTTCCCGGCCGCTTCATAGTCGCCGCGGCGATGGTGCGTCACCTGCTCATCGACCCGATGCTACCCGCCGAACTGCTGCCGGCCGAATGGCCCGGCGCCGCGCTGCGCGCCGCCTATCACGACTTCGCCAAAGAGCTCTCCGACCGACGCGACATGGCGGCACAACAACTGCAGGAGGCAAAATGAGTGACTCAGTTCGTGTGGAGCGCAACGGCGCGGTGACCACGGTGATCCTCAATCGACCCGCCGCGCGCAACGCCGTGAACGGCCCGACTGCGGCCGCGCTCTACGCGGCTTTCGAGCAATTCGACCGTGACAACAGCGCATCGGTGGCCGTTCTATGGGGCGATGGCGGAACATTTTGCGCCGGAGCGGATTTGAAAGCATTCGGTACCCCGGAGACCAATGCGTTGCACCGCACCGGCCCCGGCCCGATGGGCCCGTCGCGCATGGTGCTGTCCAAACCGGTGATCGCCGCCGTCAGCGGCTACGCCGTCGCCGGGGGTCTGGAGTTGGCGTTGTGGTGCGATCTGCGGGTGGCCGAGGAGGATGCCGTGTTCGGCGTGTTCTGCCGCCGGTGGGGGGTGCCGCTCATCGACGGCGGCACGGTGCGCCTGCCGCGGCTGATCGGACACAGCCGTGCGATGGACATGATCCTTACCGGCCGCGCGGTGCAGGCCGATGAGGCGCTGGCAATGGGATTGGCCAATCGGGTGGTGCCCAAGGGCCAGGCCCGCCAGGCCGCCGAGGAGCTGGCCGCTGAGCTGGCCGCGTTGCCGCAACAATGCCTGCGCTCGGATCGGCTTTCGGCGCTACACCAGTGGGGGCTGTCGGAATCCCACGCCATCGACGGCGAATTCGCCAGCATCTTCCGCGTCTCCGCCGAAGCGATGGAGGGGGCCGGACGGTTCGCCGCGGGGGCCGGCCGCCACGGCGCACCGGCCAGTTAGCGGGTCAGCTGCCCTTCTTGATCGAGTTGTTCGTCCCGATGTTGTCCACCTTCGGGTCGCCGTCCTTGTAGGTGATGGTGTTGTCGACGCCCAGCACCGTGATCCGGGTGTTGACCTTGTCGAAGGTGATCTTGTTGCCGGTGCCGCCGATGTTCACCGTCTCGCACGCTCCGGTGACGGTCAGGGTGTTGTTCGAACCGGCCACGTTGAGGGATTTCCCGTCGGCGCAGTCAAGGTTTGCGGTGGTGTTGAACGACCCGTACTCCAGTGAGTTGCCGATCTCGACCGAGGTGCTCACGCTGTTGCCGCCCGGTGTGGTCGTCGTCGCGGCCGCGCTGGTGCTCGGCGCCTTGGTGGTGGTGGTCGCGGACGACCCGCCCGGGGGATTGGCGGTCGAACTGCAACCGGCCAGCCCGACGGTCAGCGCCGCGGCGAGGGCGGCCAGTCGAAACGAATTCGGCGTGGGGCGGGCGCGCATGTGTTCCTCGATTCCTCGATGATTGTGCGGTTTAGGGGCCAACCCGCTGAAGCCGGTTGGTCATGCCCAGTTCGCGACCGCGGTCCCAGATGATCGGGTCGCCGTCGTGGAAGAACACGGTCTGGTTGTAGCCGTAGGCCGTGATGTCATGCGTCACCGAGTCGGCGACGATCGTGTTCGACGAGCCCATCACCGTGACCGCCCAGCAGTTGCCCTTCGCCGTGATGGCATTGGCGGTGCCGTTGACGATCAGGGTGCCACCGGCGCAATCCACCACCTGCTCGTTGCCGTTCCCGGTGATGTGGGTGTCGTCGTTCTTGGCGTGCGCGGTCAGAGCCGGGGTGGCGGCGAAGGTGACGGCACAGGCGGCCAGTGACCCGGCGAGGCGTGTCCATTTCGCAAATTTCACGGCGGGACCCCCCTTCGCAATCGTGCGGGCGATGTGCGAAAAAGCCTACGTGCATTTGCCCGCCTGATGACAGGTTCTTTGCATTTACCCGACGCGGCCCCCGGCCCGCATCTGGCTCGGTGATTCCGCCGTCCGGTCAACTAGAGTCATTAGTTCAACGTTTCACCAAGGGCCCACCGAAAGGCCCCATCGAAAGGCACGCCATGGCAGCTCCGCCGGAACCGCCGGGATCCCCGCCAGCCGGCGGGCGCCAGCGCGCGGGCCGATCGGCCGCTCGCCCGGGCAAGCTGAGCCGCGACAGCATCGTCGATGGTGCGCTGACGTTTCTGGATCGGGAGGGCTGGGACTCGCTGACGATCAACGCGCTGGCGACGCAACTGGGAACCAAGGGGCCGTCGCTGTACAACCACGTGGACAGCCTGGAGGACCTGCGTCGCGCCGTACGGATCCGGGTGATCGACGACATCATCATGATGCTGAACCGGGTCGGCGAGGGCCGCGCGCGCGAGGACGCGATCCTGGTCATGGCGGCCGCCTACCGGAGCTACGCGCATCACCATCCCGGCCGGTACTCGGCGTTCACCCGCATGCCGTTGGGCGGTGATGACCCGGAGTACGCGGCCGCGACCAGGGGCGCGGCGGCCCCGGTGATCGCGGTGTTGGCGTCCTACGGGCTCGGTGGGGAGGAGGCCTTCCACGCCGCGCTGGAGTTCTGGTCGGCGATGCACGGGTTCGTGTTGCTGGAGATGACCGGCGTCATGGACGACATCGACACCGACGTGGTGTTCTCCGAGATGGTGCTGCGCCTAGCCGCCAGCCTGGACAGGCGGACCGCCAAGTCCACCTGAGCGCCGCTTACGGCCCGCGGGAGACGGCCACTGAACTCGCTTTGACCTGCCAGACCGCTGACGGGTATTGTAGTGGCTCGTGCCTGGCGGCTTACGGCGCCTGACGTAAGGAAGCGGATGCCGGGCTAATTCGTATGTCCACGATGCAGCGGCTCGGTGCGGTGCTAAGTGCGTGCGACACACCCGGCCGCGGGGTAGCGCGTCTACTCCAAAGCGGGGCAAAACTGCAGTACAGAAACTTTGAAGCGGTAACGAACACAACGAACACAGAAAGCCGGTAGATGCCAACGATTCAGCAGCTGGTCCGCAAGGGTCGCCGCGACAAGATCGCCAAGGTCAAGACCGCGGCCCTGAAGGGCAGCCCGCAGCGCCGTGGCGTGTGCACCCGCGTGTACACCACCACTCCGAAGAAGCCGAACTCGGCGCTTCGGAAGGTCGCTCGCGTGAAGCTGACGAGCCAGGTCGAGGTCACGGCATACATCCCCGGTGAGGGCCACAACCTGCAGGAGCACTCGATGGTGTTGGTCCGTGGCGGTCGAGTCAAGGACCTGCCGGGTGTGCGGTACAAGATCATCCGCGGTTCGCTCGACACCCAGGGCGTCAAGAACCGCAAGCAGGCTCGCAGCCGGTACGGCGCCAAGAAGGAGAAGAGCTAATGCCGCGCAAGGGACCCGCGCCCAAGCGTCCGTTGGTCAACGACCCCGTCTACGGTTCGCAGCTGGTCACCCAGCTGGTGAACAAAATTCTGCTGAAGGGGAAGAAATCGCTGGCCGAGCGCATTGTTTATGGAGCGCTCGAACAAGCCCGCGACAAGACCGGCACGGATCCCGTCATCACCCTCAAGCGGGCACTGGACAACGTCAAACCGGCCCTAGAGGTGCGCAGCCGCCGCGTCGGCGGTGCGACCTACCAGGTGCCCGTCGAGGTCCGTCCGGATCGGTCCACCACGCTGGCCCTGCGCTGGCTGGTCAGCTTCTCGCGGCAACGCCGGGAGAAGACCATGGTCGAGCGGCTGGCAAACGAGATCCTGGATGCCAGCAACGGCCTCGGGGCCTCCGTCAAGCGGCGCGAGGACACCCACAAAATGGCCGAGGCCAACCGCGCCTTTGCGCACTATCGCTGGTAGACCGCCGCCAGGCGGTGAAACCGGCAGTGCGGCCGGGGCGACTAACCAAGCGAACTACCAAGCAACCGAAAGAGTGGGAAGACTTCTGTGGCACAGAAGGACGTGCTGACCGACCTCACCAAGGTCCGCAATATCGGCATCATGGCGCACATCGACGCCGGCAAGACCACGACGACCGAGCGCATCCTCTACTACACCGGCATCAGCTACAAGATCGGTGAGGTGCACGACGGCGCCGCCACGATGGACTGGATGGAGCAGGAGCAGGAACGCGGCATCACCATTACCTCCGCGGCCACCACCTGCTTCTGGAAAGACAACCAGATCAACATCATTGACACGCCCGGCCACGTCGACTTCACCGTCGAGGTGGAGCGCAGCCTGCGGGTGCTCGACGGCGCCGTGGCGGTCTTCGACGGCAAAGAGGGTGTCGAGCCGCAGTCCGAACAGGTCTGGCGGCAGGCGGACAAATACGACGTCCCGCGCATCTGCTTCGTCAACAAGATGGACAAGATCGGCGCCGACTTCTACTTCTCCGTGAAGACCATGGAGGAGCGCCTGGGCGCCAACGCCATCCCGATCCAGCTGCCCGTCGGCTCTGAGGGCGACTTCGAAGGCGTCGTCGACCTGGTCGAGATGAACGCCAAGGTGTGGCGCGGCGAGACCAAGCTGGGCGAAACCTACGACACCATCGACATCCCGGCCGAGCTCGCCGAGAAGGCCGAGGAATACCGCACCAAGCTGCTCGAGGCCGTCGCGGAAACCGACGAGGCGCTGCTGGAGAAGTACCTCGGCGGCGAAGAGCTGACGGTCGCCGAGATCAAGGGCGCGCTGCGCAAGCTGACGATCAACTCGGAGGCCTACCCCGTGTTGTGCGGCAGCGCGTTCAAGAACAAGGGCGTGCAGCCGATGCTCGACGCCGTCATCGACTACCTGCCGTCGCCGCTGGATGTTCCGCCGGCGATCGGGCACGCCCCCGGCAAGGAGGACGAGGAGGTCGTGCGCAAGCCGTCGACCGACGAGCCGTTCTCCGCGCTGGCGTTCAAGGTTGCCACCCACCCGTTCTTCGGCAAGCTCACCTACGTCCGGGTGTACTCGGGCAAGGTCGACTCCGGCAGCCAGGTCATCAACGCCACCAAGGGCAAGAAGGAGCGTCTGGGCAAGCTCTTCCAGATGCATTCCAACAAGGAAAACCCGGTGGAGACCGCGTCGGCGGGACACATCTACGCCGTGATCGGCCTGAAGGACACCACCACCGGTGACACCCTGAGCGATCCGAACCAGCAGATCGTGCTGGAGTCGATGACCTTCCCCGACCCGGTGATCGAGGTGGCCATCGAGCCCAAGACCAAGAGCGACCAGGAAAAGCTGAGCCTCTCGATCCAGAAGCTGGCCGAAGAGGACCCGACGTTCAAGGTGCACCTGGACCAGGAGACCGGCCAGACCGTGATCGGCGGGATGGGCGAGCTGCACCTGGACATCCTGGTGGACCGGATGCGCCGCGAGTTCAAGGTCGAGGCCAACGTCGGCAAGCCGCAGGTGGCGTACAAGGAGACGATCCGCCGCGTGGTGGACAACGTCGAGTACACCCACAAGAAGCAGACCGGCGGCTCGGGTCAGTTCGCCAAGGTGCTCATCAAGCTCGAGCCCTTCACCAGCGAAGACGGCGCCACCTACGAGTTCGAGAGCAAAGTCACCGGTGGCCGCATCCCGCGCGAGTACATCCCGTCGGTGGACGCCGGCGCGCAGGACGCCATGCAGTACGGCGTGCTGGCCGGCTACCCGTTGGTGAACTTGAAGGTCACGCTGCTCGACGGCGCCTTCCACGAGGTCGACTCGTCGGAAATGGCCTTCAAGATCGCCGGTTCGCAGGTGCTGAAAAAGGCTGCGCAGCAAGCACAGCCGGTGATCCTGGAACCGATCATGGCCGTCGAAGTCACCACGCCCGAGGACTACATGGGTGATGTCATCGGCGACCTGAACTCCCGCCGTGGCCAGATCCAGGCCATGGAGGAGCGGGCCGGTGCGCGCGTCGTCAGGGCGCACGTGCCGCTGTCGGAGATGTTCGGCTACGTCGGGGACCTGCGGTCCAAGACTCAAGGCCGGGCGAACTACTCCATGGTGTTCGACAACTACGCCGAAGTGCCGGCACAGGTGTCGAAGGAGATCATCGCGAAGGCGACTGGAGAGTAAACCAACACGTACGCGTAAGCTGACGCGGTTAGCACGCGGCACAACGAAGAAAAACATCAACACTGCTTTTAAAAGCACCAACAAGTCCAGGAGGACACCAAAGTGGCGAAGGCGAAGTTCCAGCGGACCAAGCCGCACGTCAACATCGGGACCATCGGTCACGTTGACCACGGCAAGACCACACTGACCGCGGCTATCACCAAAGTGCTGCACGACAAGTACCCGGACCTGAACGAGTCGCGTGCGTTCGACCAGATCGACAACGCTCCCGAGGAGCGTCAGCGCGGCATCACCATCAACATCTCCCACGTGGAGTACCAGACCGAGAAGCGGCACTACGCCCACGTGGACGCCCCCGGTCACGCCGACTACATCAAGAACATGATCACCGGCGCGGCCCAGATGGACGGCGCCATCCTGGTGGTCGCCGCCACCGACGGCCCGATGCCGCAGACCCGCGAGCACGTGCTGCTCGCCCGTCAGGTCGGCGTGCCCTACATCCTGGTCGCGCTGAACAAGGCCGACGCCGTGGATGACGAGGAGCTGCTCGAGCTCGTCGAGATGGAGGTCCGCGAGCTGCTGGCCGCCCAGGAGTTCGACGAGGACGCCCCGGTGGTGCGGGTTTCCGCGCTGAAGGCGCTCGAGGGCGACGCCAAGTGGGTCGAGTCCGTGGCGGAGCTGATGGACGCGGTCGACGAGTCGATCCCGGACCCGGTCCGCGAGACCGACAAGCCGTTCCTGATGCCCGTCGAGGACGTCTTCACCATCACCGGCCGTGGCACCGTCGTCACCGGTCGTGTGGAGCGTGGCGTGGTCAACGTGAACGAGGAAGTCGAGATCGTCGGCATCCGCCCGACCACCACCAAGACCACCGTCACCGGCGTGGAGATGTTCCGCAAGCTGCTCGACCAGGGGCAGGCCGGCGACAACGTCGGGCTGCTGCTGCGCGGTATCAAGCGTGAGGACGTCGAGCGCGGTCAAGTGGTGACCAAGCCCGGCACCACCACGCCGCACACCGAGTTCGAGGGCCAGGTCTACATCCTGTCCAAGGACGAGGGCGGCCGGCACACGCCGTTCTTCAACAACTACCGTCCGCAGTTCTACTTCCGCACCACCGACGTGACCGGTGTGGTGACGCTGCCGGAAGGCACCGAGATGGTGATGCCCGGTGACAACACCAACATCTCGGTGAAGCTGATCCAGCCCGTCGCCATGGATGACGGTCTGCGCTTCGCGATCCGCGAGGGTGGCCGCACCGTCGGCGCCGGCCGGGTCGTCAAGATCATCAAGTAGGGCGTTTCAGCGAAGCCCGGGTCGCCGATTTCGGCGGTCCGGGCTTCGTTGCTGTGGGCCGATCGAGCCGTGGCCTTTCGGCCCGGAAATTTGTGATCGGTAACGCCGGCGGCGGCGCTAGTCTGACTTCACCTTTTCGGGCACTTTTTTGGGATGAGTGAGGAGCACCCACGTGTTTGCGCGCTATCTGAAGGCCCAGTTAGTCGTCTTGATCTGCGGTGGCCTCGTCGGCCCAATCTTTGTCATCGCCTACTACGCGGTGGGCGACTACGCCTCCACCATCCAGTGGATGCTATATGTCGGTGTGCTCATCACCATCGCGGATGTGGCGATCGCGATCGGGCTGGCCAACTTCGGCAAGAACGCGGCCGCCAAAACCGCCGAACTCGAACAGCATGGGGTGCTGGCGCTGGCCCAAATCACCGGGCTGACCGAGACGAACACCGAGATCAACGACCGGCGGGTGGTCAAGGTGAACCTGCACATCTCGGGCCCCGGGATCATGCCGTTCGACACCCAGGACCGGGTCATCGCCAGCATCCCGCGGCTGGGTAACCTCACCGCCCGCAAGCTCGTCGTGCTGGTCAATCCCACCACGCAGGCCTACCAAATCGACTGGGAGCGCAGCTCTTTGGTCAACGGGCTGGTGCCCGCGCAGTTCACCATCGCTGAGGACAATCGGACCTACGACCTCAGCGGGCAGGCCGGCCCGCTGATGGAGATCCTGCAGATCCTCAAGGCCAACAACGTCCCGTTCAACGGCACGGTGGACATTCGATCGAATCCGGGGCTGCGCCAGCAGATCCAAGCGGTGGTGCGCCGAGCGGGCGAGCAGCAGGCGCAAGCCGCTCAACCGGCACCAGTCGCCGCCCCGCAGCAGTCGGTCGCCCAGCGCCTCCAGGAGTTGGACGCGCTGCGCACCAGCGGGGCGTTGACCCAACAGGAATACGACGCCAAGCGGGCTCAGATCATCGCCGACCTTTAACCGCGCGCTTTCGCGACTGCTCGCTGAGAGGACCGGGCCAACTAGAACACGTTTCAGTTTCGCTGCTAGCCTGTGACACGTGGTTGAGCAGACCGGATCATTGCAAGGGCGGGTGGCATTCATAACCGGCGCCGCTCGTGCGCAGGGACGTGCGCATGCGGTGCGGCTGGCCGCCGAAGGAGCCGACATCATCGCGCTGGATATCTGCGCGCCGGTGTCCGACACCTTGAGCTACCCGCCGGCCACCCCGGAAGACCTCGCCGAGACGGTCCGCTTGGTGGAAGCCCAGGGCCGCAAGGTGTTGGCCCGCGAGGTGGACATCCGCGACGACCCGGCGGTGCGGCAATTGGTGGCCGACGGCGTTGAGCAGTTCGGCCGGTTGGACATCCTGGTGGCCAACGCCGGTGTGCTGGGCTGGGGCCGGGTGTGGGAGCTGACCGACGAGCAGTGGGACACCGTCATTGGGGTGAACCTGACCGGCACCTGGCGCACGTTGCGCGCCACGATCCCCGCGATAATCGAGGCCGGCAACGGCGGCTCCATCGTCATTGTCAGTTCCGCGGCGGGCGTCCGGGCCACACCGGGCAACGGCCACTACGCGGCCAGCAAGTACGGCCTGACCGCGCTGACCAACACGCTGGCAATCGAACTCGGCGAATACAACATCAAGGTCAACTCGATTCACCCGTACTCCGTCGACACCCCCATGATCGAGCCGGAGGCAATGATGGAGATCTTCGCCAAGCATCCCCGCTTCGTGCACAGCTTCCCGCCAATGCCTTTGCAGTACAAGGGGTTCATGACGGCCGAGGAGGTGTCCGACGTCGTGGCGTGGCTTGCCGGTGACGGCTCGGGCACACTGTCGGGCACGCAGATCAACGTTGATAAGGGTGCCCTAAAGTACTGACGGCCCGTCGTGCTATGAACTCCACGTGGAAAATAACGGAATCGTGATCGTGGGCGGGGGCCTGGCCGCGGCTCGGACCGCCGAGCAACTACGTCGGGCCCCCTACGCCGGTCCCGTCACGATCGTCAGCGACGAGGTGCACCTCCCGTACGACCGACCGCCGCTTTCCAAGGAAGTGCTGCGCAAGGAGGTCGACGACACCGCCCTCAAACCGCGCGAGTGGTATGACGAGAACAACATCACGCTGCGCTTGGGCTCCGCCGCGACCCGCCTGGACACCCATGAGCAGACGGTGACCCTCGCCGACGGCACGGTGGTGGCCTACGACGAGTTGGTTATCGCGACCGGGCTGGTGCCACGGCGCATTCCGACCCTGCCCGATCTGGAGGGCATCCGGGTGCTGCGATCCCTCGACGAGAGCCTGGCGCTGCGCGAACACGCATCCGCCGCGCGGCATGCCGTGATCGTCGGCGCCGGCTTCATCGGCTGCGAGGTGGCCGCCAGCCTGCGCAGCGTCGGGGTGGACGTCGTGCTGGTCGAACCGCAACCACAACCGCTGGCCGCCGTGCTCGGCGAACAAATCGGCGAACTGGTGGCGCGGCTGCACCGCGACGAGGGCGTCGACGTCCGCCTCGGCGTCGGGGTCACCGAGGTGCGCGGGGAGGGACACGTCGACACCGTGGTGCTGACGGACGGCACGGAATTGCCGGCCGATCTGGTGGTGATCGGCATCGGCTCACGCCCGGCGACCGACTGGCTGGACGGCAGCGGCATCGACGTCGATAACGGTGTGCTCTGCGACGAGGCCGGTCGCACCAGCGCACCGAACGTCTGGGCGTTGGGCGATGTCGCATCCTGGCGCGACCCGTTGGGACACCAAGCGCGCGTTGAGCATTGGAGCAATGTTGCCGACCAGGCCCGGGTCGTGGTGCCGGCGATGTTGGGGCTTGAAGCACCCGACGTCGTCGTTGTGCCGTATTTCTGGAGTGACCAGTACGACGTGAAGATCCAGTGCCTGGGCGAACCGCAGGCCACCGACATCGTGCACATGGTCGAGGACGACGGCCGTAAGTTCCTGGCGTATTACGAGCGCGACGGCAAGCTGGTCGGCGTGGTCGGTGGCGGGTTGCCCGGCAAGGTCATGAAGGTGCGGGGCAAAATCGCTGCCGGCGTGCCGATTTCGGAAATGCTGGCTTAGCGGACCGTGCAGATACGGATCGAGGGCGCCGATCTTCCGGGCTCATCCTGCGGGCCGAGTCCCGATGGCCCGCAGGGCTACCGCAACATTCATGTCGGCGTCCAGCGGCGTAACCATCGAGAAGAGCTGCTGGGCCTCGTTTCCGCCGACGCTGCCACCGCGTCGTGGATGTTGGACTGCTCGGTCGATAATCGCGGCGAAGCACCCGACGTCACCGGCCCGTATATCCAAGGCCGGCCCGGCGGCAGGTTCATCTATCTGTCGTGGGTCGCGGTGGACGACGCCGATACCGGCAACGCCGCCAACATGTTTCGCCGAGCCAAGCTCTGGCTTGATGGCGGCGTGCCGGGAGAAACCCTGATCCAGGCCGCGGCTCGCGGGCAGCTGCTCGGGCGCCTACGACTCAGCGACGCCAAGGGCAATCCGCTCTGTGCCTCCGTGCGTCCCCCGTTGATCGCATGGTCCTGCCCCGAGTGATCTATGCATTCGGGCGATCAGTGTGAGCACACAGCGAAAACCCTGAGTTCACACTCAAAGCCAGTTCACCGGCGGCCCGTGTGGATGGCATTCGCCGAAAATCCGAAGCTTGTCGCCCGGCCAACTCCGGGCTCGCGCCAGGAATTTGAGTCCGCCGTCGGCGTCGCGCGCGGGCTCCAAAGTCAAATGCGCGAACGGTGAGGACTCACCGGCTTGCGCGGCCACCGCATCGATACCGTCGCGGATCGCGGCGCGTTCGTCGTCGGACAGGTACTGCCAGGTAATGGAGTGCCACAGCACGGTCAGCGTGCCGTCGGCGAGGGCCATGCCGGCGACCGCGTCGGCGGCCGTGAGGCGGTGCAACTGCGCCGGAACGGTGCGCGCCACCGCAATTGCGCCGCGCAGCCGCTGCAGCCGCGCGCTCTGGTCGGGCCACACGTAGCTCAGCACCGTCATTTCGCCATCGACGGTCGTGACGTCGATGGGCGCGATGTCGTATCCGTGCCGTTCCACGATGCGCACCGCGCCGTCCGGCGGCAGCTGGCCGCGCCACGCGTCGTCGATCACCACCGGCGAGTCGACAGGCCCCCACCGGCCGCCGGGGTAGGCATAGCGGTAGTGGTCGGCGCGCAGGTTGAGCCCGGCGCTCGTGCCAATCTCGAAAAGACGCACCGGCAAATCGAATTGGCGAACCAGGAACAACAGGGTGCCGATCAGCACGGCCGACCGGCCCACCTCGTTGGTCTGCGGTGGCTGGTCCAGCGCGGCGCGAAGATCGTTCATCCGGTCCCGGGCGGTGAGCAGGATTTCGGGCCACGCGGCCGCCGCGTCAAAGGTTCCGCCGGTGCTGGGATAGAAGCGTCGCAGCGTCGGTGCCCGACCGTCGAGCGCCAATCGGTGCAGGCCGCCGAGCAGTCGAAGCGGCACCGCTTGACGAGCCGAGTCGTCCTCGTGGCCGGATAGAATCGTCGCGAAGACGCCGCCGGCTTCGACATCTTGGGCCATCAGCTCGAGCAGCGCGTCGTACATCGGGGAGCCGGAGCCGCCGCAGAACTTTCCCTGCGACCGCATCGTGTGCACCAGGTGGTCGGTGTTCAAGCGTTCAACTCGTTGAGTCCGGCGCCGACGACGTCGAACGCGTTCCCCAGCGCCTCGGGCAGCGTCACCGTCTCGTCGCTCAGCCACTGCTCGTAGGCGCTCAACGCCACGCCAAGCATCGTCCAGGCGACGGTCTGAGGAAGCGGGTCGGTCGTCTTGACGCCCAGGCGTGCGGCTACAAATCCGGCGATCACCTCGCGCCACCCGGCATACATGGTCATCGAATAGGCTTGCAGTTCAGCGGTTTCCAGGATGATGCGCATGCGCTGGCGGTGCCGCACGGTCTCGCTTTCGTCAAACGTGTTGAACGCCAGTAGCGCCGCGCGCAGTGCCTGGCCCATCACCACCTGAGGGTCGACGTTGTCGAGCAATTCCCGCAGATGCCCGAGATGCGCGTCGAAGTCGCCCCACAGGATGGCGTTCTTGGACGCGTAATAGCGGAACAGCGTGCGGCGCGCGATGCCGGCCGCGTGCGCGACATCGTCGACGCTCACGTCGGAGAACCCGCGGGCGGTGAACAACTCGAGCGCGACATCGGTGATGTGCGCCGGTGTCGTCGAGCGGCGCCTACCTACCCGAGACTGCGGCGACATCCGACCCGCCCTTCCATTGCGGCACTCGATGCCATATTGTGTCCAGAACGATCTCTTGTTGTCGAGTCCCAAAGAGAGGCAAATTCACATGGACCAGGTTGTTCCCGAGAACCAGACCGAAACCGAGCTCGTCACCGAGACCCTGGTCGAAGAGGTGTCCATCGACGGTATGTGCGGGGTCTACTGACCGTGACGGCGCCCGCCCGGGCCGCGGTCGATCGCCCTACCCCGCCCGCATCGTCGCCGGGTGCGTTCGATCCCGATCGGGGCTGGCGGTTGCATCCCCAGGTGGCGGTTCGGCCGGAGCCGTTCGGCGCGCTGCTCTATCACTTTGGGACCCGCAAGCTGTCCTTTCTGAAAAATCGCACCATCCTCGCGGTGGTGCGGTCGTTGGCCGAGCATCCCGATGTCCGGTCCGCCTGCCGCGCCGCGGGCGTCGACGATTCCGAGCAGGCGCCCTACCTGCACGCGCTGGGCGTGCTGGCCGATTCCCACATGCTGGTACCCGAGGAGGGTTAGGTGAGCGCCCCGACAGCGCCGGTGCCCCGGCTGATCGAGCAGTTCGAGCGCGGCCTCGACGCGCCCATCTGCCTGACCTGGGAGCTGACCTACGCGTGCAATCTGGCTTGCGTGCACTGCCTTTCGTCGTCAGGTAAGCGCGACCCCCGCGAGCTGTCCACCCGCCAGTGCATGGACATCATTGACGAAATGCAGCGCATGCAGGTGTTCTACGTGAACATCGGCGGTGGGGAACCCACTGTGCGGCCGGACTTTTGGGAGTTGGTGGACTACGCCACCGCGCACCACGTCGGCGTGAAGTTCTCCACCAACGGTGTCCGCATCACCCCCGAGGTCGCCGAACGCTTGGCGGCCAGTGACTACGTCGATGTCCAGATCTCGCTTGACGGCGCCACCGCCGAGGTCAACGACGCCGTGCGCGGTGCCGGGTCCTACGCCATGGCGGTGCGCGCGCTGGAGAACCTCGCGGCCGCCGGCTTCCGAGACGCCAAGATCTCCGTCGTGGTCACCCGGCACAACGTCGGCCAGCTCGACGAATTCGCCGCCCTGGCAAGCCGTTACGGCGCGACGCTGCGGATCACCCGGCTGCGTCCCTCGGGCCGCGGCGCCGACGTGTGGGGAGACCTGCACCCCACCGCCGACCAGCAGGTGCAGCTGTACGAGTGGTTGGTCGCCAAGGGCGAGCGGGTGCTCACCGGCGACTCCTTCTTTCACCTGGCGCCGCTCGGGCAATCCGGCGCGCTCGCGGGTTTGAATATGTGCGGCGCCGGACGGGTGGTGTGCCTGATCGACCCGGTGGGCGACGTGTACGCGTGTCCGTTCGCCATCCACGACCGCTTCCTGGCCGGAAATGTGTTGTCCGATGGAGGTTTTGACAACGTCTGGAAGAACGCCCCGCTGTTTCGCGAGCTGCGCGAGCCGCAGTCCGCGGGCGCCTGCTCCAGTTGCGGACACTACGACAGCTGCCGGGGCGGTTGCATGGCCGCCAAGTTCTTCACCGGCCTGCCGCTGGACGGTCCCGACCCCGAATGTGTGCAAGGGTACGGTGCGCCGGCATTGTCGCGCGAGCGGCAGACGCCGCGGCCGCGGGTCGACCACTCGCGCGGGCAGCCCGTCCCGCTGACGCTTTCCATGAGGCCTCCCGCCCGCATGTGTAACGAAAGCCCGCTGTAGCCGTGGCCTCTAGCTCTGAATGGTTCGAAACAGTTGCCATCGCGCAGCAACGCGCTAAACGGCGGCTGCCGAAATCGGTTTACTCTGCGCTAGTGGCGGCCAGTGAAAAAGGAATTACGGTCGCCGACAATGTCGAGGCTTTCGGTGAACTCGGCTTCGCGCCACATGTCGTTGGTGCGGCGGAAAAGCGCGATTTGTCGACCACCGTTATGGGCCAAGACATTTCGCTGCCGGTCATCATTTCACCGACCGGTGTGCAGGCCGTCGACCCAGACGGCGAGGTCGCCGTCGCTCGCGCCGCGGCGGCACGTGGGACCGCGATGGGCTTGTCCTCGTTCGCCAGTAAGCCGATCGAAGAGGTGATCGCCGCCAACCCCAAACTCTTCTTCCAGGTCTACTGGCTGGGCGGCCGCGACGCCATCGCCGAGCGGGTGGAGCGGGCCCGTCAGGCCGGCGCCGTCGGCTTGATCGTCACCACCGACTGGAGCTTCTCGCACGGCCGCGATTGGGGCAGCCCCAAGATCCCGGAACAGATGAACCTGCGGACGATCCTGCGGTTGTCCCCGGAGGCCGCCTTCAAGCCACGCTGGCTGTGGAAGTACGGCAAGACGTTGCGCCCGCCGGACCTGCGGGTGCCGAACCAGGCGCGCCGGGGCGAGCCCGGCCCGCCCTTCTTCGCCGCCTACGGCGAGTGGATGGGCACACCGCCACCGACCTGGGAAGACATCTCCTGGCTCCGCGAACTGTGGGGCGGGCCCTTCATGCTCAAGGGTGTGATGCGCGTCGACGATGCCAAAAGAGCCGTGGATGCGGGTGTTTCGGCGATCTCGGTGTCCAACCACGGCGGCAACAACCTGGACGGCACCCCCGCGTCGATTCGCGCGCTGCCCGCGGTGGCGGCGGCGGTCGGCGACCAGATCGAGGTGTTGCTGGACGGCGGCATCCGTCGTGGCAGCGATGTGGTCAAGGCGGTGGCGCTGGGCGCGCGTGCGGTCATGATCGGCCGCGCCTACCTGTGGGGCCTCGCGGCAAGTGGCCAGTCCGGCGTCGAAAACGTCCTCGACATTTTGCGCGGCGGCATCGACTCCGCGCTGATGGGCCTCGGCCGAGCCTCGGTCCACGACCTCGGCCCGGATGACGTTCTGGTTCCGTCGGGGTTTGCCCGGGTCCTCGGTGAGCCGACCACCGAGAAGCGCTAGACACATAAATCCAAACCGTGGTACAGGCGTGGCAATCGTGGCGGACGAGCCGAATTTCAACTCATCAATCGTCCGGGCGATAAAAAAAATTAAATGGATGGTGCAACAATGGTGCACACCAGGTGAATTCGTCCTACCATCGGCGAGTGCCCGTACGCGTCGAACTGGGGAATGCGACGTCTACCGAGCTATCCACCGTACCGCCGTCGTTGCTGGTCCCACTGGGCTCGACCGAGCAGCACGGTCCACACCTGCCCCTGGACACTGACACCCGGATCGCCGCGGCGGTCGCCCGACGCGCGGGAGTCCGCCTCGCGCACGACTGGCTGGTGGCGCCCGCCATCGCCTACGGAGCCAGCGGTGAGCATCAGGAGTTCGCCGGCACCATCTCCATCGGCACCGAGGCCCTGACGCTGCTGCTGGTGGAGTACGGAAGGTCGGCGGCCTGCTGGGCCGCCCGGCTGGTCTTCGTCAACGGTCACGGCGGCAACGCGGAGGCGCTGTCGCGCGCGGTGCGCCGGCTGCGTGCCGAGGGCCGCGACGTCGCGTGGTGCCCGTGCGCCGCCGTCGGCGGCTCGAAACCGGCCGACGCTCACGCCGGACATACCGAAACGTCGGTGTTGCTCCATATTTCGCCGAACGACGTCCTGACCGACCGCTGGCTCGCCGGCAACGGCGCGCCGCTGTCCGAACTGCTGCCGTCCATGCGCCGCGGGGGAGTGGCCGCGGTGAGCCCGGTCGGCGTCTTAGGGGACCCGACGACCGCGACGGCAGTCGAGGGCGAACGCATCCTCGACCAGATGGTCGACGGCTGCGTGACTCGAGTCGCGCGGTGGGCGCCCGGTCCCGACGGGATGCTGACATGA
Source organism: Mycobacterium conspicuum (assembly GCF_010730195.1). NCBI lineage: Bacteria > Bacillati > Actinomycetota > Actinomycetes > Mycobacteriales > Mycobacteriaceae > Mycobacterium > Mycobacterium conspicuum. Next base: position 618,702 of record NZ_AP022613.1, read on the forward strand.
GGCGCACCGGCGACAATTCACAAATGACGCGGACGAGTCGTGATGCGGAGGAGCGGTGCTCATGACTCACGCTCGACTCCCTGACGGGTTCGCCGTTCAGGTCGATCGCCGTGTGCGGGTGCTCGGCGACGGCTCGGCTCTGCTCGGTGGCTCGCCCACCCGGCTGCTGCGGCTGGCTCCCGCCGCTCAGGACATGCTGTCCGACGGTCGGCTGAAGGTGCGCGACGAAGTCAGCGCCGAACTGGCGCGCACCCTGCTCGACGCCACCGTCGCGCATCCCCGCCCCGCGGGTGGCCCGTCACACCGCGACGTCACCGTGGTTATTCCGGTGCGGGACAACACATCCGGTGTGCGGCGCCTGGTCAGCTCACTGCGCGGGCTGCGCGTCATCGTGGTGGACGACGGTTCGGCCTGTCCCGTCGAGCCGGAGGACTTCATCGGCGCCCACTGCGACATCGAGGTGTTGCGTCACCCGCGCAGCAAGGGGCCGGGGGCCGCACGCAACACCGGTCTGGCAGCCTGCACCACCGACTTCGTCGCCTTCCTCGACTCCGACGTCGCGCCCCGGCGGGGCTGGCTGGAGGCGCTGCTCGGGCACTTCTGCGACCCGACCGTCGCACTCGTTGCCCCGCGCATCATCGGGCTCTCGCAAAGCGAGAATGCGCTGGCGCGCTATGAGGCGGTGCACTCGTCGCTGGACCTCGGTCAGCGCGAAGCGCCGGTGCTACCGCATAGCACGGTGTCCTACGTTCCCAGCGCCGCGATCATCTGTCGCCGGTCGGCCATTCACGACGTCGGCGGCTTCGACGAAACCTTACAGTCCGGCGAGGACGTCGACCTGTGCTGGCGTCTCATCGAAACCGGCGCCCGACTGCGCTACGAGCCCATCGCGCTGGTCGCCCACGATCATCGCACTGAGCTGCGGGATTGGATTGCGCGCAAAGCGTTTTACGGTGGATCGGCCGCACCGCTGTCGGTGCGTCACCCGGACAAGACCGCCCCGGTGGTGATCTCCGGCTGGGCGCTGCTGGTCTGGATCCTGATGGCACTCGGCACCAGCATCGGCCAGCTGGCATCGCTGGTGGTCGCGTTCCTGACCGGTCGCCGGATCGCCAGGGCGATGCGCAGCTCCGAGACCTCGTTACGCGATGTCGCCGAGGTCGCCACCCGCGGCCTGTGGTCGGCGGCGCTGCAACTGGCATCCGCCATCTGCCGGCACTACTGGCCGCTGGCCTTGCTGGCGGCCACACTGTCGAGACATTGCAGACGGGTCGTGGTGGTCGCCGCGGTCCTCGACGGCGTGGTGGACTGGCTCAGCCGCAGGGACGCCACCGGTGACGACGCGGAACCGATCGGACTGCTGACCTATCTGCTGCTGAAGCGTATCGACGACCTGGCCTACGGCATCGGCCTGTGGTGGGGCGTGGCGCGCGAGCGAAACGCTCGTGCCCTCAAACCCCAGATTCGTACCTAGGCTTCCGAGCCGCCGCTTTGAGCGCCATCGTCTCGCACAGCGATGTGCTGATCGTCGGTGCCGGCAGCGCTGGATCGGTTGTTGCCGAACGCCTTTCGGCCGATCCCAGCCGCACGGTGACGGTCCTCGAGGCCGGACCCGGGCTTGGCGACCCTGAGCTGTTGGCACAGACCGCCAATGGGTTGCAGCTTCCGATCGGCGCGGGCAGCCCGCTGGTGCACCGCTATCTGAGCCGGCTCACCGACCGCCCCGCGCGACAGTTGCCCATCGTGCGCGGGGCCACGATCGGGGGCTCCGGCGCCGTCAATGGCGGGTACTTCTGCCGCGGGCTGCCTGCGGACTTTGACGGCATCGGCCTACCCGGCTGGGCGTGGTCCGACGTGTTGGATCACTTCCGGGCCATCGAGACGGACCTGGATTTCGACGGCCCGGCCCACGGCGACAGCGGGCCCATCCCGGTTCGCCGCACGCACGACATGACCGGTTGCAGCGAAACCTTCGTGGCCGCCACCGAGCGGGCGGGGTTTCCTTGGCTGGCTGACCTCAACGACGTCGGTCCGCACCTGCCGTCGGGAGTCGGCGCGATCCCGCTCAACATCGTCGATGGCGTGCGCACTGGTGCCGGCGCGGCCTTTTTGATACCGGCGCTGGCACGGGCCAACCTGACGCTGCTGGCACAGACGCAAGCGGTGCGGCTGCGTTTCTCCGCGGGGGCGGTCGTGGGTGTCGACACCGTTGGTCCCGAAGGGCCCGCGACCCTGACCGCCGACCGAATTGTCTTGTGCGCCGGGGCGATTCAGTCGGCACACCTGCTGATGCTTTCCGGCGTCGGCGACGAGGCGATGCTCAAGGCCGTCGGCGTCGACGTGGTCGCGCCGCTGCCGGTCGGGACGGGCTGCAGTGATCATCCGGAATGGGTGCTGCCGACGAACTGGACGGTAGCGGTGGACCGCCCAGTGTTGGAGGTGGTGCTGACGACCCCCGAAGGCATCGAAATCCGGCCGTATACAGGGGGTTTCATAGCGATGACCGGCGACGGCACCGCGGGACATCGAGATTGGCCGCACATCGGGGTGGCGCTCATGCGGCCCCGATCACGCGGACGCATCACGCTGGTCTCGGCCGACCCGTCGACGCCACCGCTGATCGAACACCGCTACGACAGCGAACCCGCCGACATTGCGGACCTTCGGCAGGGCGGCGAATTGGCCCGCGAATTGTGTAGTTCCGCAACGCATATCGGACCGAACATCTGGGCGACGTCACAACACCTGTGCGGCAGCGCGCCGATGGGCGCCGACGACGACCCGAAAGCCGTTGTCGACCAACGGTGTCGGGTGCTCGGCGTAGAAAACCTGTGGGTCATCGACGGCTCGGTCCTGCCGGTAGTTCCCAGCCGTGGCCCGCACGCGACGATCGTGATGCTCGCACACCGTGCGGCACAGTTTGCCGGCTGAGGTCGGCTACTCCGCCGATGCCGCCCACGCGGACGTCGCCGCGGGTTGTTCGTTGCTGTTGCCCGCTGGCCCTGCCGCTGCGGGAGGGGCCACCGTCGGCGCCGCCGCCACCGCGGTGCCGTTCAGTGGCACGGGTGGCATCGCCGCGAGGGGAGAGAATGGCGCTTCGGCCTCCACTGCGGCCAGCGGTGCGGTCGCCGACGCCGGCGTCCCCGACGCCACCGGAACGTCCGATCCCGCCGGCACCGCCGCTTCGGGCGTGCCGGCCGGTATCAGCGCCGACGGGCCACTCGCAGCGGGCGTCGGCGTCGCCGCGCCGGGCGGTACGAGCACCGACGGCACCGCCGACGCCGGCGCAACCGCGGTCACCGGTGGCGCCGGCGGAGTGACCGGTGCCGAGACGCTCGCCGGCCCCGCGGCGGCCAGTGGCGCCGACCCCGCCGCGGAGGCCGCGCTGCCGGCCACCGGTTGCGCGACATTCAACACCTGACCGGTCGCGGTGCTGTCGGTCAGCAATCCCGAGCCGACGGTTTGCAATGGCGTGGCGTTAGCGGCCTCGGCGAGCACGTACTGTTCGGCGCCGCCGCTCATCAGCTGCACGAACTGAGTGTGAAACGCCTGTGCCGCGGCGCTGATCGCCTGGTAGGCCTGGGCGTGCGCGCCAAACAGCGCCGCGATGCTCGCCGATACCTCGTCCGCCCCGGCTGGCAACACGCCTGAAACCGGGCCCAACGCCGCGGAATTGGCGTCGTTGAGTGCAGTACCGATATTGGACAGATCTGTAGCCGCGGTGGCCAGGTATTCCGGCGCCGCGATCACGTACGACATATGGGATCCCCCCCACGAGGTCCAGACGTGGCTCGCTCCCCGATGCGAACTTGATCCGAGCGTAATGCTATCGCAGATCCCCCCGAGGGGTTTTCGCTTTTCCTGCGTGCCGCCAGGATCCGGCGCACCGAGCGCAGTTGCTGCCCCTCCCGCCCGGGCGCCCAGACCCCGATCAGGACCGCCGCAATGCCGACGATCACGGCCATCGCGATCGTCGAGGCGTGCATGGCCGTCAGGAATGCGGTCTTGCTGACCTCGGCCAGCTCGCGGCCCTGCGGGCCCAGTTTGCCCGCTACCTCGACGGCCTTGGCCAGCGAATCGGCCGCGGGCCGACGCACGGGCTCCGGAAAGTTCGCCAGCCTGGCCTCGAGTTCGTGGGAATAGCGTCCGGCCAGGATCGACCCGGCCACGGCGATGCCCAGCGCTCCGCCCATCTCCCGCGAGGTGTCGTTCACCGCCGAGGCGACGCCCTGCTTTTCGTCGGGGACCGCACCCATGATCGCTGAGGTCGTCGGTGCCGTGCACATTCCGATGCCCGTCGCGAGTATCAATGTCGGCCAGGCGAATTCGCCGTAGGTCGAGTGCAGGTCTAAGCGGCACATGCACGCGAATCCGACCGCCATGAGCGCCGTGCCGACGAACAGCACGACTCGCAGGCCCAGCTTCGGCACGTACCAGAACGACAACGCGGAAAAGATGCCCAGCGGAACCATGAACGGGCCGAACGCAATTGCCGTCGTCAGCGGCGAATACCCCATGATCTGCTGGACGTATTGCATGCCGACATAGAAGAACCCGAACGTCGCACCGAACAGGATGACGATCGACGCCACCCCGGTGGCGAAACCGGGGTCAGCAAACAGGCGCACGTCCAGCAGCGGATGTCGCCGGCGAAATTCGACGACACCGAACACCGCGGCGATGACGGCTCCCGCGACCAAACCACCCCAGACCAGCGGATCGCTCCAGCCGCGGTCGGGTGCCTCCAGGATCGCGGCGACCGCGATCGCAACGGCCGCACCGATCAGCACCGCACCGAGCCAGTCGACGCCCGGAGCGGTGGTGTCGCGCGAAGACGCCACCGTGCACCCCAGGGCGAAGATCGCCAGCCCGGCGATGCCGAGTGACCAGAAGATCGCATGCCAGTCCCAAAAGCGAAGCAGTAGGCCAGATCCGAGCATGCCGAGGACGCCACCGGACCCGGCCGTGCCCGCCCAGAGCCCAACGGCCTTCATGCGGTCGGCCTTCGGATA